>JBJFGK010000152.1:0-10124 GCA_051892655.1 Prevotella sp. | reverse complement strand
AGCACGTGATTTGTAATCTCGGGGTCGTTGGTTCGAATCCGACAAGAGGCTCTCCGCTAAAGACTGTATCGTGATTAAAACGATACAGTCTGTTTTTTTTCCTTGACGACAGTCGTAGCCGTGATATGGCACGTGCTTACCGCCGTCTGGGCAAAGTATTGCAACGTGTGCTTGATGCGGTGACGGAGCAAGCGTCGGAAAACGCCGACAACGACGATGATAGGGAAATCCCTATTGAAATTTAGGGCATTTTTCTTGCCGGAATAAAATTAATGGTCTATCTTTACGGCAAAGAAAGGAATCAAACTATGTTAAAGGTTATTTTATTTATAATTTTTTTCGTTGTTACTTTCAGAGAGTCTGTTCGGTCTAAAGACTCTAAGCACGAAAAGACCCCGTGGGGAGAAGACATGGATTAAGTATTTTTATTATCCTATACAGACCGCTATTTTTGTGAAGTAAACAAAAGTAGCGGTTTTTATTATGGCAAGCAATTTTCAAGAGTTTGTAACCAAGATAACACTCAATGCCGAAGAAGCGAAAAAGCAACTCGACATATTGAGCGCACGTACAAAGGAGTACCGTAAGCTGCGTGACGAGGCAGCGAAAGCCGGCGACGACGATGATAGGGAAATCCCTATTGAAATTTAGGGCATTTTTCTTGCCGGAATAAAATTAATGGTCTATCTTTACGGCAAAGAAAGGAATCAAACTATGGTTACTATAATTAAGACTATATTACTGATTATACTATTAGTTAGTGCATTTCGTTCTACAAAAAAAGATAGTTCCGGAAATGAGAAGGATACTTGGGATGATATTTTCTGATTAAGTATTTTTATTATCCTATATAGACCGCTATTTTTGTGAAGTAAACAAAAGTAGCGGTTTTATTATGGCAAGCAATTTTCAAGAATTTGTAACCAAGATAACACTCAATGCCGAAGAAGCGAAAAAGCAACTCGACATATTGAGCGCACGTACAAAGGAGTACCGTAAGCTGCGTGGCGAGGCAGCATAGACAGATATTTCTGAAGTTTTAAACATTAAAAGCCCCGACACGGCTCAGTATCGAGGCTATGTGTAAAAAAAGAAAGGACTAAAGTGAAACTTCCAATGAACCTAACTTTTTGTCCCGATTATGTTCCGTTCGGATAACGTAAATATTTCCTGAGACCTTTGTATATTAGCCCCGCCTGCGTTCCTTTCGGATAGCGAAATATCGCCGGAGACTGTTTTTTATGAAAAATTTTGTCCCGATTTTGTCCGATATATTTAACGTAAAAAGCCCGAATCCCCTTTGTTTAAAAGGTTTTCGGACTATTTTAGTTGCGGAGATCCGACTCGAACGAATGACCTCCAGGTTATGAGCCTGGCGAGCTACCAACTGCTCCACTCCGCGATGTTAATCGCCAGCTTTCTTATTAAGCGTGTGCAAAAGTATGATATTTTTTTTAAACCACCAAATAATTACGCCTTTTTTAAGAAAATAAATTAAGAAAAGACTTAGTAAGCAAATAAATGATTACTTTTGAAGCCATGAAACAAGGTTTAAACTTCAACAAGACAATAGTCGTATATGTCATAATGGCTATGATTATGACAATGGCATGCAATTCTGACCGGTCAGCTGCCGGTAGCGATAAGCCTGACATAGACACTGTCGGATTGTTTGTCACGCAGATAAAAAGCTGTTCAAGACTATATACTGCCGAATGTAGGGTTCACAAGATAATAACCCACGATGATGACATAAAGATAAAAGGTCGGCTGTTTGATAATGATTTTGAGTTGTCGGTACCTTTTTCCGAAAGAAAGATAGCCATTCCTATGGATGCAACCTTTAAGGCTTATATTGATTTAGAGAATTTTTCTTCGGACAATATAAGGCGCACAGGTAATAAAATAGAAATACTATTGCCATATCCGCAGGTGGTTATGACATCAAGCAGCATAGACCATGAGGGCATAAGAAGAGACGTAAGATTTTCAAGAAGAACATTCAGCGACGAAGAACTTACACAATATGCCAATCAGGGAAAGCAGTCGATACTGGAAAACATGCAACATTCCGGCATAGTGGAAACGGCAAAAAAGGGTGCGGCAAATGTTATAATACCGATGATAACACAAATGGGATATGATGAAAGCAATATAATCATAACATTCGACGACAGTGGCATCCGTCAGATAAAAAGCGTGAATAATGAAAACATCCATGAATAAGAACATATAAATTGACAATGCCAAGTTTCTTACGGATATATCATATCGCCAAACAAGAAGCACAATGGAAAAGGAAAACAACGGCAAGACCACCAAAAAGCATGAAAATATCATGACACGATATATAAATTTCAGGACGTCGGCACTATTGACATTAGTTATAATCGTTATCACTCTGTTCGTGTTACTGTTATACAAATGTTCCGGCAACCGCATTGAGGTCAGTTCCGACAACAGAATCAATCTGACTCCGGCACAGATAACGGCATTGAAAGAAACAGGACAATGGGAATTCTTGTCTATTGAAGATGAGGAGATTGTAGATACGTTGAGAAAAAGATGGTTGGGAGAAGACTGTCTCATACGCATCTATTATGGTACATTACGGCTCGGATTTGACATGAATGACGTAGAAGAAGGCTGGATCAGCACAATCAATGACACCATAAAGGTTGTTTTGCCGAAGATAAGACTGTTAGACGAAAACTTTATTGACGAAGCCCGCACTAAAAGTTTCTATCAGTCGGGACAATGGAGCGATGCCGACAGGGCGCGGATGCTGGTGTCCGCAAAAGAAAAGATGAAAGCCAGAGGGCTTGGCGCAGACAATATCAAGGCGGCTGAAGACAATGCCAGATCACAGATCCGGAAGATGATAGAAAACATTACAGGCAAGAGCGATACACATGTCGTAATAACGATAAAAAGATAGCATTGCCGGATAAAACAAAGATTTTCATTTGAATAATAAAGATAACGTCATATACTTAACGACATTTATTTTATGGATGCAATAAATACATTTTTCAGCGAAGCGGGTTCTTTCTTATGGGGGTGGCCAATGATTGTCTTATTGCTCGGAACGCATCTGTTTCTCACAATAAGGCTCAAATTCCCGCAACGGAAATTGTTTACGGCAATCAGGCTCTCTATCAAACAAGACGATACCTCCAAAGGAGATGTGTCGCAATTCGGCGCATTGGCAACCGCTTTGGCGGCGACTATAGGTACCGGAAATATCATCGGTGTGGCGACAGCCGTTGCTTTGGGAGGGCCCGGAGCCGTGCTCTGGTGCTGGCTGACGGGCTTTTTTGGCATATCGACAAAATATGCTGAGGGGCTGTTGGCTATAAAATACCGCATCAAGACGGAAGACGGACGTATGGTCGGTGGCCCCATGTATGCACTTGAACGCGGACTCGGCTGGAAAAAAATGGCGATAGCGTTTGCCTTGTTCACGTCAATAGCGGCGTTGGGCATAGGAAATACCGTCCAGGCCAATGCCATTTCAACACTGACACAAGAAACCTTCGGTATAGAAACATGGATTACCGGGCTGGTAATATGTGCTCTTTCAGGCGCAGTTATTATCGGTGGCATAAAAAGTATTGCACGCGTATGTGCCATGCTGGTACCAATGATGGCTGCTTTATATGTGTTAGGCTGTATAACAATACTCATAATAAACCATGATTTTATCTGGCCGGCAATAAAACTCATCTGTTCTTCCGCTTTTATGCCTCAGGCGGCAGGGGGAGGGATGGTCGGAAGCACCATAATGCTGGCAGCACGATATGGCATAGCGCGCGGATTGTTCTCCAACGAGTCAGGAATGGGCTCGGCTCCTATTGTCGCAGCCTCTGCCCAGACACGCAATCCCGTAAGGCAAGCGTTGGTTTCGGCAAGCGGAACGTTTTGGGATACGGTCGTAATATGCGCCTTGACGGGAGTTGTCATCGTTAGCAGTATTATGGCATATCCTGACATAAGCTGTGAAAATGGTGCGACTTTAACCAAAATGGCATTTGGAAAGATACCCGTAATAGGAACAATATTGCTTACATTCGGACTTATGACATTTGCATTTAGCACCATTATCGGTTGGGAGATTTACGGAGAACGTTCCGTAGAATACCTTAAAGGTAAGAAGTGGACAACCGGCTACCGTATCATATATATATTGGCGGTAATGTTAGGGAGTGTAATGAATCTGGAAATGGTCTGGAATATTTCCGATTGTATGAATGCTTTAATGGCAATACCAAATCTGCTCTCGTTACTGTTCCTTAGCGGAATAATAGTGCATGAGACACGTAAATACTTGTGGCGTAACAGGCTTGATGAAGAAGGATGATAGCATCTCATTCAAACATCATGTACAATCCTGCGGCTATGAACAATAAGGCGCAAACCGTGTTTATCCAGCGTTGTACGATGAACATACGCTCTTTAAAGATAATGTCCGACAGGCCGAAAGAAACCGTCCATGCCAGCAAGACAACAGGTATTGCCGTCGCGATGGAGAATACTATCGGAAGAAAAACACCTCCGTCCGCTTTCGCCGACAATGGCATTAACATCCCGAAATAGACTATCGCGCTCTCAGGACAGAACGACAATGCAAGGATAACCCCTAATAGAAAACTTCCCCACCGCCCGTGAAAACGTCCGGCATGGGCGTTTACGTTTGCGCAATGCTCACCTTTTTTGTGTAAGAAGCGTTGGAAGATAAAATATAGACCTATGACAATCAGGACAGGCGCCAATATCTTTTCGCCCCATAAGCCGAACATGTCGCCAAGATGTAATATGTCCGCTCCGCTTTTATAAATAAAATATAATACAGCTCCGAGCAACGAATATGCCGTAATACGTCCTAAAGTATAATATAGACCGCTTGCAAAAACCTGTTTCCCGTGTCCTGTATTACGTGCAATATATCCCATGGCTGCAATGTTGGTCGCAAGAGGACAAGGATGTACTGCCACTATCAGCCCAAGCAGGAAAGATGTTATTACAGGCAATTGTCCGTCACACATGATCCTTTGTATAATATCCATATACGGAAACCTCGATTGTTGAAAACACTTGCAAAGTTATACAATATTCTGGTTTTAGCAAACAGAGACGAAAATTTTAAATGTCCCGTCCGGAGAAGGGCAACACCTTAAACACGCCTGATTGTCAGTTGTTTATAATTTATATATTTATTTTATTTTATGAATGTTTTGTAAAACAATATGTTTTTGTTACCTTATGTCTCCATAAAAACTAATTAGGGAATAATATTTTTTAAACTTTTATAAACATGATGAAATCACGTTTAAGCGCTATTCTACTCCTTCTTACGGCATTTATTTTCGCTGAAGGTAAATTTTCACATTAAAAGCATTTGAGTGGCCTTACATTAATGAAAAGCCCAACGGAAAGTTTAGTGGCGGTAAAGGCACGGAAGATAGTCCTTATCTTATTTCCACACCGCAAGACCTTGCGGCACTTGCCTATCTTGTAAGTGAAGAAGGTGAAGATTTTGATGGCGATTATTTCCTGCAGACAAATGATATAGTACTTAATGAACTCAACATCAATTTTGATGAAGGAACTTACACCTATGAAAATTCTCCGTGTGAATGGATGCCTATTGGCGACTATGGTATAATAATGGATGACGACTTTGAAGGGAATTACAATGGAGGGGGTCATGCCATAAAAGGTCTTTATATGTCTGCCAATACTGCCGGTTGTCATCATGTCGGGCTTTTCGGTTCCGTTGAAGACGGTGCGATAGAAAATCTCACTATCAAAGACTCCTATATATGCGTCCAGGATGGTGCCGAATATGTCGGATTAATAGCCGGACGCGGTGATTACCATACCATGAGAAACTGCCATGTTGAGAACTCTATTATAGACATAGCAACCACGGGATGTATTGTCGGCGGCATTATTGGAACATCCCAATATAACGCTCAGTTTACATCTTGCTCAGCCAACGTACATTTCATAGGCCGTAAGTTTTCAAATACCACTCTCGGAGGTATAATAGGTTTGGCGACAAAGAATATGGGTTACGTGAGAACATTAACCAATTGCAAGACAACGGGTAAGATAAACATTGTCGGTACGGAAACTGACTCTCAAGGGGCAAATGGCAATGTCGGAGGTATCGTAGGCCATGTGCTGAAAGACGACATTAGTTTTTATTCTTGTGTAAACAAGATGAATTTTATCTATGATGCTCATGAAGGAAATCATGATGCCGGAGTAGGAAATCTTCGAATAGGTGGCATTTTAGGATTTGCTGATCCTACAAATAGTTTATTAGTTACCGGATATGTGAAAATGTATAAATGTGCCAATATGGGAGATTTTATTATTGGTCCGGGACCGGATTCTTACACCGTAATAGATGATCTAAAGGCTGCCGGTTTGGTGTATGCTATCCCTGATTGGGGCACTTTGGAAGATTGTGTCAACTATGGAAATTTCAAGCTGAAGGGACGCGTGAAAACTGTTTCTGCCCATTTTGCCGGACTTGTATTGATTGATTTTCGTAATTCAGGACGGCTCCCATGCATGAGAAGATGCTTGAATATACAGTTAGCCAATGAGATTCCTTTTGATTTGGAAAAAGAGGATAAGGAAAAATATGGCACAAGAACAGAACCGGGAATATGTATTCTTGACAATTTGAGTTTCGGCTTTATCTTTAATACCGCAAACGGTCTAACAGGTGAAAATAACGGAATTACAGATGTATATTATTATTTAAATAATAAGGATGATTTAGATAATAATAATATTTGGTCTGGTAGCCCCAATCATTCACGCGAAGAAGCGAATGCGACAGTATTTGGAAACTTTAAATATACAGAGGGTTCTGAATTTAGAGAAAATAAACCTTTCTTTGATAACGGCATGTGGGGCGTTATAAGTGATGTTGGTAGCGACCTCGACGGTCTCCCCTTGCTGTACTCTTGCGGTGGTATGGTAATATCACTTCCCGGAGCGGGAACTTCTGACGATCCATATCAGATAAGCAGCGAAGAAGAACTGCGTGCATTGGCGAAAGGTATCAACGAGGATAGTAAGCAAATTACGGGTATGATGTATTTCAAGCTCGTTGCCGACATAAACATGAGCGACGAACCGTTTACTCCTATCGGAACTGCTGATAATTCGTTTGACGGTACCTTCAATGGGAACGGTCATTATATCAATAACATGCACCTCGACAACGGAGCTTTGTTCGGTTATGCCAATGGCACAATAAAAAACCTGTCTATGTTAAATGTAGTAAACAAAGGCTTAAACGGGCATAGCGCCGCCATTCTTGATCAAGGCAGCGCAATTATTCAAAACTGTTATGTATCGGGAACCATTGAATGTGTAGGACAAGAACCGGATGTACCTGCATACCTTGCCGGTATCGCCTGCAATAATACGCAAGCCGTGCAAAACAGCTATTTCGTTGGCGACTTGATATTACAAGGAGTTGATGATGTGTCACTTTTTGGACCTTTATATGTCGGAGGAATAACAGCCTTTTCCGCTCAACCAAACAAAAACTGCTTTGTACACACTAATCTTACATTTGTCGGATATATTGGAGAATATATCGAGGCTGCCGAAAATAATCTCGCGGAAGCCGAAGAATTGATAGGTGGTGGACCAATAGAATACTATTTCGGCGGTATTGTGGGCTATGAATATTATACCGCATCTCGAAGTTCTGCTGATAACAGTTTTTGGCTTTGTAATGAAATAATAAAATATGGAATCGGGAATAAAGAAGTTTACGACGCGTTATTACCGCAAAAAATTACTGATGAGAGCCAATTCCGTTCGTTGGCATCGACTTTAGGCAGTCCTTTTCAACAGGGATATTACCGTCCGGTCTTGCCCGGGTTTACAAAGACCTACGCTGTTACTGATCCGGACGGCAATTCAACCTATATAGATGCTATAGATACCTATGACAAGAATGTTATCCTGAACTATACAGCCGATGATAATTACAATGATAATGCGATTTGGCTTATGCACAATCTCGCAATCTATACCCCTTCTACCGGACAGGAGAGTCTTAATCGCTGTGAACTTGATGCCGACACCGATTTAAAGTTACGCCTCAACGACAATGCGACGTCACATCGAGGCATTCTCAAATACACCGTAAAGGCAGAAAACGATGGTTGGCACACCCTTTGCCTGCCTTGTGATGTAAAAAAAGAAGACATTCCGGCGGGAGGCATCCTTAAGATATGTGGTGCTTACCAGCCTACTTACGGCAGTATGAATGTCATTGAGTGCGACTCCGTTCCTGCCGGAGTGCCGTTTATTGCTTATATTCCGACAGAATTGGGGGATTTCAACCTCATTATGCATGGTAATATTGTGAGTGAACCGCAAAAGGCTGACGAGACAAGTTCGCTTGTAGGTACATTTAAAAACCTTGTTTTCAATGAAAAAGAGTGTAATATAGCAAGCGAGAGCAAACTGTCATACGACTCTGAAAATCATACAGCCAAACCTTTCACGGCCTATGCTGCAATAGAAGGAACAGGTACATCCGAATATACATCTATTTCTTTGAATGATTACATACTTTTCAGTGAGACAGATTCTTACCTCAAGTCATTGCTTGTAGGATATACAGGCTCTACAACAGCCAATGTCAAGCTGTATCGCAAGTTCTATGCCGGTAAGTGGAACACCCTCTGTGTGCCGTTCGCCATGACAGCCGAACAGTTGAAAGCCACTTTCGGCGATGACGTGGTGCTTGAAAAACTCTCTTCGGTAACCTACAGTTCATCGACGGACGCCTACACTATCAACTTTGAAGACGTAACGGCTTCAGGTGTCGAGGCTTACAAACCATATATAATCAAACCTTCGGTTGCAGGACAGTTATATGATATATCTTCCGCCGTCGTACTTGGATTGAATGGAATGACAATGGATGAATATGTCGCCTTGACGGAAAATGCAGTAACAGACGAAGGCAACACCATAGAGTTCACAATGATAGGTTCACCGATGATAAAATATATTGAGAGTGGCGATGACTTTAATGCCTACTTCCTGCAGGACGATAAGTTTTATCGCGTCGTATCCGACAGACCGATATTGTCTTACGGTTTGCGTTGTTGGTTCAAGGCATCGTCTTTGTCTGGCGGACCTGCGGAAATAGCGCAGGCTACGGTTATTCACGATGACAGTTCGACAACCGGCATACGCAATGTCAACGCTAAGGGAGCTGATAATGCAAAAGCCCGGATCTATGACCTGCAAGGCCGACAAGTAAAAACAATGAATAAAGGATTGTATATAACAAACGGGAAGAAACTCCTGAAAAAATAAGATTACGATGAAAAGACAAGAATATATCAAGCCTTTAATTGAGGCATATATGTTGCAGACCGAGTCGTTTATTGCCCTTAGTTCCAGTTTTAACTCTGAAGGAAGTACGAGAATCGGTTATGGAGGTGAAGCAAACGAAGAAAATGAGCCTGAAGGCGGCTATATGCCGTATTAAAACGAACACAAGTGCTTTGCGACCGCATCACAAAGATACAAGAACGAAAACAAATCCCTGTTGGATAAAAATGGGAGCTATGTTTAAAAATATGTCTAATATAAATATATAATAAACAATATAATAGCGAAAACAATGAGACAAAAACTGATAATTGTTATATTGGCGCTGTATGCCAATTTATTAAATTGGAGTAATTTAAATCAGATTCATGCCGCCGAAGATTGGTCTTGGCCTACGGAAATGCCGGAGAAGACGTTTAGTGGCGGAAGCGGAACCAAAGAAGACCCTTATCTGATATCAACCTGTCAGGACTTGGCGAATTTGAGTTATATCATTAATGTATCAATAACAACTGATTTTTCAGGAGATTATTTCCGGTTGACGAGAGATCTTGTATTTAATGAAAACGTAATAGTTGACGGCAAGTTCAACAAAGAGGAAAAAAATAATTTTGGAAAGGATAGCAAGGAGGAAGTATATGTATCCGAAACTGGTTATAGATATGAAAAAGCTGCAGGATAATTTAGATGCCGTAGCAAAAATTACAAAGGACGATGGAAGATGCTCTATGATGATA
>JBJFGK010000151.1:0-2588 GCA_051892655.1 Prevotella sp. | reverse complement strand
CCGATTTTGAATCAATATCAATCAGCGGACATAAGTTCTTCGGTATAGATAGTCCGTGCGGTCTGTTTATCACAACCCGTGATGTTTATGACAACCAAACAACATACGACATACCGTATCTCAATGCCGATATGCGTATGATAAACTGTTCCCGGTCGGGTATTGAACCTCTGAAATTCTGGTGGCTTATACAGACCGTCGGTGACAAGGGCTGGACGGAACAGGCTACACGTATAATGGAAAACACACGCTATCTGAAAGAACAACTGACAGCCATCGGCGTAAGATGTTGGAACAACACTTACAGCAACACCGTTTTCTTTACGCGTCCCTCTGAGGCGATAGTCAGGAAATACAATCTTGCCAACAGCCATGACAACCGTTTCGGAGGCAATCTTTCACATATCGTTGTCATGCAACATGTCACAAAAGAAGCCATTGACGGATTTATAACAGCCATGAAAGCGGAACAAAATAACAGGTAAAATACAGCCGATTTTCAACTATTCAACCCACGTTTTTAAGCACGCTTGATTGCTATTTGAAATACAGTGTTTTCCGACTCGCAAAAAGGCTCTTTAGGAGTCGTAAAAAGGCTCTTTACGACCTCTAAACAGCATAGTAAGGTTTGTTAACAATCAACGTTGTCTTTTTGCAAAATAAACAAACTGATTTTTAACAATTACAATTATCGTCGGCAACTATTGAGAATGTATCATCACTTGCAGTAAAAAAACAGACGGCGCTACAAGAAGGTCATGCAACGCCGTCTGTTATAAATAAGGATTATACTTATTTCTTTGTCGCTCTTATAAAATAAGTTATCAATAAAATATAGGCTACGAGTGAGCAAAGCTCTGACAGCGGATTGGCAAGCCATGTCTCGTTGACAAGATTTATGCCTCCAAATCGTAACAATGCGCTGACAACACCCATCAGAGCACCGCCGGCAATAAATCCGCTTGCGATAAGCGTACCTTTCTCGCCACGCTCTTTGTTGACATTACTGTCCTTACTGCGTGTCGTAACAAACCAGTTTATGGCACCGCCGATGAGCAACGGGGTGTTGAGTTCAATAGGAATAAACATGCCAAGCGCAAAAGCGAGAGCCGGAACTTTCATCCATGTAAGCACAATGGCGATAAGTGCACCTATGGCATAAAGTATCCAAGGCGCATCAATGCCGTTCATCAGAGGGTCAATGACCGCCGCCATAGCATTTGCCTGCGGTGCCGCCAGCTGACCGCTTGCAAAGCCGTAAGTCTTGTCAAGCAATATCATGACTCCGCCAACCGTAGCGGCAGAGACAAGAGTGCCTAGAAACTTCCATGTCTCCTGCTTCTTAGGAGTTGAGCCAAGCCAATAACCGATCTTCAAGTCGGTAATAAACGCACCCGAAACGGCAAGGGCAGTACACACCACTCCGCCCATGATAAGTGCTGCAACCATGCCTCCTGTACCTTTAAGCCCTACAGCCACCATGACAACAGAGGCAAGAATAAGAGTCATAAGCGTCATTCCCGACACCGGATTAGAGCCGACAATGGCAATGGCATTGGCTGCAACGGTGGTGAAAAGGAATGCTATGACCGTGACAAGCACGATACCGACAAGGGCAAACAGCAGATTGCCTTTCATCACTCCTATCCAGAAGAAAATAAAAGTCAGCAATATCGTTGCCGCAGCACCTATAAGTATTATCTTGAACGATATGTCACGACGTGTGCGTAACTGGCTTTCGGCATCGTTCTTACCGCCTTTCATCTCTCTTGCAGCAAGCGATACGGCATCGCGGATAATACCCCACGACTTTATAATGCCTATAATGCCCGCCATAGCAATGCCGCCGATACCTATATACTTGCCATAAGCACTGAATATCTCTTCTGCCGACATGGCGCCGACAGCAGAAGTTATCTCCGGATTCCACTGATTAAGCACCGTGTCGTGGAACAGTATCGACATGCCGGGCACAATAAGCCACCACACGGCAAGCGAACCGAGACAAATGATAAAGGCATATTTGAGTCCCACAATATATCCGAGACCGAGAACGGCAGCACCGGTATTGACCTTGAAAACTAGCTTTGCCTTATCGGCAAGAATCTCTCCCCAACCGACAATACGGGTCGTGAAATTCTCATTCCACCAACCGAAAGTTGCAACAATAAAGTCATAGAGACCACCAACAAGACCTGCCAGCAGCAACGGCTTGGCCTGTTTGCCGCCTTTGGCACCGCTCACAAGCACCTGAGTTGTTGCCGTAGCCTCAGGGAACGGATATTTTCCGTGCATGTCGCTTACAAAATACTTGCGGAAAGGTATGAGAAACAATATGCCAAGCACTCCGCCAAGAAGCGAACTTAAAAATATTTCAATGAACGAAGCACTCATTTCAGGATATTTGGCTTTAAGAATATATATGGCCGGCAAGGTAAATATGGCACCTGCAACCACTGCTCCCGAACAAGCGCCGATACTCTGGATGATGACATTCTCGCCTAATGCGTTACGACGCTTTGATGCCGTAGAAACGCCAACGGCAATAATGGCAATAGGAATGGCGGCTTCGAAGACCTGTCCGACAC
>JBJFGK010000150.1:0-2596 GCA_051892655.1 Prevotella sp. | reverse complement strand
ATAACACTATACTCCGACATCTTCCCCCGCCCACCGGAAAAATCCTCTGACCCATGAATTGTATATGTTACATCCTTTCATTGTCCGCCCAGACGGCTGAAAAATTCAATAATATCATCCCACGTCTTAAACGTATCGCTACCGAAGACTATATGAGTACCCATAAAATCAGCCGAAGTGGCATTATCAGAAGTATCAATGAGATAGTCACCATATATTATATCCCTACGCGAAGTAAATACAAGATGTTGCCAAGCGGGCACATTAACTATATCTTGCACCCATTCTGAAACATCTTTATAATATTCATGATTACCCATAGGAGAATTTGCAACAACAAAGACATTATAGTTTTCCAACAAGAAGCCGTATGCTTTCATAGCGCTGGGCATTTGTTCGCCATGCTTGTTACGCAATGTTTCGATGTCAATATATATCAACGGACGTTCGCGTCCCTCCTGACTGTCATCAATCCATCTTATTACCGGAATGACTGCATGTATTAAAGCCTTGTCGTTAAGACGATGCCCTCCATGAAAAGAGATATCATTGCAATAATGAGAAGCAAAAAGCTCTCGTGTGTCAACCACATCGTCACTATCGCCAAACAGCCCGTAAACCTTCTTCTGTTCGTCTGCCGTTATGTTTGAAAAACAATGTTTTGATATCTCTTTATACTCTTCCACGAGAGGTTTTGTAACATAAAACTCCTGCACTCCGTCCTTTCTTGGATTGAGATAGGTATTCATTCCGAGACGTCCGTGCTTAATCATTGTCTCTCCCATTTGAAAAGCAGGATTGACAACTATGCGGTCATGACCGTATAACATTTCGGTGTACATACCGCCCATAGATGTTCCGACAATCAAATCAGGCTTCTCCGATCTACAGACATCATTAAGCAGCTCCATTGCTTCTGCCGGATGAAGGGGCAAATCAGGCGCAACAACAACGGCAGATGGCAACATTTCACGTATTCTCGCTACCGTTCCGGAGGAGCCGGAAGAGCCGAACCCATGTACATAAAGCAATTTCTTGCCTGACATTATTGAAGGATATGTCTTGTCATTTATCATGATTTCATCATTATTTAATAACCTGATAATATGCAATAATTATAATGCAACTATTTATTCCTATGGCGGAAAGTGACAATCCTATTGCCGTCATATTGCTTGTCGTCTATTACCTCAACATCATCGGGCAGTTCGGGAGCCGGAGTTCCCGCCATTACTGTTTTCTGTGCTATTTCCACTCTTATCTCGTCCCAACATCCCGACTTGATAAAATGTTCATGAGTCTTCGCGCCACCCTCTACAAGAAGCGATTGTATGTTCTTTTTATAAAGAAAATCCAGCAATTGAGGTATGACAGGACGGTCAAAATCTACAGATTCATCAAAAGGAATATTGCGGTCTATAACAATAACGAAAGGATTGGAGCCATGCCACAAACGCACATTAAGCTTCGGCTTGTCACGTTCTGCCGTAATACGTCCTACAAGTATTGCTTCGCACTCGGCACGCAACTTATGTGTGAGCATCCGGGTAAATGGTGTAGATAGCAATGTAGGATGATAATTATCATCAATATACCCATTTAAAGTCTGACACCACTTTAAAATGATGTACGGACGTTTAAGAGTATTATACACAATGAAGCGTCTGTTAATGTCCAAACACTCTTTTTCCAATACACCGACAGTAACATCAATACCTGCATCACGCAGTTTTCTTATGCCGTTACCACTTACTTTGGCAAAAGGATCTATACAACCTACGACTACGCGTTTCACTCCTTTGCTTATTATCAAGTCTGCACAGGGTGGCGTTTTACCATAGTGGGAACATGGTTCCAGACTAACATAGACCGTCGATTTAGGCAAAAGCATCTCGTCTTCCGCCTTTACCGAAGCAAAGGCATTGACCTCTGCATGCCCTTCTCCATATCTGACGTGATATCCCTCGCCTATTATGCGACCGTCTTCTGCAACGATAACAGCACCAACCATCGGATTGGATTTGACGTTCTGACGTCCCGACACAGCCAATTGCAGGCATCGACGCATATATAAGATGTCGTTCATAAGCTATAAATTCTGATATCCGTATATTATCGCTTTTCAAAGAAAACAGAAAAATGATTTTCTAAGAGTTTGCTTTCTTTTTTGTCAACGCCCATATCTGGTATATTGCAGGTATGAATATCATCAACGAGAAAACGAGTGACAACAACACCTTTGTATTATCGCCTCCATAAAGTTCCTGCAACGATATGTCCGGTTGATGAATATATATCTTGGCTATGACAAAAGACACCGTATTGTTTACAAAATGAATGATTATGCCCGGTATAATACTGCCTGTACGACAGTACAACCAGCCAAGCAGTATTCCTACAATAAACGCATGGGGCATCTGGGCGGGGTTCATGTGGACTAAGGCAAACAGCAATGCCGATATCAATATAGGTATCCAACGGTTGGAATAACGTTCCAACAAAGCACGCAGTATAGCCCCGCGAAACACTATTTCCTCAACAAGCGGTGCGAAAAGGCATATTACGAAATAGCCGTAATCATTATTGATTATGTTTA
>JBJFGK010000149.1:0-2597 GCA_051892655.1 Prevotella sp. | reverse complement strand
CGGAACCGCAAAAAATATGATAGGTATTGCTTCCGGTTATGCTTTGAAGATACAGAATGTACAGGAACTCAAGGATAGCAGTGATGTAATTGTCGATAAGACATATTACGGTCCTATCTATGGAGTTATTGAGATGAACCTCATTGATGTTCGCGAGGACGAAGGTGGCGGTTATGTCTATGCCGACAATATTCACAAACGTGCCGCTGATGATGAACAACAAACAGAAGACTTCCTTGAGACAACAGGAAACTTCGTGTTCCCCGCGTCGTCGGTAGACCGCTATATTGTTGACGATTGTTTCCCGAAAGGTTATGACAGTAAGGCTGCCCAGCCTGCCGGTGCTGAAATCCACTATTGGTATGTAACCGGTTACAACTATTACTATAATGCCCATATTACCGGCTATACATCAAAGGGTAGCAACAAGTTCTTCAGCAGCAATGATGAGATTATGGTGCTATCAGGTATGAAGCCGACACAGGAGCTGAAAGTAATAGAATTTACCAAGCAACGTGACTATGAAGGCTATGAGTGCGACCTTTCTAAACGTAATTATGAAGCAGGTGCTAAGGATCATGACGGTAACAATGTAAAAGACCAATACAAACTTTATATCAGTGCGCCCGATACTCCTTTGCTTAACGGTAGTTATTCAGAAGGCGACGGTTTCTATGCTACATTACCACTCAATGGAATGAAGGCGGAATCTGATGTGGATTATACAAGTAAAACACTTCCAACAGATGAGTTTATTAGCTATCCGAAGATATTGTTCATGCTTTCTGATAATGTTGACAACTCTACTTCTGAATACTATAATGCCCATCTTTCAAAGCCTTACAAGGCAACAGTGGTGCTTGCAGGAGAAGCAAAGACCTATGATGTAGGTGCCGGTGGTACTTATACCGGTACGATGTCAAATATTAAAGACCATTTGGCTCTGCTTGATAAGGTTTACATTAAGAATGAAGATGATAAATATACTGCTGTTACCAAACTTGAAACAGGTAAAACTTACTACTACAGAACCGGAGAGTTTAATCTGTATCAAGAGATAGATCTTAATGAAATCTACAAACGTAACGAGAGCGAGAGTACATATACAAAGACAGAGGTAGGTGAAACCGGAGTTGACATAGATAATACTGTTTATGCCATGCTTAAACGCTATAACACCTACACCATTGACCTTACAATAGAATATGTACAAGGTCCGGATATCGCAGGTAACATTACCATTGAGAACTGCGCTCTTCCGGGTGAGGTTATACGTCTTAAGAAAGACAAGGTAACTATCGATGCCGATGACTCTTTCGCTGCAAATGGTTACTATTGGCGTATCGGAAAAGACTTTAATGCTGATGATGCATGGTTAACCGATGGTACGGCTGAAAATTATGACGTATTCAAATTAGGCGATGATAAGGGCACAGGACTCTTTGCAGGATGTTATTATAACAACACTGAGGACTATCTTGATATTCCCGCTTATTACTTCATGAACGGATACAAGGTGCAGTTGGGTGTTACGATGAATCGTCTTGAAGGTATCTTCTCTGCTCCGATGCTTAAAAATGATACACTTGTTGTACACAACTATCACCAAATGGATCCGCATGCTGCCGGTGTAAACCTGCATCTTGCCGAAGCAGTGGCACGTGCAAGCAGTGAACCTAAAACGTTTGCCCAACCGCGTATCTATATCAGCGACCAGAAAGACATTAAAGCTTTCACGCAGTTTGTCGATACCATAGGTGCTCCTGAATATATTAAAGAAGTTAAGATAGGAAATCAAAAGATTACTGTGCCTCGCTATGGTCAGTATGCACAATTTGTCTTACAGAACAATATAACCGTTCCGGACGATTTCCAAGCAGCACAAACCTTCAAGGGTATCATTCATGGTAACGGTAACGTCATTTCCGGTATTTCGCAGAGTAAGACCTTTATTAATACTAATGAAGGTAAGATCTATAATCTTGGATTGGCAAGCGGCTCTTTGGCAGAAACAAATAACGGAGATTATCATTGCTGCTTCGAATATAAGCCTTCAACGGGAAATACTCCTGTCGTTTATCGTCTCAATGGAGACAAGTATGAAGGTTATACATATGAAGACTTCTTGTATGGAAAGGTGGCTTATGACCTCAACCAATATTATCTTGAAGCTCGTTATAATCTCGTTGATAATGAAAGTCTGCAATATGTCAAAGACTATTTTGCAAACGGCGACTATCAGTATGCTTACCGTAAGGATGAGATAACCGGCAACACTACGGGTATCAAATATCTGAGAACGGGTAGCGGTACTGCTATCTATCCTAACTATGGCAACTATGAGACTCGCCACGACAAGACTCATGCAATAGACAGTCCGCGTGCGCAGAAATATGTCGCTACCCATGCGGCAACGGAAGAAGAAGTTGCCGCAGGCAAAGCGTCTTCTGTCGGCGAGATGATACCTGAATCAAAGAAAGGCTATCTGCCGCTCTTCAATGCGGCTGCCCATGAAGGTGAGACACAGGTAACAAATACTGATATCATGAACGACTACCTCTTCTGGGGACAGTCATTGCAGATTACACCTGATGCTT
>JBJFGK010000148.1:0-2602 GCA_051892655.1 Prevotella sp. | reverse complement strand
ATCTTTCCTTCACGACGCTCCATCATTTCAGGCAAAACGGCAGAAGCAACGATAAACGGACCAACAAGGTCAATATCTATAACCTGCTGGAACTCTGCCCTCTTCATCTCATGCATAGGAATGCGCTTAATGATTCCTGCATTATTTACAAGGATATCAATCTGTCCGACTTCCTCATGAATTTTCTCCACAAGAGCTTTTACGTCGTCCTCCTTAGTTACATCACATACATACCCCTTGACATTTTCAATACCGGCTTCTTTGTAGTTTGCCAATCCGCGCTCAAGAGCTGTTTCGTTTATGTCATTAAAAATAATCGTTTTGATGCCTGCAGCCACAAAAGCCTTAGCAATGTTAAATCCAATTCCGTAAGATGCGCCTGTAATCCATGCGTTCTTACCCTCTAATGAAAATAAGTTTGCCATTGTTATGATATTAATTGTTGTTTCAGTATTATTTCCTGCGTATCAATATAAATATGTATATATCTGAGTAGAGAAGAGGTTTATACCTCTTCTCCGAATACTTTTATCTTATATCAGTAATCTTTGAGAAATCCTGATCTCCATAATCAAGGTTTTCTCCGCCCATTCCCCATATAAAAGTATAATTATGAGTAGCCGCAGCACTATGAATGCTCCACTCCGGAGACAGAACAGCCTGATCTCCTTTCATCCAAATGTGCCTTGTCTCATTCATTTCGCCCATAAAATGGCATACAGCCTGATCTTCAGGAACTTCAAAATAGAAGTACGCTTCCATGCGACGGCTATGTACATGAGCCGGCATTGTATTCCATACACTACCCGGAGCGAGTTCTGTCATACCCATTTGCAGCTGGCATGTAGGCAAAACCTGATTTACAAGCATCTTGTTAATATCGCGTTCATTACTCATCTCCAAAGAACCCATATGGGCAACCACTGCATCAGCTTTGGATACTTTCTTACATGGATATTCTTTATGCGCAGTCACACTATTGAAATAAAACTTGGCAGGAGTGGTTTCATCCTCGCTACTGAAAAATACATCACGATCGCCACGCCCAATATACAAAGCCTCCTTATAGTCAAGAACAAAGGTTTCATTACCTACTCTGACTACGCCTTTGCCTTTACCCACATTAAATACACCAATTTCGCGGCGAGTAGTAAAGAAGTCTGCTTTTAGCGGATCTATGGCTTCAAGTTTCAATACTTCTTTAACAGGCATTGCTCCACCTACAACCATACGATCATACATGGAATATACCATATTAACCTCGTCTGCCACAAATACTTTCTCTATAAGAAAGTCGCGACGAATACGTGCCGTGTCATAACTTTTAGCATCTTCCGGATGCGCTGCATAACGAACTTCGTAATTTGTTTTCATAATATAAAATTAGTATCTCTATTAATATTCATACGGACAAAGTTATAAAAAAAATCACACCGATAAATAATATAGGTATGATTTTTAATGAATATTGACTAAAAAGTTGTCCAAGGCGGATTCGAACCACCACAAACAGAACCAAAACCTGTTGTGCTACCATTACACCATTGGACAATTGCGAATGCAAAGATAATGCTTTTTTATGCTTTAGCAAAATTTTTCATTGCTTTTTATATCAGTTTCATTAACAACACATATTATAAATAGGAAAAAAAAATATATTATGTTACACTAATAAATACATTTGTTTTTCTCTTTTTATGTAGACACTATGTTTTATTATACGTAAATTTGAACAAAAAAAGAGAATTTCAGAACAAAATAAGATTGTTTTGTCGATAATACATGCAAAAAATAAGCTGAAAAAGTTGCACGTATAAATATTTTGCCTATATTTGCAATGTGTTAAATTATCTTTTTACACCTAACTTAAATAAACAATTTATTATGAAAAAGGTATTACTAATTGCCGTTCTTGCAATAGTTGCAATCGGCGCAAGTGCACAGACAGGTATCCGTGTATGGTACGGGGCAAACATTTCCGGTAACGATGGTGATGGCGCAAAGAGCAAGTTCAACGCTCTTAACATCGGTGTTGACTACACAAAACCTTTCGGCGACACAGCTTTTGATTGGGCTGCAGGTCTTAGCTATCAGACAAAAGGATTTAAAATGCTAGGCGAAAAATGGAATCCCGGTTTCTTGCAGGTAGAGGCTAACGGTTCATGGAACTTTGTTAAAGATGATGAAATCAAAGTTGGTATATTTACAGGTCCATACGTAGGTTTCCTCGTAAACAAAGACGATGCAGAAGGTGCAAAATCTGTTGACTTCGGTTGGCAAGGCGGTATCATGGGAGAATATAAGAAAGTTTCTCTCAAAGTCGGTTATGAGTATGGCTTCCTTGATGTAGTAAAAGATGCAGGTGAAAGCTGCAAACCTTATCAAATATTCTTCCGTGTAGGTTATACATTCTAATCTGAAACACAAAATAATAATTATTACGCCCGGACCTCTCGGTTCGGGCGCTTTTATCTCCAACATAATAAATTACGCATAAAATCTCTACCAAGTCATTTAATAAAATGCGGTGGAGACAAATGCGTAGAACTTAAATTTTATATCCAAAAACCAAACCAAGCACTTGATTAAACAGGCTATAATC
>JBJFGK010000147.1:0-10453 GCA_051892655.1 Prevotella sp. | reverse complement strand
TCGGCGGGCAGGACAGTTGGCAAACATATTCTTGTAGAAGTCTCCACGAGGTCCGTTGAACTCGTCAATAGCAAGTGGTGTGACAATGATGCCGGGTGAGATAGAGTTGATACGCGCTCCACGTTCTCCCCATTTTACGGCTTCCGCCATAACTCGCTTCACATTGCATCGCTTTGCCATCTGATAGGCATGCAGAGTGTCTCTTATATTACGTGGTTGTAGCATGTCAAGTGAAAGTAACTGTTCGGGTGGTGTCGTGGCAAGAAGACGGTCTTCCTCCGGCGTGAGAGCCGGCATACGGTGGCCAGATTGGCTTGATATGGTGATGCCCGTACCTCCGGTTTTGATAACTTTTCCTACTTCCTCAAGCAATACGGAAGTGCCATACAAATCCACTTTCAGTATGGTTTCTATGGATGCTTGGCTCGGCGAAACACCGGCAGCATTGACTAACATTGAAATCTCTCCGTATTTGTGGGCCTCATCTATCAGAGCACGTATGGAATCGCGTGAGGCAAGGTCCATTTCAAATGGCACGGTGTCGAATCCTGCCTTGTTCATCGTGTCGCAAACATGCCCGGCATGGTTCAAGTTCCTGTCGCCAATAACAATTTTCATTCCATATCCCATGCGCCGAGCTATTGCCATGCCTATTTGTCCGGCTCCGGTCAGAATCATTACTTCTTTTTTCATAATTATATACTTATCGGTATTTATTTCCGTTTTTTATGTAAATGCCTTTGCAATTACTGTTTACTCTTTTGCCGTCAAGGCTGTAGCGTTATCTGTTTCCCTCATTATGCGTTATCTCTTTTGTCTCGGAAATTACTGTCGATTGCTCCGGTTCAAACTTTATACTGATGTTGCCGTTCCCAACAACATCCGCAAGATTAGCGGGGTTATCTATGTGCCCGATTTTTGTGTAGCTATAACTTGTATCAAAAGTTTTATAGAACACCACGAGGCATGAAGAACCGTAGAGCATGATATCACCGGCGTGAATGGTCGCGGGATTTGATGCGTTGGTAGGGAGTGAAAACGAGAGGTAATGATATTTCTCATTTCCGTTCAACTCGTTCATTACTAATGTCATGGGTAACATTTCAACCCAAGTTTTTGCTGTTTCGTTATTCTCCAAAGTAGCGGAAAAAATAGAGTTCCCAATCGTTATTCTTATTTTCTCGTCCATCTTAACCTCTGTTTCTTTATTTTTTTCACCGTTTTCACTAGACTCTTCTGCATGAACAAGATTCGTTTGGTCATTGTCTTTTGAACGTGCAGAGAGGGAAGAAAGAATAAATGCTATTAACAGAATCAGCCGTAAACAGCCGATGATTTGTATCCTATGCATAATTAATACCGTCTTGCTTTATATCGTCTTACCCAATTCGTAGGCTTTCATCAATGCTTTGTGTCCGGCAATGTCGCCCATGTCTGTAACTCCTCCGGCAAATACTGTACCTTCCAGATGAGCCTTAGGAAAACACTCTATCCAGCCTTCTAATCCGCTTATCGCCCGTTGAGGTACATTCTCTTCATCTTCTGCTGCTGCCGTTAGCATATATATGTTGCGGAAATGATAGTCAGAATCGTAGAGCGGATTGGCGCGGTCAAGCAAGGTCTTCATTTGTCCGCACATTTCATAATAATAGATTGGTGTGGCAAAGACTATAACATCAGCATCGTGCATCTTTTGCATGATTTCAGGCATATCGTCCTTAATGACACACGAACCTGTTTTCTGACAGGCAAGGCATCCCTGACAGAATTGTATATTTTTCCCTCTTAATGATATCTTCTCAACATCATGACCAGCCTCTGCGGCCCCACGAATAAATTCATCAACAAGACTGTCGGAGTTGCTTTTAAATCTCAGACTTGAAGATATTGCCAATACTTTGGACTTCGTCCGACCTTTTTCATGCTCGGTTGAAAGATAAGATTTACCTTGTTCCGGATTAATAAAATTGTTCTTGTCCATAAATCATAATTATATAAAGTTCTTATATGCAAAATTACTATTGGAATGCGATAAAAATGATACCTGGATTTTGGCAAAACTTACCAATATTATGGATTTTTATCTTGCATTATAAAGATATTTGAAAATGGCATGTTTTTATATCATTTAGAATGACCGATTGTGATAAAAAAGGATGACAGGGCATACAGCCTTGCCATCCTTTCTTTGTTTCCGTGAGTAAAAATTTGATCTACCCAAAAGATTTGTTGTTATTCTTTTAAGAGAAAATCTTTGAAGTCTTCAAAATGTTTGCTCATACATATTGTTTTTTTCTCGCCTTTCATGAAAGCAGCAAGTCTTTCGGGTATTTCAACAGTATCGCCTATGGCACTTTCTACGGTTTCTTTGAATTTTGCGGGGTGTGCTGTTTCACAGAATACTCCGGTCTCGCCTTCATGCAGCCCCTCTTTCAATGCCAGATATCCGCAAGCGCCATGAGGGTCAAGAATGTATGAGTTGATGTCGTAGCAATTTTTAAGAGCCTCTTTAATATCTTCATCGTTGAACGTTGCCCCGCTGATGATTGATTTTATTGTCTGATGCGAATTGCCGTAGAGATCAAGTATTCTTGCGAAGTTACTCGGGTCTCCTACATCCATAGCATTGGCAATGGTCTGTATAGATGGTTGCGGGCAATAGTTGCCGCTTGACAGATATTTGAAGAATACGTCGTTGGCATTGTTTGCCGCTATAAAGCGTTTTATGGGAAGCCCCATTTTTTGTGCAAATAGTGCAGCCGTGATATTACCGAAGTTGCCGCTTGGTACGCATATCACAAGATTGTCGGCAAGTCCCTGCCTTTTCATACCGGCATAAGCGTTGAAATAGTAGAATGCCTGTGGCAGAAAGCGTGCCACGTTGATAGAGTTGGCAGATGTAAGTTTCATGTGTGCGTTGAGCTGTGAGTCCATGAACGCACTTTTTACGAGTGCTTGACAGTCGTCAAAAACACCGTCAACTTCTATGGCTGTGATGTTTTTGCCCAGAGTTGTGAACTGAGACTCTTGTATCTTGCTTACTTTGCCTTTCGGATATAGTACATAGACATGTATTCCTTCTACTCCGAGAAAACCGTTGGCAACAGCAGAACCTGTATCTCCGCTTGTTGCCACGAGCACATTGACAAGTTGTTGCTTCTCCTGACTGATAAAATAACCGAGCAATCGTGCCATGAAGCGTGCCCCGACATCCTTGAAAGCAAGTGTAGGACCATGAAAAAGTTCAAGCGACCAGATATTTTCTTCCACTTTAACTACGGGACAGTCAAATGAAAGCGTGTCATATACAATCTTTTTCAGTGATTTCTCTTCTACGTCTTCACCGAAAAAAGCTTTTGCAACTTCAAAAGCAATCTCTTGGAAAGACATGTCCTGTATGTTGTTGAAGAAACTTTCGGGCAATTGTTTTATATTTTCCGGCATATACAAGCCGCGATCGGCGGCGAGTCCTTTTACCACTGCCTCATGAAGCGATACTTCCGGTGATTGTTTGTTTGTACTGTAATATTTCATTTCTATTTTTTTCAAATATTATATATGTATGTTCTGATATCCGGTATTATGTGTTTTTGCATGTTTACCGTTGTGTGTCATTTCATGAACTCTTGCATAAACTCTTCCAAACGTAGCAAACCATAAGAGCCGTTTACGCAACTTCTTTCGTTATAAACCTTTACATTGTCAGCCTCGATACCCGGATACCAAATGATAAACGGTACAGGCTCACTAACGTGAGTGCGTATTTCTACCGGCGTAGGGTGATCGGGCAGAATGGCAATGCTCACGGGATTGTCATGCCAAGAGAGTGTTTTCTCGTATATAGGTTTTATGATACGTTTGTCAAGATAGTCAATTGTCTTAAGTTTCAAGTCTAAATCTCCATCGTGTCCGGCTTCGTCGCTTGCTTCGACATGCAGAAAAACAAAGTCGCTGCCGTTTTCCAGAGCTTTGATTGCAGCTTCTGCCTTACCCTCGTAATTGGTGTTGGCAAGTCCTGTGGCGCCTTCTACATTTATTATGTCAAGTCCGGCATATTTCCCAATACCCCGTATCAGATCTACGGCAGATATGACCGAGCCTCTGTTAACCGAAGGATACATGTCTGCCAAAGTCTTCATGCGTGGTCTGTATCCGCCGCTCCAAGCCCAGATGCTGTTGGCTTTAAGCTTGCGGTTCTTATTGAAAGGATGTTTTTCAAGCAGTTCCTGTGACTTGACGATTAGGTCGTTTATGAGGTCTGCCGTTTGTTGCGGAGAGAGTTCCGTATGGTTGTCATCACACTCTTCAGCTTTTACCAATAGCGGACGCCACTCTTCATCGGGGTGATCGTGGGGTGGGGCACATACAATATGCTTGTTGCCTCCTTTGATTATTAGAAGATGCCGGTATTGTATGCCTGTAATAAACTTGACTCTCTCGTTGCCGAGATTGCTGTTGAGATATTTTATCAGCATGTCACCGTCTTCTGTCTGAAGATGACCGCCATGATGATTCTTTATGAGTCCGTTGTCTAATGTTATGATATTGCATCTCAGGGCAAGGTCATCGGGCCGCATGTCATAGCCAATACTGGCCGCTTCAAGCGGTCCTCTTCCTTCATAGACTTCATCGAGATTATATCCCATGATAGCTGTATTAGCAACCTCGCTTCCGGGCATATAGCCTTCAGGAACTGTAATAAGTCTTCCCGTCCTGCCGTTGCGGGCAAGCATGTTCATGTATTCCGGTTCGGCATATTCGAGCAAGGTCTTTCCTCCGAGTCTTTCAACGGGATGGTCAGCCATACCGTCACCTAATATGATGATGTGTTTCATTGGTTTAAATGTTTGCTATGCTCATTATGTTTGCAAAAACTCCTGCTGCCGTAACGCTTGCCCCTGCACCATAACCCTGAATGAGCATCGGATATTCCTTATACCGCTCGGTTGTAAGCATGACAATGTTGTTTGACCCTTCAAGATTGAAGAAAGGATGTCCTTTCTCGACTGTCTGTAAAGATACCTGTGTGCGTCCCATCTCCATTTTGGCAACAAAACGCCACTTCTTTCCTTCTGTTTCAAGTGCTTTGCGCTCTTTCTCGAATTTAGAGTCGAGTGACGGCAACTGTTCCCAAAAGTTGTCAAGACTGCCTTTGAACAGTTCTTCGGGGATGAACAAATGTTTTTCCACATCGTCAGGCTCAACTTTATAGCCTGCCTCTCTGGTAAGGATGACAAGTTTGCGTATTACATCAGTTCCGCTAAGGTCTATACGCGGGTCAGGTTCGCTATATCCTTCATCTTTAGCTCTTTTCACTGCCTCTGACAACGGCACATCCGCAGACAGCTCGTTGAATATAAAGTTAAGCGTACCACTGAGTACAGCCTCAATCTTCAATATCTTATCACCTGAGTTCTTAAGGTCGTTAATGGTTCCGATGATAGGCAATCCGGCTCCTACATTGGTTTCGAAGCGGAACTTGATACCGCGTGCCAGTGCCGTTTCTTTTAGTCTGATATAGCTGTCGTAGTCGGATGAAGCGGCTATCTTGTTGGCAGCGATGACCGAAATATTGTGTTCAAGCAGGTCTTGATATATGGAAGCCACTTCCTTACTTGCCGTACAGTCAACGAAAACACTGTTGAAGATGTTCATGGATATTACTTCTCTCTTCAACTTGCCGATGTCGCTTGGTTCTGAAGTGTTGAGTTGTTCACGATAATTGTCAAGGTCTATACCGTCACGGTTGAATATGGCATTTTTGCTGCTGGCTATTCCGACAACGTTCAGTTTAAGACGCCGGTTCTGTTTCAGCTCTTCATATTGTGAACGTATCTGCTCTATCAGTTTGCCACCGACAGTTCCGACTCCGCAAATGAATAGATTGAGCACATTGTATTCGGAAAGGAAAAACGAATCATGCAAAACGTTAAGCGATTTTCGCAGATACATGCCATTGATAACGAATGATATGTTTGTCTCTGATGCTCCTTGCGCACAGGCAATTACGCTTATACCGCTTCTTCCTAACGTTCCGAAAAGTTTTCCGGCGATACCGGGAGTGTGCTTCATATTCTCTCCGACAATGGCAATGGTAGCAAGACCATTCTCGGCATGCATGGGATACATTGCTCCGGTGGCAATCTCTTTGGCAAATTCATTGTTTAGCACTCTTACGGCTTCATCTGAGTCGGAGTCTTTAACACCGATTGATGTTGAATTCTCTGATGAGGCTTGACTCACGAGGAATACTGATATGCCGTTCTCGGCAAGTGCTGTGAATATTCTGCGATTAACACCGATGACTCCGACCATAGACAGGCCTGTAATCGTTATCAGTGTGGTGCCGCTGATGCTTGATATTCCTTTGATGACTTTGGTGTCATTGTCGGTTTTGTTCTTTATTATCGAACCTGGACTCTGTGGGTTGAATGTGTTTTTTACCCTTATAGGAATGTTTTTCACGCATACCGGATATATCGTCGGGGGATAGATGACTTTTGCTCCGAAGTTACATAGCTCCATTGCCTCCACATAGCTCAACTCATTAATTGTATATGCCGTATGGATAACTCTTGGGTCGGCAGTCATAAAACCGTCTACGTCTGTCCATATCTCAAGGACTTCGGCATCAAGAGCTGCCGCTATGATAGCTGCGGTATAGTCGCTGCCACCTCGACCAAGATTGGTTGTCTCACCGGTATGCTTGTCTTTGCTTATAAAACCGGGCACAACGGCAATGCGGGGAGCATCCTTGAATGTTTCGCAAACAAGTTTGTTGGTCAGTTCGCTGTCAAGTACATGCTTGTTGTTCTTATGCTCGGTCTTGATAAAGTCGCGTGAATTCATGCGTTTGGCGTTCTTTATCAAAGCTGCTACGATATAAGAGCTTAGCCTTTCGCCATAACTGACTATTGCATTCTGAGTCTTCTCGCTCAAATCGTGGATTAAAAAGACACCATAATAAATACTTTTCAACTGTTCGAAAAGGATGTCTACAGTATTGAAAAGCTCTTCCCTTTTCTTGGTGTCGGTAATAATTTTGTCTATCATCTGGTGATGGCGCCTTACCATAGCATCAAACTCGGTCTTATATTTCTCATCTCCGTTAAGAGCGAGCTGTGATGTTGTTATCAGCTTGTCTGTTATGCCTCCAAGAGCACTTACCACCACTACTACGGGCTGTTGTTTAGCCTCTTTCTCTACAATACGTTTTAAGCATAAAATGCTTTTTTCGGAACCTACGGATGTTCCGCCAAATTTTAATACTTTCATTGTTTTTGTAATGTTTCTTTATTTGAGGTCCTTGATACAAACAAGGTAAACCCTCTGTTAAATTGCTCGCAAATTTAGCAAGAATTATCCTTTATGCAATAGTTTGTCGGAGAAAAATTATAAATTAGCATAATTTTGATGTGTAAAGGCACTCGTTTTGTATCATATTTCTACTAAAAACGATACCTTTGCAATAATATATATACATGATTTATAAACATTAAAACCAACATTCATACACGATGACATACGAATATCAGATAAGAGTTCTGCCACAACAGGCAGCCGATACCGACAGTATAAAGGATTATATTGCACGTGAAAAAGGATTGGATGTCAGAACAATCAATCATGTTAGAGTGTTGAAGAGAAGCATTGATGCCAGACAGCGTACTATATATGTTAATCTGAAGGTCAGAATATATGTAAATGAAGAGCCTGAAGATGACAGCTATGTACATACTGAGTATAAAGATGTATCCGGCAGACCGCGTGTCATTGTGGTTGGAGCCGGTCCGGGCGGACTTTTTGCCGCTTTAAGACTTATAGAACTCGGTTTGAGACCGGTTGTCGTGGAGAGGGGGCGTAATGTCAGGGAACGTAAGAAAGACTTGGCAGCCATTACAAAGACGCATAAGATAGATCCCGAAAGCAATTATAGTTTTGGCGAGGGTGGTGCCGGAGCCTATTCAGACGGCAAGTTGTACACAAGAAGCAAGAAGCGCGGAAGCGTAGATCGCATATTGAACATCTTTTGCCAACATGGTGCGCCACTTTCGATATTGTCGGATGCACATCCTCATATAGGTACCGACAAACTGCCGCGAGTAATAGAAAACATGCGTAACACAATCCTTGAAAGTGGCGGAGATGTGATGTTCGGTACGAAAATGACAGGCTTAGTCATAGAAGGAGACAAAGTATCAGGTATAGAAGCGGTAGTTCTTGATACGGGTGAAGAGAAAATCCTGAAAGGACCGGTAATTCTTGCAACAGGCCATTCGGCACGTGACGTGTACAGATATCTTTATGACAACCGCATAGAGATAGAATCAAAGTCGCTGGCCATAGGTGTACGGTTGGAACATCCCTCCCAACTGATAGACAGCATACAGTATCACAGCAGGAACGGTAGAGGTAAGTATCTTCCGGCTGCTGAATATAGTTTCGTGACACAGGTTGACGGACGTGGCGTATATTCGTTTTGCATGTGTCCGGGAGGCTTTGTAGTTCCTGCGGCTACCGGTCCGGGACAAATAGTCGTCAATGGAATGAGTCCCAGCAATAGAGGTTCGAAGTGGTCAAACAGCGGTATGGTGGTAGAGATACATCCGGAGGATATACAGGGAGAGAAAGATGCTCTTTGTATGATGCGTTATCAGGAAATGATAGAAGGCAATTGTTGGCAGCAAGGCAACATGCGACAGACTGCTCCGGCGCAACGTATGGCTGATTTTGTCAATTCCCGTCTTAGCTACGACCTGCCTAAGAGCTCGTATGCTCCGGGTCTGATTTCCAGTCCGCTGCATTTCTGGTTACCTGAATTTATTGTCAGCAGGTTGCAGGCAGGGTTTAGGACATTCGGAAAGATAAGTCACGGATTTCTGACTAACGAGGCAATACTCATAGCTGCCGAAACACGCACGTCGTCGCCGGTAAGGATTATACGCGATATCAATACTTTTCAGCATGTCCGTTTAAGCAATTTGTACCCGTGCGGAGAGGGGGCAGGATATGCCGGAGGCATCGTTTCAGCAGGAATAGACGGAGAGAGATGTGCGGAAGCCGTTGCAGGAAACATGCTTTCTGCCGACTGATGTTTGCAAACAGTGCATCATATATTGATAAAGGCTTATGCGTCTGTTACGACGTATAAGCCTTTATAGTATAATAGTTGTGACCGGATATTATTTCTTTGTCAGTCTCAGTCCACATTCCATACCGTCCATGCTGCCAATCAGCGATGCTGCAGTTTTCAACGTAGTGTTTGAGGACATAGAGCCGAGCGTATTAGCCAACGTTAGGAGCTTTGATACGTCCATTACTATTATCAGATCGTTGCCGTCAAGTTGTGTTGTACCTGCAATCTGAGATACTTTGCCACCGTATTTCAGTACGATGTTGTCATCGTCAATGGTATAAGTGCCGCTGACAGTCTTTTTTGACAATGTCTGTGTAAAGTTTCCTTTGTCGTCAAAGGTCATTGTGACACTTCCTGCCTTAAAACCGTAAGCTTCAAGTTTTGTTTTCAGCGTCTGTTCCATTTTTGATGAGGCAATCTTTCCACCAATGTTTTTCAACGCATTGTCGCCGGACATTACCACTGCAGGTCCTTGATATATCCATGTACCTACAATCTTGTCCTTTGTAGATGTGATGTTGCCTGTAATGGCGTTTGCTATTGAGGATATGATACTTCCTGTCTGGTCGGTGGTAGTGACTGTTTGGGTTGTATCTGTCGTTTTGGAAACAACGTCTTTGACAATGTTTCCGAGAAAACTTTGCGCATGTATCTGTATGCCGATAGATAACATGACACTTAATAGTAATGCTTTAGATGTCTTTCCCATTTTTTCTGTATGTTTTATTTATATCATATATACCGTTGTCCTAATATGTCTGTCTATGTCAATTCGCATATATCACAGGGTGCGCAGCGTTTGAGAATGTCAATCTTAATGGCTGTTGTGTCTATGCGTTGCGTGTTAGCCAGTTCTAACTCTAATGTTTTGCGGGCGAGTTCGGGATGATTGTTCTCCTGACTGAGATGACATAGCCATACGTGTTTGAGCTTTTCGGATGCGAAATCACAGATTGCTTTGGCGCATTGTTTGTTTGACAGATGTCCGTTTTCGCTGTTTATCCTTTTCTTAAGATGCTCCGGGTAAGGTCCGGCCATGAGCATTTCCACGTCATGGTTGGATTCTATTATGAGATAATTGGCTTCACTGATTGCCCGTGACATGTCTTCGGTAATGTGTCCGATGTCTGTCATGATGCAGAATGTCATGTTTCCATACCGTATATTGAAACCTACGTTCTCTAAACTGTCATGTGGTACATTGAAAACCGTTATGTTGAAATCTCCAAGAACAAGAGGCTCGTCACGATCGATATATCTTATATTCGCTGCGTCTATCTTCTTTTTTACGCAATAGTTGCGTCTGATGCCTTCATG
>JBJFGK010000146.1:0-10457 GCA_051892655.1 Prevotella sp. | reverse complement strand
CAATCCGGTTTATCACTTCGCCGTCGAAACGCACGATGCCTATCAGCTCACACTCCTTGCAGTCTTCAAACAGGTGGATATCGGCCAGAGTCTGTCCCGGCAGAGAAGAATCGGCAGGTACATGCAGCTCTGTGGTAGAGGTATTCATAGCGTTCAGCTCCTCTTCCGGCGACTTGCGCACAGGCAGCAGCTTCTGCATGGCTATGATACCCAACGTTCCTGCCAATAGACAGAACAGTCCGGGCAGCGTGGTAGAGAAAAAGCCTAACGTCTTGCCAACAGTATCGGCATAGAAGCCCGAGATAATCAGATTGGGAGGCGTACCGATGATTGTACACACGCCGCCCATGCAGGCAGCATAGCTCAGAGGAATCAGCAACTTTGAGGGGGCTACCCCTAATTTCTTCGCCCACATTTTCACCACGTTGATGAAAAGAGCCACCACAGTGGTATTGGTGAGGAATGCCGACAGTGTAGCGGCAGGCAGCATCAGTCGCATGATTGCTTTCCAGTAGGAAGAAGGTGTACCCAGCAGATTTTTCACAATCCAATGCAGCACGCCCGAAGATTCCAGTCCGGCCACCACGATGTATAAAGTTCCCACCACGATTACCGTTGATTAAGAGAATCCTTTGAGTGCCAACTCTGCAGGTAGGCAGCCGCAAATAATCAGCAACGCCATGACAGTAAGGAATACGATATCGGCCGGTAAACGGGTCTTCATCAGGGTTACAAACATTCCTACAACAAGCACAATCGTAGTCCATGCCTGCCAGCTCAATCCCCCAAATAGAAGTTCTGTTTCCATTTTCCTAATTAATGTGAGTTCTATGACTAATAAATGTCTGTAAATTTGGTGATTAGCGAAAGTTGTTGTAACATTTATAATTGTTCAAATACAAAGAATTACAAACAATAAGCGCTACGGTTACTGTTGACAAAGTTACGGAATTATTTTGTATGGCAGATGATTTCTGCAAGTTTTTTGATTTCATAATGTAGAAATGCGCATTGAAATCAGAAAAGAAACGCCATTATTACAGCGATTAAACCATGTCAAAGGCGGAAATCATGACTAATACTAATGTAATATTTGTCAGTCTATGCGTTGGTGGCAGAGATAATATTTCCTCACTTTCTTTGATAGAAGTTCGATATTAAGCAGTTCGGAAGCTTCAGATATGTCCTTTACCGTGTTATCCTTGAACAATATGTTGATATGGTCGTCATGTATGTCGTACATGTCTTTCTGTATCGTGTCAGTGCTTACGAGGAATTTAGTGTCCTCATATCCGACACCCAAACTGTCGGCCAGACGGTGTCTTATCTCCTCAATAAACTCTTCGTCTATAGGGTTTTCAAACGTCTCTACTTGGAACAGCCGGCGGTTTACGATATCATGGGCGAGCATAGAGAGAATTTTATCATCGCTTTCAGTCCATACCTTCAGCGAGCTCCATATATCGCTGTCGTCAAGCATGGCGTAATAATGCTGGGCCTTAGGATCGTTGAGAAATGTGTCGGCGTCTACGGCGTTGTAAAGGAAATATCTGAGGCACGGCGTAGCATGAATTTCCTTTCCCTGCATTGCAAGATGTTTGGCTCTTAGAAGAGCGTTTACAAGTACCTTCTCGCCTGATACCGTTGTCTTGTGGAGATAGACCTGCCAATACATCAACCGACGGGAAATGAGGTAGTTCTCTATCGAATACAGCCCTTTGGAGTTAACTACCAGCTCGTCGTCATAGACATCAAGCATCTTTATTATTCTCGCGCTTCCTATGTTGCCCTCTGTCACGCCTGTGAAAAAGCTGTCACGACGTAGGTAGTCGAGGCGGTCCATGTCAAGCTGGCTGCTTATTAGTTGGTGGAGAAATTTCTTCGGGTAGTCGTTCTTGAATATTTTAAGAGCAAGATTAAGCTCACCTTTCATTTCACGGTTTATTTGTTCCATCATAAGGAGGGAAATCTCCTCGTGGCTTATGCCTGTGATGAGCGTGTGTTCAAGAACGTGGGAGAATGGGCCGTGACCTATGTCGTGCATGAGAATGGCCGCACAAACCGCTTCCGCCTCACTGTCAAAGATAAACAGTCCCTTTTGCGTGAGTGACGTTATTGCCTCGCTCATAAGGTGGAACGCTCCTATGGAGTGCTGGAAACGTGTGTGTTGGGCTGCCGGATAGACCATAGACGTTAGTCCGAGCTGCTTGATACGTGTGAGTCTTTGCATCAGCGGATGCTCGACAATGTCAAGTAACGGTCCTCGCGGTATCTTGATGAAACCGAAAATAGGGTCGCTTATTATCTTGCTGTCATTCATGCCTTAGTGAGTAAAACGCCCATTTCTTGTTGTAGTTCATGCGCCTTCATCGTCGCAACTTCAGCAAAATCGGTACCTGACGAGGCGTAGATTATGCCACGACTGCTATTTACCAAAAGTCCGCAATCGCTTGTCATGCCATAGCGGCACACTTCCTGAAGGCTACCGCCTTGTGCCCCCACACCCGGCACAAGAAGGAAATGCGTTGGCGCAACCTTGCGTATGTCTTCAAACATCTTGCCTTGCGTGGCGCCTACGACGTACATCATGTTCTTGTCGTTTCCCCATTCCTGTGACTTGAGTATGACTTTCTCGAACAGGCGTTCGCCTCCGGCGTCTTCGGTAAGTTGGAAGTCGTGAGAGCCTTTGTTGCTCGTCAGTGCAAGCAGAATGACCCATTTGTCTTCGTATGTAAGAAATGGCGACACGCTGTCCTCGCCCATATACGGAGCGACGGTAAGCGAGTCGATGTCATATTCGCCGAAAAACGTGCGTGCGTACATGGCAGACGTGTTGCCAATGTCACCGCGTTTGGCATCGGCAATGATGAAATGGTTAGGATAGTTGGTCTTCAGATATCTGACGGTCTTTTCGAAAGAAATCATCCCCTTGACACCCATGCACTCATAAAAGGCGAGATTGGGTTTGAAAGCCACGCAATAGTCGGCGGTGGCGTCTATTATAGCCTTGTTGAAACTGTAAATAGGATCCTCGTCGTTGAGAAGATGCGAGGGTATTTTCTTTATGTCTGTGTCCAGACCGACGCAAAGGAAGGTCTGTTTGTCAAAAATCTGTTTTACAAGTTGTTCTCTGTTCATTATTCCGGGCTTTCTGTTTTTGGCAGTTCTTTATTCTTTTCGGGATTGCGTTTGAGAGAGACCATGAGCTTGGCAAAGTCTTCAGCCTGAACGGTATGTTCCTGCCTCTCGTCATCTTCTTTCTTTTTGGTGTATTTAAATCCCATAACCGTAAATTATTTTCAAGTCTGTGCAGGCTGCTATACTTACAGCTCCGCCTCTTTCATGCGTTCGGCATTCTCTTCGACCGTGAGAGCGTCTATCATGTCCTGAATGTTGCCGGCAAGAAATCCTTGAAGGTCGTGAGTAGTAAACCCTATACGGTGGTCGGTAACACGTCCTTGCTGGAAATTGTATGTACGGATTTTTGCGCTACGGTCTCCGGTAGAGACAAGTGTCTTGCGCCTGTTGGCAATGTCATCAATATATTTCTGATGCTCGCGGTCGTATATAAACGTACGCAGGCGTGACAAGGCACGCTCCTTGTTCTTCGGTTGGTCGCGGGTCTCGGTACACTCGATGAGTATTTCCTCCACCTCTCCCGTGTTGGGATTTCGCCATGGATAGCGAAGGCGCACTCCGGATTCCACCTTGTTTACGTTCTGTCCTCCGGCTCCGGAGCTTCGGAAAGTGTCCCACTTGATGTCTCCTTCATTGATGTTCACTTCAAACTTGTCAGCCTCAGGCAATACGGCAACAGTGGCGGCGCTGGTGTGCATACGTCCCTGTGTTTCGGTTGCCGGTACGCGTTGAACGCGATGGACACCCGATTCGTACTTGAGAATGCCGTAAACCCCGTCGCCGCTGACGGCAAAGTCTATTTCCTTGAATCCTCCTACGGCACCTTCACTTACGCTCGTTACCGAAAGGCTCCAGCCTTTTGAGTCGCAGAACCTCTTATACATCTGGAACAGGTCTCCGGCAAACAGGGCAGCCTCGTCGCCTCCCGTTCCGGCACGTATCTCCATTTGGACGTTCTTCGCGTCTTCAGGGTCTTTGGGTACGAGGGCTATTTTTATTTCCTCTTCTATTTTTGGCTGCAATGCCTCATTGGCTTGAAGCTCCTCTCTTGCCATTTCTTTTAGGTCGGCATCACTCTCGTTTGCAAGAATGTCTTTGGCCTCGCTTATGGATTGAAGGCATGCAATATATTTCTTGCGTGCTTTCATAATGTCGTCAAGGTCCTTATATTCGCGTGTAAGCCTTACATACCGCTCTTGGTCGGCTATTACTGAAGGGTCGGTTATCAGTGTCGCTACCTCTTCGTACCGGCTTACAAGACCGTCTAATTTCTCCAATAAACTATTGTTGTCGGGCATAGTCTGTTGTTATTGTTTTTTTAAGTGTTGATATTCTAATATTCAAATTCTCCGTATTCAGATTTAATGAGCAGACTCTTCTTGCCTTCTTCGATGTGGCCTATAATCTGTGCGTCGATGTTGAAGCTCTTGCTTGTCTCTATGATATGACCGGCATGTTCAGGACTTACATATATCTCCATGCGGTGACCCATGTTGAATACCTTGTACATCTCTTTCCAGTCGGTGCCGCTTTGTGCCTGTATGGTCTTGAACAATGGCGGAATAGGGAACATGTTGTCTTTTATCACCCGGCAATTATCGTTTACAAAGTGCAACACCTTTGTCTGTGCTCCGCCGGTACAATGTACCATGCCGTGAATGTTCTTTCGCTCGGTATCAAGAATCTTCTTTATTACAGGAGCATAGGTTCGCGTGGGGGACAAGACGAGTTGTCCGGCGTTTACAGGCGCACCCTCCACTTTGTCATCAAGGCGGCAGCCGCCGCTATAAACCAATTCGTCAGGTACCGAGTGGTCATAGCTTTCAGGATATTTCTCCGCAAGGTATTTTGCAAACACGTCATGGCGCGCACTGGTAAGTCCGTTGCTGCCCATTCCTCCGTTATATGAATCTTCGTAAGTGGCTTGTCCGAAAGAGGCAAGACCCACGATAACGTCTCCGGGACGTATGTTGGAATTGTCTATCACATCGCTTCTTTTCATACGGCAGGTAACGGTGGAATCTACGATGATTGTCCTTACCAAATCTCCCACATCGGCGGTTTCTCCGCCAGTGGCGTAAATACCGATTCCCATGTCGCGCATTTTGGCGAGAAGTTCGTCTGTTCCGTTGATGATTGCGGATATGACATCACCTGTCACGAGCATTTTATTACGCCCTATGGTACTTGAAACCAAAATGTTATCGACAGCGCCGACACAGAGAAGGTCGTCCGTGTTCATGATAAGGGCATCCTGTGCAATTCCTTTCCATACGCTAATGTCGCCCGTCTCTTTCCAATATATGTATGCTAAAGACGATTTTGTTCCTGCTCCGTCTGCATGCATGATGTTACAATATTCGGGGTCTCCGCCAAGAATGTCGGGTATTATCTTGCAGAACGCTTGTGGGAAAATGCCTTTGTCTATGTTCTTAATGGCATTGTGTACATCTTCTTTCGCGGCAGAAACGCCACGCATCATGTAGCGGTTGTGTGAGTCCATTATTTTATAAATGATGTTTTATGTTCGTTTTGCTTGTCTTTGTCTGTCGTGATTGTCTTATCTGTTCCAGAAATCCCAGCTTGCAAAGGCTTGTAATAGGAGCATTTCCAGCCCGTTATTGATGGTTGCGCCATATATGGAGCCTAATTTCAGGAACTTTGTCTGGTCAGGATTATATATAAGGTCATAAAGGAGATTTCTCTCGTTCATGGACTCATAAGGCAGATTCGGATATTCTTCGATATTAGGATACATGCCGCATGGGGTACAATTGACAATGACGTTATATTCTTTTATTACCTCCGGAGTAATTTTCTCGTATTGTATTGTACCGGGACGTTCATATCTACTTACCTTGACCGTTTCGAGTCCGAGTGATTTGAGCCCGTAATCTACGGCTTTTGATGCTCCGCCGGTACCGAGTATAAGGGCTTTTTTGTGATATCTTTTCAATAGCGGACCTATGCTTTTGGTAAAACCTATGGCATCGCTGTTATAGCCTTTGAGTATGGTGTCGTTTCCTTTATGTTCTACTTTTATCACATTGACAGCTCCGATGGCTCGCGCTTCAGGACTGATAGAGTCGAGAAAGCTTATTACTTTTTCTTTGTATGGAATAGTGACATTAAGTCCGCGCAATTCAGGGTTGGTTGCCAATACTTCAGGCAGAGCGTCAATAGTTGGAATCTCAAAATTGATGTATTCGGCATCAATGTTTTCGTTTTCAAACTTTTCGTTGAAATAGCTTTTTGAAAATGAGTGTTCCAATGGATATCCTATAAGTCCGTATTTGTCCATGTGTTTGAATTTTTGGTTTATTTTGTTGCTATATAACAAGTACATATTCCGAATGTGAAACGCTTGAACAGCGTTTGGGAGAATCCCGCCTTTTTGAAAATCTCTGTCATTATCTCGCCTTGGGGAAACGCTTCAATAGTTGATGTGAGATATCTGTAGGCGTTGTCGTCTTTGGAAACAAGTTTGCCGTAGAGGGGCAGAATCGTATGTGAGTATATGCGGAAAAGCTGTTTCATGGGGAACGCCACCGGATGGCTTAGTTCTATGATACAGGCATGTCCTCCTTTTTTCAGCACACGGTACATTTCCGACAGTCCTTTGTCAAGGTGTTGGAAGTTGCGTATCCCAAAGGCCGATATTATAGCGTCAAAAGAGCCGTCGTTGTATGACAATCTTTCACAGTCTTCCTTTTCAAAGCTTATGATGTTGTCAAGTCCGTCGTATTTGACCTTTTTTCTCCCTATATCCATCATCCCCTCAGAAATGTCTATGCCGACTACCGATTGTGGATGAAGTATTTTTGCCGACAGAATGGCAAGATCGCCTGTTCCGGTGGCTATGTCGAGTATTCTTTTCGGCGAAAAAGGTTTGAGCTTTTTAAGCGCAGCCTTGCGCCAATAAGTATCTATACCGAAAGACAGCCGTCGGTTGAGGACATCGTAAGAGTGGGCGATGTTGTCAAACATGCGTTCAACCTGTTTCCTCTTTTCCTGTCCGTTGTCATACGGGGTGATTTTCTCTTGCTTATATGCCATTTGCGGTGCTGTTTTGCCCTGTTTTCATGCTGCTTGACCCTGTTTGGCGTATGCCGACAACTCTGTTATTTTATGGTTTTCAGATATGCGCTGACGTTCTTTTCTATGCGTGATGCAAGGTCTTCGTCTGCTATGGCTTTGTCAAAACTGTCGCCCGTGATGTGTTCAAACAGTTCGATGTACCGTTCGCTTACGCTTTCGGCATATTCATCGGTCATTTCCGGCATGGTCTGTCCAGGTTCGTTCATGAAGTTGTGTTCGATGAGCCATTGGCGTACAAACTCTTTTGAGAGTTGTCTCTGTGGTTCACCCTTTGCGAGTTTCTCTTCATATCCGTCGGCATAGAAGTATCGGCTACTGTCCGGTGTGTGTATTTCGTCTATGAGATAAACTTTGCCGTCGCGTTTGCCGAACTCGTATTTTGTGTCTACGAGTATCAATCCGTGTTGTGCAGCTATCTCTTGTCCGCGTGCGAAAATCTTGCGGGTATAGTCTTCCATTGTCTCATAGTCTTCCTTGCTTACGATGCCTTGAGCGATAATCTCTTCTTTGGAGATGTTCATGTCGTGTCCTTCGTCGGCTTTCGTGGTCGGTGTGATTATCGGTTCAGGAAAACGTTGGTTCTCTTTCATACCTTCGGGCAGCCTTACGCCACATATTTCGCGGCATCCTTTCCGGTATTCGCGCCATGCCGAGCCTGTGAGTATGGAGCGTATAATCATTTCAACACGAAATCCTTCGCACTTCAGACCTACGGTAACCATCGGGTCGGGGGTTGCCAGCTTCCAATTTGGACAGATATCCGTTGTCTGGTCAAGAAATTTTGCCGCTATCTGGTTCAGAACTTGTCCTTTATACGGTATGCCTTTGGGTAATATGACGTCGAAAGCTGATATTCTGTCGGTCGCTACCATTACCATGATGTCATCGTTGATATTATAAACATCGCGTACTTTGCCATGATATACGCTTATCTGTCCTTCAAAATGGAAATCGGTGCTTGTTAATGCTTTCATTTGTTTATTGTGTTTATGTTTTTTAATGATTATTCTTTTTTGGGGGTTTGGGCTTTGTCATAAGCCTTTACGATACGTGTTACAAGCTTATGCCTTACGATGTCTTTGTCGTCCATATTGACAAACGATATTCCTTCTATGCCTTTCAATATGTTCATGGCCTCGCGCAGACCGCTGGTCGTACCATGTGGCAGGTCTATTTGTGTGAGGTCTCCCGTGATTATCATCTTGGTGTTCCATCCCATGCGTGTGAGAAACATGCGGATTTGTGCCGATGTGGTGTTCTGGGCTTCGTCAAGAATTACGACGGCATCGCTTAAAGTGCGTCCTCTCATGAAAGCGAGTGGTGCTATCTGTATCACATTCTTTTCCATCATGTCTTGAAGCTTGACCGCAGGTAGCATGTCTTCAAGTGCATCGTAAAGTGGTTGCAAATAGGGGTCAATCTTCTCTTTCATGTCACCAGGCAGAAAACCGAGCTTTTCTCCGGCTTCCACTGCCGGTCGGCTGAGGATTATTTTTTTTGCGGTCTTCTCTTTCAGGGCTTTTACGGCGAGCGCAATGCTCAGGTAAGTCTTTCCTGTTCCGGCTGGACCTATGGCGAAGACCATGTCGTCTTTGTCGTAAGCATCAATAAGTTTTTGCTGGTTTTCGCTACGGCCTTTGATAGGTTTGCCCGATATGTTATATACAACCACGTCTTTTGCCGCATCGTTTTTTGTCTTGCGCCCTTTGATGATGTCGATAATGTCCTCTTCGCCAATAGAATTGTATTTCAGAACATGCAGTCTTATCTTTTCTATATGTTCTTCAAAGGCAGCCATTTGTTCCTCATCGCCAAGAACACGCAATACATTGTCGCGTGCCACTATTCTTAGTTTCGGATAAAGAGCTTTAATGACCTGTAGATGAGAGTTGTTGCTGCCATACAGGACTACCGGGTCTATGTCTTCGAGGACAATATGCTTTTCTATCAATTTCTCTATAAATTATATTTATGCTGCAAAATTACAGAAGTTTTTTTAAAATTTATTATTTCGCTGTCATTTTCTTTGCACACCGTATGATAAAACGATTGTTGTCGGAACTTGGGAACACGCTTGATAAGAAAGACAATTTTTCCGAATGTAGTCACGAATAAATATTTTCTTTGTCATGCCGGTGGATTATCTCGCATATTTTATATACATTTGCAATGCGATTTATTGAATATTTCAGGTCGTGATAAAATCAGTTTGATGATACGCATTACAAAAAACAGATATCTTGCAGGTTTTTCTGCGATAGTTATATTGCTGGCTCTCATACGTCTTGTCTCACCTTCTGTGGCTATAGGAGAGAGCAAGTCCGATGGTATGGCAGGCGATTCGTTAATCAACAAAGACGATAAGGGATCTATGCCTGTGGCCGTTATCGAGCCTCAAGCCGTGTCAGAGGAGACGTCAGATGAAGCCGGCGCATCCAAGACACAGGCCGTTGAGAGTGTTTTCAGACAGCCTTCGTTTTATGATTCAAAGGGCAATGTGGTTAAACATCGCATAAATAGCGTGCCCGGTTTTAGCAAAACATTTCCCGATAATAATGATGTGCAGTTAATAGCAGCAGGCAAGCATGGTGTAAAGCCGGTGGAAGACAGGGCTGATGCGGAGAAACGCAAGAAAGAATTGGTATATGTGGGTGCCTGCCCGTATTTTTATGTAGACCGTCTGCATAACAGTATTCCATATCTTGTACCGAGAGCTGCCAACCTGCTCAATGATATTGGGCGTGCCTATTATGACAGTCTGCAGATAAAAGGCATTCCGCTACATCAGATTATTGTTACGAGTGTGTTGCGCTCGCGTGATGACATAAGACGATTGCGGGGACATAACGGCAATGCCACAGAAAATTCGTGTCATCTTTACGGCACAACATTTGATGTTTGTTACAACCGCTATAAGACAGTTAGCGATCCTGACGGAGCACAACGCAGGGCTGTGAGAAACGATACGTTGAAGTGGGTGTTGAGCGAAGTGTTGCGTGATATGCGTGAAAGCGGAAGATGCTATGTGAAATATGAAGTGAAGCAAGGTTGCTTCCATATCACGGTAAGATGATACTAAGGTAAATGCCTGTCGTTACCATGCTTTAAGTTATCCTTTATCTCGTAATAAAAACAAAGAGGGGGTGTCAGTTACTTTTGGCACCCCCTCTTTGAACGTTATAAAATGTAAAGAGGGTGTGCCTGTTACTTTTGACACACCC
>JBJFGK010000145.1:0-2620 GCA_051892655.1 Prevotella sp. | reverse complement strand
AGGCGAAATAGAAGATGTTGTAAGACTGCAGGTTAACGCCGTAAGAAAGATGCTTGAGCCACAAGGTTTTACTCTTGACGTGACACCGGCAGCAATATCACGGCTCGCAGAAGAGGGATTTGATCCTGAATTTGGTGCTCGTCCGGTAAAAAGAGCAATACAGCGTTATCTTCTAAATGACATGTCAAAACGCATATTGTCTGATGAAATAAGCCGCGAACGCCCCATTGTGGTAGATGCTGATGCAACCGGGCTGGTTTTCAGAAACTGATGAAACACTTTAATTATTAGAAGAAGAGTCATTTCATACCTCTTATAAAGAGCGATGAAATGGCTCTTTTTGTTTGTTAAACCTAAATCTAATGAGCGATTTGCATTTAGGAAAGATACGCAATAAAGGTGTAAACTATTTCAGAAATAGCGGTATTATGATGTAAAAATATAAGTCTTGGGAATGCATTGATAATCAAGGCGTTAAAAAAGCAGCGTTTTATGACTCGTAAAGTGCCACTTTAGACATGCTAAAACGCCGTTTTATGACCCGTAAAGTGCCACTTTTCATGTCCTAAACAGCATCCTTACAAATCACAAACAAGTTCGCGAAATCTTGTTATTCAATAATACGAAATTACAAGTGTTCTATATTAAATTAATGACTAATGACTATATGAGCTATTTTTTGTTATGTACATATAGGTAATGTTGATCATAAATTCTCATTATAGACAACTTTATACCAAATGGTGCTGTTTTAATAGTTTGGCAAGTCTTTCTTTTCCAGCATTGAATGAAAAATACGAGAAGTAACATTCAGCAACTTTCTTATGGTCTTCAACAGATAATATTCTTTTTATTGCCTGTTTAAATGATTGTTTGTCTGAATACCCAAACATAAAACCATTATAAGCAATATCTTCATAACCTCTTACGGAGACTTCGTGCGCAACAACAGGAAGTCCTAATCTAAGTGCATCCATAATTCTAAGTTTTAAACCGCTACCGGTAAAAAGAGGACAGATGTAGAAACATCCTTTGTCTATTATGGAAAGTATATCTTCAGGGTTGGGAACTATTTCTATTTGTTTTATCCCCTTGCAAATTGATAATAATGTGTTCGACGGATTACGTCCGGTTATGATGAGCTTATAATTTGGACATATATCATTTAGAGATTCTGTATATTCATTTAAGAATGTTATTACAGCCGTTTCTGTCTGTGCAGCAGAAAGAGAACCGGATATTATAAATGTAAGGTTGTTCTTATTATTTATAATGGGCATCTCCTTACTCTGATATTCAAACATACCCAACACTCCGAATGTATCTCTTTTGTTTTCATATTGCTTTACGAAACAATCTTTATCATATCTTGTAAGGGTCAAATTAAGGCAACTGTTAATAATGGCTTTATGCTCAGCTTTTAAAGAGAAGTGATTATAAGGATATCTGAATATCAGATTTTGTTCATTGTCTTTAATGTACAGACTTTCAACGTTATGATGAAGAGTGACTATTTTTGCATGAGATTTTACGGCAGACTCTATTACTCCTGATGAAGCGGTAAAGCTATGGTCAATGAATATTACATCAAAATGATGATTTTCGAGAAGGGATTTAACGGTTTTCCCAAATCTATGTATCTTGCCTTTATACATATCAAGACATTTGATTAAAGCACATCGTTTGTCAAAACAAGGTACGAGATAGGTGTTTTTGTTCACTATCTGTGACAAATCCGTCTGTTTGTCATTGTGCTCCGGATAAATCAGAGTACAGTCTTCATAGATATCAGTTAATGCTTTAATAAAGGCTTTTGAACAATTAGGTCCTCCTAATTGTTGGTCTAGATAATGTCTTGTTATTATAAGCGCTTTCATATCGTAAACAGTTTCTCAATTTAATTACGCTATAATTTAAACTCAAAGATTTTATAAAGATATTTCATGGATATAAAGAAAATGTTGGTGTAAAGTCCGTTTCTACGACAAGCCTTTACATCTTCGCGACTAATGAGCAGGCGGTTTTTGACATTCTTTGTACTTATTCCCCCTGTTCTCATAGTTACGAAGTCCTTTTTTATATATTGTGTCTTTATGCGGTGCTTGTGTAATAAACGTACCATGATGTCATAATCTGACGCTATCTTGTAGTCAAGTGAGAATGTTCCATATTTGCGATACACGTTGCTTCTTACATAAAACGAAGGGTGTGCAGGCATAAAACCGAATCTCAATAACCATGGTCGGAATAAGGCACTTGAGTAATAGCGCACGCATTTCTCCGGATTTTCGTCATTCACAAAATGTATGTCGCCATATATGGCGTCAACGTCATTACTACTGAAATAATTAGCAATAGTACATATAGCATCATCAGATGTATAGTAGTCGTCAGAATTGAGAAGGCCAATCACGTTACCTGTAGCCATACCTATACCTTTGTTCATGGCATCATATATTCCCTTGTCCGGTTCGCTTATGAAATGCATTCTTCCATTGAACATAGGCTCGTAATACCGAATTATATCCAACGTGTTATCTTTAGAGCATCCATCAATTATCCAATATTCGATGTCTTTGTATGTCTGTCTAAGCACCGATTTAATGGTATCCGCTATAGT
>JBJFGK010000144.1:0-2627 GCA_051892655.1 Prevotella sp. | reverse complement strand
ATTTCAAATAGCATTTTGATTATTTCTTTTAAGAAGACAGTTTATATCCCAACAATTAAAAGAAAAGTTCATTTTTTTTTGCATTGTCTTCATCTTACATTATATTTGCATAAATTTTACATAATATATCTAATATGTAATTTACAGGGAAAAACATCAAACTTTAATAAAAATTAATACAAAATGTCTACTTTAACAATCGCTATCGTCATTGCGTTTATCATCGGCTATCTGTTTATAGCCATCGAAAGCGTGACAAAAATCAACAAGGCAGCCATTGCCCTGTTAATGTTTGTAGTTTGCTGGACTCTCTTTATGCTTGACCCTGCCGGGCTTGTTACAAGTCTTGCCGGGATAGAACACAGCGAGATTGCCGGCAAAGTAAGTAAAATCATTGAAGAACATCTCGGAGAGACCGGCACGACGTTGTTTTTCCTGATGGGAGCCATGACAATAGTAGAGCTTGTCGACCAAAACGGCGGCTTCAACTTTGTCAAAGACACTCTCAAGACCAAAAGCAAGAAGTCTCTTCTATGGCGTATTGCCTTCATGACCTTCATCCTCTCAGCAATTCTTGACAACCTTACCACATCTATCGTAATGATAATGATACTGCGCAAGCTTGTCAAAGAGAAAAAAGACCGCATCATTTACGCCTCATTAGTTGTCATCTCTGCCAATTCAGGAGGTGCGTTTTCACCTATCGGAGACGTGACAACCATTATGCTATGGAACAAGGGAGTGATAACAGCCGCAGGAGTCATTATGGAGATTTTCATTCCTTCTCTCGTTTCAATGGTTATTCCGGCTTATATTTTATCGTTGTATCTGAAAGGAGAGCTTGTTGTTCCTGAAAGCAAGAAAGCGGCAAAGGGGGCGGAAGACTATCTTACCTCTTCACAGCGTAAAGTGATATTTTATCTCGGTGTAGGCGGTTTGGTTTTTGTACCTATCTTCAAGACTATCACTCATCTGCCTCCGTTTGTTGGCATATTGTTGGTTCTCGGTGTGTTGTGGACTGTAACAGAGACCATGTACCGTCATCTTGAGCACGACGACAGCGACGGTATGCAAAAGCGTGTAAGCCGTATGCTTACACGTATAGACATGTCCACCATACTTTTCTTTCTTGGCATACTTATGGCTGTAGGCTGTTTGCAGACAATCGGCGTGCTTGCACAACTCGGAGAAGGACTTAATGTTTGGTTCAACGGCAATCATTACCTTGTTACAGGTATCATCGGTGTATTGTCAAGTATCGTAGACAACGTGCCTTTAGTTGCAGGTTGCATGGGCATGTATCCCATACAAGCCGTTGGAGATATGGCTATTGACGGCATCTTCTGGCAATTATTGGCTTATTGTGCAGGTGTGGGAGGCTCAATGCTTATTATCGGTTCGGCTGCCGGTGTTGTAGTTATGGGACTTGAAAAGATTACTTTCGGCTGGTATATGAAGAAGATTACATGGATAGCCTTTGTCGGCTATCTTGCAGGTATTATCGTTTACTGGTTTGAAAAGGCAATAATCGGTCTCTGATAAAATTATCATACAATCCCAACAATTTTTTCAGACAACCAAAGAAAATCCGAAACCAACATTTACAATCAGCACCCGCAAGACTTTGTCAGGTCTTGCGGGTGTTTTTATTGTAAGCCCAAAAAGGTCATTTAAATCAAAACGGTCATTAGATTTGGGTTTAATGGAATAATGGCAAGATAACTACCAAAAAGATAACCCTGATAATAGTTGAAAAGAACTTATAAGTATAGTGTTTAGGGGTACTATGTATTATGTTTATAACCTCAAAAAAACATGCTTGTAGGTAGTTATTGATAAATTGTTAATATTTGTACGTTTAGTTACAAAAAGGCGTATTAACTGTTAACAAATACAACTCACTGTTTTTCGGGTCGAAAAACGCTGTATTATTTTTGTAAAGAGCCTGTTTACGAGTCGAAAAACACTGTATTTCAAATCGCAATCAAGCGTGTTTTAGTTCACGGGGATTTATTTGAGTTCGTGGGGATTTGTAATCCCCACGTTACTATATGGCGGATTTATAATCCGCCATAGGCAAGGACCCAACCACTTAAATGATTACAGTACAAATAATGAAATTATAAAAAATAGGTAATGTAAGAGTTTTAGTTCACGGGGATTTGTAATCCCCGTGTTACTTTATAGCGGATTTGCAATCCGCCATAGGCAAGGACATTACCGATTAACTTTTTAAACAAAATAGAAGTTATGACATCTTTTATGGCGGATTGCAAATCCGCAGTTTTAATACACGGGGATTACAAATCCCCGTGAACATAAAGGACCACTTTCCTCTACGCGGTCATCAGGATAAAGCTCAAATCCCTGCGGACATAAATTTGCAATCCGCCATAGGCAAGGACCCAACCACTTAAATGATTACAGTACAAATAATGAAATTATAAAAAATAGGTAATGTAAGAGTTTATGGCGGATTGCAACCGACGAACGAAGCAAGAGCAGAGATGAGCTTGCTCAATCTATGCCTTGCAAGGAGGAGGAAGGCGAAGCCAAATCCGCAGTTTTAATACACGGGGATTGACTAATTGTCTTCCTCCGTCACGACTCGGTATAACGTTCAAGCA
>JBJFGK010000143.1:0-2658 GCA_051892655.1 Prevotella sp. | reverse complement strand
AAATTTATCTTCATTTTTCTTTGAGAAAAGATTCGGCTTTAATAACGTCAGAGGCATGGTCTATGTCAAGTATTGTGCCGAAATCGTATGCTTTGATATTCAGTCCGCTGTCAATGAGCGCTCTTTGATAGTTTCGCATGCGACTTTCCCTGCGTTGTATGCACGTTTTCAATACGTCTTTTGTTATGGTTGTAAGTCCGTATATGCCACCTGACACGTATGTACAATTGTCGTTTTTGTCAAGAAAACCTCTTATGTTCATGTTTTTGTCAGTATCTACATATAGTGGTTTTTCGTCGTCGATAAACTTTGCTACCCCCATTAGTGCGTCGGCTTCTCCTTTTGAAACAGTATCTTTAAACGTCTCAATATATTTCTTAAATTCATTCTCTTTGAATACGGTATCTACAGTAGTAATACAAAAAGGTCCGTCGTTGAAGTTTTCGCTTATCTCAAAAAAACTATGCATTGAGCTTGGAGTGCTTTTGACAACAATATTCATAGGTATAATACGACCATAAAGCCCGTTTTTGCATATCTTCTCAAGATGTTGATGTACTTCTTTCATCTCATTATTACAAATGATAGAGATGTTTTCGGCATCATTGTCCATGAAAACTCTTATCAGTCTATCAATGAGATGTTCGCCATTAAGTAAAACAAGGGGTTTAGGAGTATTAATGCCATCTGCCGACAGCCTTGAGCCTTCACCTGCAGCTATTATTCCGTATTTCATTGAATTTTATTGGATATGCCTAATTCTTGCAAACGAGGACAAAGAAAGTTTGTTTTCTGTTTGCCGGATGTAGCTAAATTTGTGCAAATTTAGGCAATATCAATGAGAGGCGAAAACTTTTTTTGATAATTTAGTATAAAAGTAGAAAGAGCAGCCAGCCCTTTCTACTTTTAGATCAGTTGATTTTTACATCTCCGGAGCCTGCAACTTCTTTTTCGCAATGTTTGATGTCGCCTTTTAGCTTGATGTCTCCGCTACCTGCAATCTCACATGATACGCTGTCTATGCGTGCGTTGTCAATATCGATATCTCCGCTACCGGCAATGCTTAGAGTTGCTTTTTGTGTTGTTATACGCTTGATATCAATCTCTCCGCTACCTGCAATCTCACCTTGTAACTTGTCGCATATGATGTCGTTAATGTCAACTTCTCCACTGCCTGCCACGCTTATATACATTCTGTCTGTGTCGATTTTGTTGTTGGATGTAAATTCTCCGCTGCCGGCAATGCTTATGCTTCGTATGTTGGGAGATGTAACATATACGTTGATATCATCATATAAAATAGAAAGATCTTTCCAGCTTTTGTGCATGCTTATGCTAAGCGTTTTGCCGTTGCTCGTTATTTTGACATTTTTAAGATATTTCTCATTACCTTTGACTTTGACAGATGTCGTGTCGCCTTGTATGAAATAAACATTAAATCCTCCGTTTATTTCTATCTCGGTAAATTCTTTTAGAAGGAGAGTCTTTGTTGTTTCTCTGCCTTTTTGCCTGCTGTTCTTTCTTGTTACACATGAACATAGAACCACTAACGCCATTAATGCAATGATGATTTTCTTACTCATAATTCTTGTCTTATCCTTTTAGTGTTATTGTTGTTTGGGTTTTTGGTCGCATGACAATTATAGATTGTCGGATGCGACATATCTGTTTAATAGACGTTGTTAATTGTCAAAAAGTTGCAGTAATGGTCATATTTTAACAAATTCTTTATTTTTCACATCCTGAAAAGATGTGATTTGATATTAAAAAGGCTGTCTTCGTATTTGCATACAATAGACAGCCTCCACATCTATATTCTCAGAACGAGTCTTGATGTTATGAAATCATTCATCCGGATTACCCTCTATGATGTTGTTTTTATTGTCACCGTCACTCCAATATGGGCCGCTGCCTGAGAGAATGGAATTTGTGCCGATGGTAATTGTCGTTATTTGGGGTTTAATATATAGATTTTTCATTCTCGTATTTATTATGTATTATAATCGCTTGTTATTTTATTGTCACTTTCCTGCCTCCTGTTATATATATACCAGGCCTTGATATGTGTGTCACACGTTGGCCCCATACATTATATAAAGTGTTGTCTTGATGTATTTGTTCCCCATTGACAAATAATCCTTCTATATCAGTGGTGTCATCATTAACGCCGTTGATGCTGAAGTTTATTGCATGTCGCGCCCCAGACTCACCCATTTGGTGCTCGTCTTCAAGCCAACAACGGAATCCTTTCATTGTGTAGTCAGATGTAAGATGATACATGTTTCCTCCGCTGAAAACGTATGCGTTGGCGGGTACTGTTACTTTCTGGTAGCAACCATGTATGCTGATTTTACATTCACTGCCAAACGGATTGTCGGAAGTGACCGGTGTATCTCCGCTTATTGCGGTTTCGTCTGCTATATCGGCCACATTACTGATAGTACTCTTGTTCAGAGATACTCTGTCCATTAGGAAATAGTCTCCGTTAACGTCTTCTGTGTCGCCGTTTCCTTTAAGGGTATTGTAAGTGTCTGTCTTACCTGCAAATCCCGGCTTTATGATATAGCATTTGCCTGCTTCAAGCACAATATCTTTATCATTGACTTGTGTGATGTCTTTTTTCTTGAAACAGATAGTGTTATTGTTCTCTATCGATTC
>JBJFGK010000142.1:0-10648 GCA_051892655.1 Prevotella sp. | reverse complement strand
CCGGCTATGGTGTCGAGGAACGGCTGGCAATACTTCGTGTAAACTGCCGCAGCAGCGGCACGGTCACTTTCCTTCACCTTCATGGTGATTTCAAGGAAAGCTCCTGTTTTCTTTTCTGTTGTCATAATATCCATTTTTTTTAAGAACGCTGCAAAGTTAACGGGACTCTGCGGAATATCAGTTGCACAAAAAGGAAATAGAATGGTAAATTCGTGTAATCCTACATGCGGAAATGAAAGATTTCCCGAATTTACCACATTATTACCCTTATTCCCCATTACCTTTCGCAACAAACCGATTACTTTTGCGTTATCGAAGCAAAACCAATGTAACTTGTATGGAAAAGAAAGAGATACTGCCGCTTTACAGGCTTGAAACAGGCTATAGTTCCGGCATCCAATTTGAGATAATCCGTATGTCTGATTTATTCGATAAGAACGGAAACCACCCTTTTGAAGCTCACCTGCACGGCTTCTACCAGATACTGTGGTTCAAGAAAGGAACAGGAGTGCATCACGTGGACTTCAAGGAATATCCTCTATGCGGCAACTCGCTGTTTTTCATTTCCCCCGGACAGATACATTTCTTTGACAGGCAAAGCCGCCCGGAGGGAATCATTCTACATTTCAACGAGAGTTTCCTCTCGGACGAGGGTACGAGCGAGAATGTGTTCCTGAAATACAACGTGTTCAATGCGTTTGATGCCGTGCCCTATTATCATGTGTCAGACGAGGATGCCGCGAGACTCGAAAGCATTGTCAACAATATGGAGCGTGAAGAAGCAAATGCGGAACTGTTCGCCCATAGGGATTATCTGCAATACTTGGTCAAGCTGTTCCTCATTGAGGTGCAGCGCGTGGGACAGCGTGGCTCTGGTATCCCGCTGTGCATCAACAACTCGTCCAACCGCACTTTCATCCGTTTCCGACAGATGCTGGAGCACCACTACAAGCGGATGCACACGGTGAAAGAATATGCCGGACATTTGAACGTGTCGGTAAAGACATTGACCAACATCATCAATGAGAGTACACATACTACGCCGTTGAAAATCATCAACGACAGGATAGTGTTGGAAGCCAAACGACAATTGTTCTATTCAGATTTGAAAGTGAAGGAAATAGCGTTCGGATTGGGATTTGAAGACCCGTCCTACTTCGTCAAGTTCTTCAAACGGCAGACGGGCTTTCTACCAGCCGAATTCAGGGACATTTATTAAAAACATACGAAAAATGAATATAACTTACAAGTTCACAAAAGACTTCAATGAAAAACAGATAGAGGAATTGTTTCTTTCCGTCAATTGGCTATCAGGGAGATACCCCCATCGGCTTACGGAGGCATTAAAAGCCTCGCAAACTGTCATTACGGCATGGGACGGCGACCGATTGGTCGGGTTGATTCGCGCCTTGGATGATGGCAGCTTGGTGGCATTCCTGCACTACCTGCTGGTGCATCCCGACTATCAGGGACATGGTATTGCTGCGGAATTATTAAATAAGGTAAAAGAGAAGTACAAGGCTTACCTCTACATCAATCTGATGCCCGACGAAAAAAGGAACATCGCCTTTTATGAGAAGCACGGTTTCAATGTACTGGAGGATGGTGCTGCCATGCAGATACGGCATAGTCTTTAACCACTATTAAAACTCTATTTAACAGAGGCTTATAATTATAAATTATGCCCGTTGTCTTTTTTATGGTACATAATGTAGCGTATAATTATTTGATATCAAGAATTTACATTGCATAAAATGCTATACGATTATAGCATTTTAACAATTAAATTCGAATTGGTCATTAATCGGAAACAAGGCAAGTGGTTGCTGTTATGTATTGCTTTGTTTATAGCATTTCTTTAAAATCTCTAATAATCAGATTCTCTTCAGCGTCAGATTTGAAATCGGTGTAATTGTTGAAGACATCGGGCAGCACAAACTCTTTGGATATCTCCTTATCTTTCATTTCCTTTTTGGCTGTTGCCTTGTCTATGCTTTCTACCGATGTTACCACAAACTCTTTTATCTCATCGATGCCGATAGGTGTTGAGTTTTTGGAATATTGAAATTCTTTTATACTGCTTTTGCGGAATGAAATCATCGAACTCCATCCGGAATTGTCGCCTTTATATGTGAAGTCGCTATAACTCTGCAGTATCTTGATAGACAAGCCAAACAGTTTGAAGTTCAGCTTCTGAAACTGGGTGTTGTCTATAATCACTCTTCTTACAGAGTCTCTTTGTAACATCAATATACCGTCTTTGGAATCCCTTTTGCGGAATTTTGCTGCAAAAACCACCGTATCCCCTCTGTTTTCACTCACACTGTCAACGTCTATTTTCCTGAATCTTCCGAGATGAATGGTATTGCCGTCGTCAACCATATATTTTTTTAATAACATTTTTCTCAACAATGGCTTCTCATACTGTCTGCACGCACGAATACGCCGTGTGACATCCGTAGATTTGACATTGATATAGAAATCAACAAGTCCTTCACGATACATTACAAGGCTGTCGTCATTGATTACTATATCTCTCAGTGCTCCAGACAACTTGATGTACTCATCGTTGGATACCGATACGTCGGGCAGAGAATAAGGGGAGGGCACAAGTCTCACTTCGCCATGACAAGTGTCTGCATCTATTGTAACAGGCTGATATGACATCATGCTCACTTTCACTTTGCCGGAATACTTGCCTGTCATGCCGTTAGCATCGGTCATGCCCAGCAGTTTGTTATTAGAATTAAAGACATATGCACCGGGCAGTGGAAGGCCGTCTTCATCATCAACAACCTTGAATTGAGCCTGCGATGTGATAACACCTAACAATAATATTACGAGAATGATAATCCGTCTGTTCATAATCGTTTGCGAGTGTTATAAATTTGTATGATTTTAGTGTCATTAATGACAGCAAATTTACAAATTATTATCAACAAGCAATCACAGTTGACGGATTATTTTATCGGAGAGCGATATTACCAAATTAATAAAACCACGAAAAACGATACCCTTGTGACATCGGATAACAACATAAAGATTATATTGTCGTTATTTCTTCCGGGTGTGATACCAAGTGTGTCGCACCGTGTGAGACAAGAAAATTCTTGTCCCTAAATCCCCATAATACGCTTATACATGGTATTCCACTGTTTCGTGCCGTTTCAATATCCACTTCGCTGTCACCTATATATACACAATGGTTCTTGTCGGTGTTCATTCGGCGCATCACTTCAAGCACACTGTCAGGTGCAGGCTTCTTTCTGATGTTAGCACTTTCGCCAATGGCGACAGTTACATAATCTTTAAAGAAATGCTGACAAAGTTGTTCGGTTGCCGTGCAATATTTATTGCTGACAACGGCAATATTCTTGCCCCTTTGCTTTAAAGCCTGCAACAAGTCAATAATGCCGTCGTAAGGACATGTGGTATCAATACTATGTTCCAGATAATAAGCCATAAATGCATCGTAAACTCTGTCATAAAGAGGATTTTCAATGCCCTGCGGTATGGCTCGTTCTATCAGTTTTCTTATTCCGTTACCTACCATACGTCTTACATCATTAACAGAATGTTCGGGGAAACCGAATTGTTTCATTGTATGGTTTACACTTGCAGCAAGATCTCCAAGTGTGTCAAGAAGAGTGCCGTCAAGGTCAAATATATATGTGTCATATTGTGTCATGTGATAAAGATTTTAGTCTGACAGACAAGCTGAAAAAGTTTTCAACTTTTAGTGTAATGTAAATAGGCATTAGCGCTGATTGTAAGATAAGTAAATATTATTGTTATAGTAATAAACATTGTTGTCGGTATAAGGTTGTCAGGCTCTATAACAGGAACCAAGCACCACAATATCGGATTTGCGAACACGCATATATAAATGAGAGCAGCAAGGAGCAGTTGTTTGAACATGTCTTTTGGAAAACAATCAGGCTCGTACATTAAACAAAGAGGCAGCATTATCAAATATTCATTGCCCCATGACGAATAAGACCAGAATGCTGATGCTAAGAAAAAAGGCAATGACAGGCGCCAATCGGTGATGTTTTTACTGCGTTTCATGAAATAATACATCACAACAGCATATAAAGTGCCAACGAGCATGCTTGCATACATGGCTGTATTATAGTCAAACAATGCCGGAGAGAGCATTGACATAATACCGTGATACATATCCTGTCCACCAATGTTACAAGCAAAGAATTGCCGTAGCAACTCAACAGGACCTGTCTTGAGTATGACAGCTATACAGGCATAAGCCAATATATTTATTGATGCCGCGACAAATAGGGTAATATACTTCTTGTCAAGCAACAAGTAAAGACATATAAGTAATGAGACCTGTGGCTTTACCAAAGCCACAGCAAGACAAACTCCTGCAAGAAAGCGATGACCGTCTTTCAGCATGACCGCAAACATGAGCAGAATACACATTATACTGCCTGCATTGCCAAAACGAACGCTATACCAATATGCTACCGTTCCAAGTAAAGACAATATAACAACATATTTCTGATTGTCGGCAGCAGCTTTACTATAAGCATAGACAGCAACGGTAACATACAGCAACGCGGCAAAAACAACAAACCAGATCCGAGCTGCACCATAAGACAAAAAACCGGGATAAAACAACATTCCTGTGATACATCCCCATGGCGAGGTTCCGTAATCCACAGGTACCGGACTCAAATCTTCAACGTGGAAAGGATTGCACTCGGTATGCAGATATGGATTTATGCCTTCAATGATATGCCGACATATAAGCCACTGACCCTCAAAGTCTATCCAAAGCAGTCCGCCTTTTGCAAAAGAGTACCATGAAAGAAGCAGCGAAACGACGAATACCGCAGATATCGTTATGCTTATTTTAGGCGAATTAGTGAATAGCAGATGCTTTTTCATAAACGTGAAATCGGTATATTGTGCTGTCTAAATAGTGATCAATATGTTAGAAGTGAAAACTTCAAGTTGTGGAATATCTATAAACAACAACATGCAGAACAATATCAGCAGGAAAGTGCAGAATATCATCAGTCCCCTCTCGTGGTACAACTTCTCGGGTTTTTGCACACACGAGTCTTCGCGATAGACGAGAAAAAGATAATAGCAATAGAGCAATATAAGAAACGGTATGAAGGCTATCAGCTCTATGCGGTATTTAATAAGGAACACACCGATGAAGAATACCGATGTCATGGCATAGAAAACAACTGAGCAGAGCAATGTCTTCTCGTTATAGCCTGCAAACGACTTGCGATAGAGCGATGCTTGTTCAGCGTTGTCTATCATCCGGTATTCAGCCAATCTTTTGGTTGCCATAAGAAAAGCTCCTGCCATCCAGTAACCTATTATTATACTGCAAGGAGGCAAAAAGGTTTGAGTGACAACAAACCAACCTAACATAAGCCGTATGGCGTTGTTTATCGATTCGGTAAGTACATCAAGATAAGTGACATCTTTCGAGCGTAGCGGTTTTACATTATAGACAATGCCCATAATCCACAGCGTGGCAAGAGTCAAGACAAAAGGCACATTGACACACAGTCCAATCAGGAAACCGACAATACTCAACAAGCCCCACAACAGCCACACTTTGCCGGCATTCAATGTACTCATAACCGCCGTGCGATATTTCTTTGTCGGATGAAAACTGTCTGTCTTCGCATCTAGAAATTCGTTTATCACATAGTTGGCGCTTGCTATAAGACTTGTGGCAAGCAATGCCAACAATACGTCTACGCTCAACGACAACACGTCAGTGCTGTTGAAGAATATTGCGCACGCTGCTCCCGGCAGTATAAACAACTGCTTTATCCAATGGTCAAAGCGCATAAGTCGGATATATCGGTTGGATGTTATTGATATCATGCTTTTACAAAGGTAATCATTATTTTTTTATTTGAGACTATTAATGCACTATTTAACGTGAATTCAAAAAAAACACAGTTGTATGTCTAATATACGTTCAAAATAGAAACACGCGGTATCTAATTGGGAATAATACAGTGACTGACGTGTCATAATAAAGCAATTATGTGTCGTAAAATGATATTGACATTAACACACATAAATTATAGCCGTTAAACTTTAATGTAAATATTATTAAAATAATTATGTAATAATATTTTTTTTGTAACTTTGCAGCATATTTTTCTGTGAAATAAAGAATCAGAAATTTAACACAAAAACATTTATTATTTATAACCACAAAAACTAAAATTATTCTTCTTGTATAAAATAACAAGCAGTAACAATGCAGATGTCTGTTTTGTAATAATAATAGATATAAACCTCTTGCAGGTGTAATACAAGACATCAGCGCAGAACTTTGAACGATATATTAAACACGTAGTGACAATGCTGTAGTTGTCAAAATGATGACGTTTTTTAAAGGAAGTAGTGCAATGCAAAAAAGACAATTAACATGATATATACTTAAAATGATAGTAATTTTCAATTAAACACAAATTTATGAAAAAGTCAATTACACAATTTAAAACGCTATTATTTGCGTTCTTTCTCACGGCAGTAATGTTAATACCTTCCGTAGCTTGGAGTACAACTATTACCCCTTCAAAGCCTGCTGTTGGCGATGGTTCTCCGAATAATCCTTATGAGATTGGCACTGCCGCCGAACTTTATTGGTTTGCAGCGCTTGTTAATGGCGACACGAGCGTAGAGGGAATTAAGTCATCCGTTCTTGATGCCTGTGCAAAGCTTACTGCAGATATTGTAGTAAACAAAAACCTGTATGACTCGCTTAATGAAGACGGTTCTGTTAAAGACGGCTGTACAGTGTATGTTTGGACAGTAATATGCAATTTAAGCACTAAATTTTACACCGGTATATTCGAAGGTTACAACCACACCATTAGCGGATTATATTCAAATGAAGGGAAAGACCAATTAGGTTTGTTCTATAGCAACAGCGGCACAATAAACAATGTAGGTGTTATAAATTCCTATTTCAGTGGAAATAATAAGGTTGGTGCAGTTTGTGGATTCAATAAATTCGGCATTATCAATAACTGTTATAATACAGGCATTATCATCGGAAACTATTGTTGTGGCGGAGTGTGCGGACATAATTATGATGCTACAATTAAAAACTGCTATAATACAGGCAATATAATTTGTGCATATGAAAATGCCGGAGGTGTTTGCGGAAAAAGCACTTCAACTCCGACAGATGCAGGGGAGCATGCACTGATATCTACAGTAGAAAACTGCTATAATACAGGCTCAGTCAACGGAAATAAATATGTAGGCGGAGTGGTCGGTGATAATGAATCTTCTGCTAAAACAGGAAATCCGAGTTCAGTAGTCAAAAACTGTTATAACACCGGAGCTGTAAGTGGAGATTACTCTGTCGGTGGAGTCTGCGGATCAAATGATTCTTTTCATAACGATATTTCATTAGGAAATTCTGAAGCTATTATGGGCACGGCATATATGGCGAACTGTTATTCAACAGGAACAGTTAAAGGAAATGATAGAGTCGGTGGAGTCTGCGGATATAATCTTGATTATAGTACATTATCAGTTATTAAAAACTGCTATTTTGACAGCAATAATTATAAAGGAGATGCTATAGGATTTATTGATAGTAAAGAAGAAAGCCATGCTAATGGTATGACAACAGAACAGTTTGAAAATGGCGAAGTTACTTATCTCCTTGTACAGGGTTGTAAAATATGGGGGAAAACTTTTGAAGGAACAATATGGGGACAACAACTTGGTACTGACAAATATCCCGTTCTTGACTCTACGTACAAGATTTTAAAGGCTGTAAAAGACGGAGAAAACACCGAATTGTATTGGAGAACATTTAGCGATCAAACAGCCGATGCAATTTTGTCGACATCTGAAAACAAAAAACTTGTTGTCTACAATGTAACGATAAGTGATGGAGAGATGAAATTGACCAAGCGTAGCGATTGTCAAGTAGCGCTGAACGAGGGTGTACTGTTGAAGACAAATGCAGAGTATCTGAATGTTATGTTATCACCGAACACATCAATGACTCCGGTTAAATCTTCAGACAATTATCTTATTGCTACTCCAAATGAAGCAAAGACTATTTCGGCTTCTGATGGTAATTTACTTTACCGTATGTCATATAAAGACGGGGAAAACAAGACCGGTATCGGTTTCTTTATTGGTGGAGCCGATGATAGTAAGGACGGTTTACAACTTAATGTTGTTCCGGGTGAAGCTTATCTTTGTGTGAAATCTTCTGATGCTACATTGCCGTCAGCGTCATCACCTGAAACGGAATTCTTATTTCCGGACAAAGACGATTTAACCGGTATTGAGTCTATCACTGTAACCAACGAGCCTGATTTAGACTGTAATAGTAATGATATATTTGACCTTATGGGGCGTAAAGTTAGCAAATCCACCAAAGGAATTTTTATCAAAAACGGCAAAAAAGTAATAATCAAATAACCCCAAATCGGTCTAATGACCGTTTTGGGTTAAAACGATATAATTGTGTCTTAAGAGCGAGAAATCCGGAATTAGAGAGTGTAGTTCAAGGATTTTCAGCTCGAATGGATTATTAATAGTAAAGGCTTGCGGAATATTCCCGTAAGCCTTTTTTAATATAACCTGATAATGAAATGCTTGTGAGTTATAGGTTTATTTACCGAAGCAAACAAAAAGACGTGTATAAGGGTGTGGAGTTGACACATGAAGAGATAACATCAATATGATATCCAACCTGTCACTTTGCCTTCTATCTTCTCAAACCATCTGTACCATCCGGTCTGTTGGGAGAATATCGATGATTTGTAAAATTGCATCTGATCATATGATAAATTTTCCCACTCGGACTTATTATATATATTAATACCAAGAGAGAACTCAGAGATGCTTTCCGGCGTGTTTTTCATCTTAATTATGTTAATCTTACTTACAAAGAGTTGTTTAAGCAATTCGTTAAGTTCGTTTTCCAAAGATAACAATTGTTGGTTATTGGTGCTTTCAGCCAGCAGATGTATGTAATTAGCCATGTCATAAGACGGGATAGAAGAGCAATAGCGATAAATTGCATTAGCGTGTACATTGTCAATAGCATTTTTGTGGGCAATATAGAAACCATTGCTGCAGAGGTAGTCGCATATACGCTTTAGCATACTGTTCAAGGGTTCTATCTGTGCTGTACGAATGCATGTTAAATCATCGTTATACGATAATGTGATATTATCTTGTAATTCTTCATGATAGTCCGGCCACCATGTTTCAATGTCTTTCATAAAGTTCTGCACCTTTTCTTCAAAGTTTGTTGCACCACTGTCACCCAAATGATTAAGAAAAGACGGTACTATTTTACCAAATCCGGACATGACATGGGCTGAACCTATGATGTAATCGAATTGGCGATACAGTTCGGAGTAACATTCAACCATACCTTCCATGCAGGCATAGAAATAGAGCGCTTTCATGTGTGGCGCTTTAGAATTGGTAATTGCTTTTGAGAGTGTTTTCTCTATCAAGCTTGTTTTGCTGAAATTGTCGTCAGAAAGAACGCTACGCAACATGGGAGACTGTTCTGCCTTTAACTGGTTTTCAATCAATGTTTCATTAATAATATCAAAACCCCTACCGTGATTATAAAGTACCAATATATACTCATCGGCAGGACATGTCTCTACCGCATAGTTAATAAAATCTGTTACCGTTTCATCTTTGTATAGTGGCACTTCCGATGCACTTTTGTAGCGGAAGGAATCGTAGTTCTTAATATCCAAGTCAGGCGTAACCTTGAAACGATAGGTTGTAGAGGGACTGCCCAATGGTTCGTAATTCTCATTCGCTTTGTCAAAGTTGGTAGATGAGGTGTATTGGCATACCATATTAACATTGTTGCTTAATGACTCGGCAAACAAAGGGACGTCTTTGGCAAACTCGCTGTCTAAATTTCCGCCTCCGCATCCCAAAAGCATTACAGTATAAGTCTTTTCCGCTTCGCTTTTTATTGGTGGGGTATCGTTGTCATCATCAGAACAACCTGTCTGTATGAATAAACAGAAAATTGATAAAAACAACAAAGTAAATTTATTATTCATGATATGATTGTAATTAGTTTATAAACATTTAGATATTAATCTGAGAATATGTAATTTCAAAAAATATAAAACCTTCGCTCAAAGTGAGCTTTAACAAAGATTATATCCTTTGTATCATGACTATGTTCATGCAATTTGTTGTCTTTGTTTGTATTCAGTAAGGTATCGTTGCGAGTTAAGTCTTGTTTAATACTGCAAATGTACAAATTTAATTATATTGTACAAAGGTCTGAAAAGAAAATATTTGATGATGCAATATTGTTTTCAAAGCTTAATTCTTGTATTTGCTTTCATTTTGGATTATCTTTGCACTATGGAAATAGAACGAATACTTACCAAGCTCGGCATCAGCAGTCTTAATGAAATGCAACAAAAGACCGGTGCCGCACTGTTTGACAATAACGATAAAGACATTGTCGTGCTCTCGCCGACAGGCAGTGGCAAGACGTTAGCTTATCTTTTGCCTGTGATAGGCATGATAAATCCAGATGTTGATGACGTTCAGGCCGTTGTTATTGTTCCGGGAAGAGAATTGGCGTTGCAGTCTTATGAAGTTTTTGCATCTATGGGAT
>JBJFGK010000141.1:0-2663 GCA_051892655.1 Prevotella sp. | reverse complement strand
ATAGCTATCTGCATAATCACAATATCCATATATGCCAGACGTGAGAAATCCCAGTTGCGCGATGTCTCACTCATATACTTCTGATACTGGTCTGCATTGAGAATAGTATATCTGAACAGTTTACGGGCAAACGCTCTGTCTTCCTCATCCTTAAACTCAGGCAAAAGCTCTTTGCCTGATGTTGATTGGGCATCAAATTTCTTGATTGTCTTAAGCACAAATGTATCAACTATATCCTTATCATCATTCCAATACAGACTCTTTTCCTCAAGCACAGCATCAAGATCGGCATTGTTCATTATAAGAGTCTTATATATCTTACGCCAGATTTCCCTGTCTGCCTCATAAGAGTCTTCCTCACTTTCCATATATTCTGCATATATGGTACTTTGGGTTATCTGTGAATATAACTTTCTTACAAAATCTATATCATCTTCCCACACTTGATTTTGAGTTGCAAGGAAGTCGCACAGCTGTTGGTTCTCTTCCAACTGCAATGCCAAACGATTGTTTGCGAACCTTGCCGAAGGGAGAGGCGTGCCCTCTCTTTTAGCCCTTGCAGTCTCAACATCGTAGTGTTTACGAGCCTCCTTTGACACGGCGACAACAAGAGCAAGCAGGTAATGGTACAAATGATAGGCTTTAGACAAACTGAACATCAACTCTTTCTCTGCCACATCAAGCACCTTATTACCATTTTGATAGTATGCATATGTAAGTTGAAGTACCTTAATCCTTATAAGTTCTCTATTAATCATCAATTTTAAGATTTTGTGTGTTTTTACTTTGCAAAAATAGATAAAAATGCCAACTCACGCAAGAAAACACGCTTATTTTGTATGTTTTTCATATTAACATTTGTCTGTTCGGATAAAAAGTAATACCTTTGCACCGCTTTTCAAGCATACATGAATAGAGTTCGTGTGATGGTGAATTAAGCAAAAGTATTAATTTTTCAACTTAATTTAGAGTAACACATTATGAAAGAAATCAATGTAACCGGTCAGAAAAGAAATGATACCGGCAAGAAGTCTTCAAAATTATTGAGAAAAGAAGGCCTTATTCCTTGTAACATCTATGGAGAGAAAACAGATGCGAACGGCGCTCCCGTTGCTTTGTCATTCACATGTCCGATGAGCGAGCTGCGCAAAGTGGTTTATACACCGCACATCTACATCATCAACCTTAACATTGACGGCGAGAGCCACAAGGCAATACTCAAGGAACTTCAGTTTCATCCGGTAACAGACGCTCTGCTTCACGTAGACTTCTATGAAATCAACGAGAACAAACCTATTACTATAGGTATTCCAGTTAAGCTTACCGGTCTTGCACAAGGTATTCGTGACGGTGGACGTATGAACCTTTCTATACGCAAAATCAACGTTACTGCAAAATATCAGAATATTCCTGAGAATCTTGATGTTGACGTTACAGAACTCCGTATCGGCAAGAGCATTAAAGTCGGTGACCTGCATTATGAAGGTCTCGAAATGGCAACAGGCAAAGAAGTTATCGTTTGCTCTATCAAGGCAACACGTAAGTCCAACGCCAATGCTCAAAACGCAGAAAACGCAGAATAAACCTTTATGGAAAAATATCTTATTGTTGGGCTTGGAAATCCCGGCGACGAGTATGCCGGAACACGCCACAACACAGGATTTATGGTATTGGACGCTTTTGCAAAAGCGTCCAATATTGTTTTTGAAGACAAGCGTTACGGATATGTGGCAGAGGCAAGCATTAAAGGGCGCAAGCTGATTTTGCTAAAGCCAACGACATATATGAACCTCAGCGGTAACGCTGTTCGCTATTGGATGAACAAAGAAAACATTTCTTTGGAAAACCTTCTCGTCATAGTAGATGACCTGTCTTTGCCTCTCGGAGATTTAAGACTGAAGGGTAATGGCAGCAACGGAGGACACAACGGATTAGGAAATATACAAAGCGTTATAGGCACACAGCAATACGCACGTTTGAGAATAGGTATAGGTAATGACTTTCCTCGTGGTATGCAGATTGATTGGGTGCTGGGCAAATATGATGAAGACGAGATAAAAACACTGCAACCTGCCATAGAGACTTCGTTGGAAATAATCAAGAGTTTTGCACTTGCAGGTATCAATATCACAATGAATCAATTTAACCGCAAACACAAATGACATCAGCAACAGCGAGAACTGACAAGTGGCTTTGGGCTGCACGTATATTCAAGACAAGATCCATTGCTGCCTCAGCATGCAAAAACGGACGTGTCACCATCAACGGTAACAATGTCAAACCGTCACATATACTGAAGCCCGGTGATGTCATAAGCGTGAAAAAGCCTCCTGTTACATACTCCTTCAAGGTTCTAAAATGTATAGAGCAGCGCGTCGGGGCAAAACTGATACCTGAGATTTATGAGAATGTCACTGATCCCAAGCAGTATGAACTGCTTGAGATGAGCCGCATAAGCGGCTTTGTCAACAGAGCAAGAGGAACAGGAAGACCTACAAAAAAAGACCGTCGCGAGTTGGATGCATTTACTTCTCCTGCATTATTCGGCTTTGATGACTTTGATTTGGACGATGATGAAGACGAATTATAATATAAGAACACGAGCATGGTTGGTGCTCCTTTCCAAACTGTAATTGAAGAAGCATTTTCAGCATTAAGCTCAT
>JBJFGK010000140.1:0-10831 GCA_051892655.1 Prevotella sp. | reverse complement strand
CAGGAAATAGTTTTTACTGCCGTAGGTACGCCTCCGGATGAAGACGGCAGCGCTGACCTGAAATATGTATTGCAGGTTGCAAAGACCATTGGCGAGAATCTTGACCGCTATATTGTTGTCGTAACCAAGAGTACCGTGCCTGTAGGAACTGCCCGCAAGGTATATTCAACTATAAAAGCTGAACTTGACAAACGCGGAAAAGCTGTTGACTTTGACGTGGCGAGCAATCCCGAGTTCTTGAAAGAGGGAAATGCCATAAAAGACTTTATGAGTCCTGACAGAGTGGTTATTGGTGTTGAGAGCGAAAGAGCAAAGAAGATTCTTACAAAACTGTATAAGCCGTTTCTGATAAATAACTTCCGAGTAATTTTTATGGATATTCCAAGTGCGGAAATGACAAAGTATGCCGCCAATTCCATGCTTGCCACAAGAATAAGTTTCATGAATGACATTGCCAATCTTTGCGAACTGGTTGGTGCAGATGTCAATTCGGTTAGGGCCGGTATAGGCTCTGACACAAGAATAGGCCGTAAATTCTTGTATGCGGGATGCGGATACGGAGGCTCGTGTTTCCCTAAGGATGTCAAGGCTCTTATAAAAACGGCTGATGACAACGGTTATTCTTTGGAGGTTCTTAAGGCTGTGGAACGTGTAAACGACAAGCAGAAAGAATTGTTGTTTGAAAAATTGGACAAAGAGTTTGCAGGTGAGGGGCTTAAAGGACGTAAGATAGCTTTGTGGGGACTTGCATTCAAGCCTGAGACCGATGATATGAGAGAGTCTGCGGCACTGGTAATGATTGACCGTTTGCTGAAATCGGGCTGCGATGTTCATGTATATGATCCCGAAGCAATGGACGAATGCAGAAGGATAATAGGAGACAAGATTACTTATTGTAATAGTAAATATGATGCAGTATGTGATGCTGAAGCTCTTGTACTTGTTACGGAATGGAAAGAATTCAGACTGCCGGATTGGGAAAAGATAGGTAAGATGATGAAACGCAGACTTGTCATTGACGGAAGAAACATATATGACATGGATGAGTTGAAGGAACAAGGCTTTGAATATCGGTGTATAGGAAAAGCATAACAGTTTAAAAAACGTCGAAGACGAAATTTACAGATATGACAACAACAATAAACAAAATCCTCAAGGTTTGTCTCGGCATATTGTCAGTGGCAGTTCTTGTCATTGCAACAAACTCATGTGGCAGAACTGAAAAGAACAAAGACAATGTCGAAAAGGAGAACATCGAGGCAAAAAAGATGCTCTCCGGTATTTGGATTGACGCCGATGAGGAAAGTGTAATATTCAAGGCCGAAGGCGATTCGCTGTTTTATCCGGACTCGACAAGTGTTCCGGTGAAATTCATTATCAGAGATGACACTTTGTTCCTGATAGGCGGGCGCACGTCAAAATATGGAATTGTACGTCAGACGCCCAATGTCTTTGAATTTAACAACAACAATGGCGAGACGGTAAGGCTTGTGCGTAGTGAAAATGCCAATGATTCGCTGCTCTTTATAAGGTCTTCCAACATTTCGGTCAATCAGAACAAGGTGATAAAGAGTGACACGATAGTTTCTAACGATAATAAAAGCTATCACTGTTATGTGCAGATAAATCCTACGACTTATAAGATTTATCGTACTTCGTTCAATGATGAGGGTATAGAAATAGAAAACGTATATTATGACAACACCGTGCATATTAGTGTCTTTTCGGGTGCTGCGAAGTTGTTTTCTAAGGATTTCCGAAAGGCGGATTTTGTCAAATATGTTCCCAAAGATGTGTTGGAGCAGTGTGTTCTTAGCGATGTGAAGTTTGAAAGTATTGGTGCAGCAGGGTTTAAGTATGCCGCAATACTTGCAATACCCGATACTCCGAGCTGCTTTATCGTGGACATTACGCTGTCTTTTGACATGAAATTGTCAATGAAAGTTTCATGATTTGATTGCTAAAACATAAAAACAGGTTGCCGTCATGTTATAGACAGCAGCCTGTTTTTTATTGCTTTTATCCGAGACAGACACTTCCCGTGTGTTATAAGTCCATATCTTCTAATGCTTTTTCTGCTTTTGACAGGTCTTCGGGAGTATCAATACCTATGGTCTCAACGTCTGTCAGACCTACTTTTATGCGATAGCCGTTTTGCAGCCATCGTAACTGTTCAAGGCTTTCTGCTATTTCAAGTGTCGATTGTGGCAGCTTAGTTATCTCGGACAATACGTTACGTCTGTACGCATATAGTCCTATGTGCTTGAGATAACCGTATTGCGATGTCCATTCGCTCGGTTTTTTGCCTCTTATATATGGTATTATGCTACGGCTGAAATACATGGCAAAACCGTTGTTGTCGCAGACTAGTTTAGGCGAATTAGGGTTTTCTATGTCTGAAAAGTCAGCATCTGAAGTGAACGGACGTGCCAATGTCGCAATCATAGTGGCAGGATCATCGAAACAGGAACATACAGTCCGTATCTGAGACTCATGTATAAAAGGCTCGTCACCTTGAATGTTTATTATTACGTCAAAGCTGTCTTCAATTTTTGATACGGCTTCTTCAATCCTGTCAGTTCCGCTTTTATGGTCAGGCGAAGTCATTATTACTTTGCCCCCGAATGCTTCAACAGCTGTGCTGATGCGCTCGTCATCGGTTGCAACATATACATTTTCAAGCACCTTGCATACTTGTTCGTAAACTCTTTGTATTACAGGCTTGCCTCCAAGTATGGCAAGCGGTTTGCCCGGAAAACGCGTTGACGCGTATCTTGCCGGAATGATACCAACGAATTTCATTATCTTTTTCTCCCTCCTTTAATGTTTTGTTTACGGCCGTATATGAGTCTTATGCATCAAGACCACGCCGGCGGCGATAGGCAATTATGCTGTTTACGTAGTGAAACCATGCTGTTTGGAAGACGTGAACATAGTGTTTACAATATGTAACCATAATGTTTACAACTCCTGACAAACAGGGGTCTGAACTTGTCTTGTCTGCATTTGCAACAGCAACCATTATTCATGGTTTTCGTCGCGATAAGACTCGATGTCAAACAATGCAAAGATAAGACTTTATAAGACAATCGCAAAATAAATTAAGTCCTTTTACCCGTATAATAATATTTAACGTGCAAAGTTTTTGGAGTGTCAGATTTAATTGTTAATTTTGGAGTTGAATTGAAAAAATACTATAACCAACGAATCTTAAACTTAATCGTGAAGAATTACATATTACTGATTTTAATATCTTTTTGTCTTGTTCCGCAGCCATGTCTGTCACAAAAAATAACGTTAGGCTCCTGCGTGACAAGAGACGGAGGCTCATATCAAGGTGAAATGGTGGCGGGAAAGCCACACGGAAAGGGTAGGGCCGTATATAAGAACGGCGATGTCTATGAGGGCGAATATGTAAAAGGCAAGCGTCAGGGACAAGGCATTTACACTTTTTCCGACGGAGAAAAATATGACGGAGAGTGGTTTCAAGACCAGCAGCACGGCAGAGGGACTTTCTATTTCATGAACAACAACAAGTATGTAGGGCTTTGGTTTAGAGACTATCAGGAAGGTCACGGTATTATGTATTATTATAACGGTGACAAATATGACGGTATCTGGAAACAGGACAAGCGTAACGGCAAAGGTCGTTATACTTATGCCGGCGGCGCATATTATGATGGCGAGTGGAAAGACGACAAGAAATGCGGCAAAGGCTTCTTTGATTGGAAAGACGGAACTACATATGACGGCATGTGGCAGAACAATATGAGGTCGGGAAAAGGCATAAACAAATATTCAGACGGCGATGTCTATACCGGCGATTGGGCTGATGACGTACAAAATGGCAAAGGAATATACAAGTTCCAAAACGGAGATGTATATGAAGGAGACTATGTAAGAGGCAAGCGGACAGGTGAAGGAATATTCAAATTCGCCAACGGAGACCGATATACGGGCCATTTTACAGAGGGCGATAAAGATGGATACGGAATCTTTCAATGGCGAAATGGCGATGTATATACGGGAAATTGGAAGAATGATGTACAGAACGGACAAGGCAAATTGACTAAAAAAAGCGGTGACATCTTTGAGGGAACATTCAAGGACGGACTTTTTGAAGGCGAAATGATAATACATTATGCCGACGGAGCAAAGTTCAGAGGACTTTACCATAATGGTCTGCGTAACGGCCAGGCCATAGAAGTAACCAAAGACGGAAAGCGTTTTGAAGGCTCTTATAAGAATGGTAAGCGCAACGGAAAATATGTAGAAAAAGACCGAAACGGCAACATCACGGCGCAAGGCGTATATACTGACGGCGTAAGAAACAGTAACTGAAAAAGTTTGAGATAATAATTAATATTTGATAATTTATAAAAACTAAAAACTATGATTATTGACACACTTGACAATTTGGCAAAGTATGCGTCGCTCAATCCTTTGTTTAACGACGTAGTAGAGTTCTTGAAGAACAATGATCTTGACAAACTCGAAGCAGGAAAGACAATGATAAAAGGCGGAGATCTGTTTGTCAATATACAAGAAGCGAAAGGCAAGACCAAAGAAGTGGCTTTGCTTGAAACACATAAGAAAATGATCGACATACAAATACCATTAAGCGCAGCGGAAACATACGGCTATACACCACTTGGTGACCTTCCCGACGCTGAATATAATGCAGAGAAAGACATTACAAAATACGAAGGTCTTGCTGAAACATATGTCACATGCAAGCCCGGAGAATTTGCGATATTCTTCCCGCAAGACGGACACGCTCCCTGCATCTCTGATCAGCCCACAATTAAAAAGGCTATTTTCAAGGTGCTTGCCTGATAAATGGGACGACTGTCTTGTTTAACGGTCATATCTATTTCTAATCCCGGAATAACTTAATAAAATATTTCAACATGGCTACAAAGAAAGAAGCATCGGCAAAAACGTCAAAAAAGACGCCGAAAGTAAAGAATACGCCTCCTGAACATATAGGACTTGTCGCAAACGACGGCTATCTTGCGCCGTATGAAGATGCCATAAAAGGAAGACACGAACATGCTGTTTGGAAACTTAACATGCTTACCAATAACGGTAAACGTACCCTTGAGAGCTTTGCAAGTGGCTATGATTATTTCGGTCTTCATAAGACTTCACGTGGCTGGGTGTTCAGAGAATGGGCTCCGAACGCCACAGATATTTATCTTGTAGGAGACTTTAACGACTGGCAGGAGAGCGATAAGTATAAGGCAAAACGGATTGAAGGGACAGGAAATTGGGAACTGAAATTGCCCGCAAAGGCCATGAAACATGGAGACATCTACAAGATGCATGTTTATTGGAATGGAGGAAGCGGCGAAAGAATACCGGCTTGGGCACAAAGAGTGGTTCAAGACGATAACACAAAGATCTTTTCAGCTCAGGTATGGGCACCCGAAGAGCCTTATAAATGGAAGAAAGAAAAATTCAAGCCAAACAAAAATCCTTTACTGATATACGAATGTCATATCGGAATGGGTCAGGACGCTGAAAAAGTAGGCACATATAACGAGTTCAGAACCAACATTCTGCCACGTGTTATAGAAGACGGATATAATTGTATACAGATAATGGCTATACAAGAGCATCCTTATTATGGCTCGTTCGGTTATCATGTAAGTAGCTTTTTTGCGGCTTCCAGCCGGTTTGGCACTCCTGAAGAACTGAAAGCACTTATAGATGAAGCCCATAAGAACGGTATAGCCGTCATAATGGATATAGTTCACAGCCATGCCGTTAAAAACGAAGTGGAAGGACTTGGCAATCTTGCCGGTGATCCGAACCAGTATTTTTATGCCGGAGACAGGCATGAACATCCGGCTTGGGACAGTTTGTGCTTCGACTATGGCAAAGATGAAGTGTTGCATTTCTTGTTAAGCAACTGCAAATATTGGTTGAAAGAGTTCCATTTCGACGGTTTTAGGTTCGACGGAGTGACATCTATGCTGTATTACAGTCATGGTCTGGGCGAAGCCTTTTGCAATTATGGCGATTATTTTAATGGTCATGAAGATGATAATGCCATATGTTATCTGACATTGGCAAACCTGCTTATACATGAAATAAATCCCAATGCCATAACCATAGCAGAGGAAGTCAGCGGTATGCCGGGCCTTGCCGCCAAGTTTAATGACGGCGGATATGGATTCGATTACAGAATGGCGATGAACATACCCGATTATTGGATAAAGACAATTAAGGAACTTAGCGATGAAAATTGGAAGCCAAGCAGTATTTTCTGGGAAGTTAAGAACCGCAGGCCCGATGAAAAAACCATCTCATATTGCGAGAGTCACGATCAGGCATTAGTAGGAGACAAGACAATAGTATTCCGTCTTATTGATGCAGACATGTACTGGCATTTCAAGAAAGGTGATGAAAACGACATGGTTCATCGCGGTATCGCGCTTCATAAGATGATACGCCTTGTTACGGCTGCGGCAATTAACGGCGGTTATCTGAATTTCATGGGTAACGAATACGGTCATCCGGAATGGATAGATTTCCCAAGAGAAGGTAACGGATGGAGTTATAAGTATGCTCGCAGACAATGGAATCTTGTTGATAATAAAGAGTTGTGCTATCATTATTTAGGTGATTTTGATAAAGCTATGCTCAAGGTTATCAAGAGCCAGAGGAATTTCCAGAAGACACCTGTTCAGGAAATATGGCATAATGACGGTGATCAGATTTTGGCGTTTATGCGTGGTGATTTGGTCTTTGTCTTTAATTTCAGCCCGACAAGATCGTTTACAGATTACGGATTCCTTGTTCCTACAGGTTCGTATGATGTTGTTCTTAATACCGATTCCAAAGATTTCGGAGGAAATGGCTTTGCAGATGACAGCATGACTCATTTCACCAATTATGATCCGTTGTATGTTCAAGATCATAAGGAATGGTTGAAACTTTACATACCGGCAAGATCTGCCGTTGTATTAAGAAAGAACTGATAAATGGCTAATAATAGTATTATGGCCAACGGCACATTGACAAAGATACTATGTGCCGTTGGCTTCACTCTGTTCTCATTTTTCTACCTGCATTATATGCAATATGGATTATTGTCCATGCAGCAGCATATATTGTCAGGAGGAACGACCCATTATGACAGGAATGTCGGAACAGCGATATTAATGTGCGTTTTATGGGTCTTAAATCTGTTTGTCGCTCGATTAACGCGGTTTAAAGGTAATGTTCATGCACTAATCTATGTGCCTTCATTATGCTGCTTGTTGATGCTTACTTCCGTTCAAGTCTCAACAAATAATAAGGTTACGGCTTCTGTGGTATGGAATGTTATTGCCGTATCGGTTTGTATTCTTCTGTCTATATTTGCTGTCTATGTGCGCAATAGGAAAAGATATACGAATGATATGGCATGGAGAGCCTTTCCCATGAGAATATTGTGGAGAAACCTGTCAATACTTCTTATCTCAATAATTATCGTTTGTATAGGCGGAAATACAGATAAAGCGCTGCATTATAGACTTTATATTGAGTCTTTGTTGTTAAATGAGAAATACGAAGAAGCTGCCGGTTATTCCAGACACTTGAATATCGATGATAAGAATATCACTATGCTTAGGGCTTACGCTTTGAGTAAATGTAAAATCATGGGAGACTATTTGTTTGAGGGTTCTGTATATGGAAAATCGGAAGCATTGTTGCCTGACGGAAAGACAATAAAGACTTTGATAATGCCCGATTCTGAAATCTTCAAAATGCTCGGTAACAGGAAGAAAGGACATAATCCTACTATGAAGTATCTTAAGTATTTGAAAGATAACGGCGTGGCATTTAAGTCCGTTAATGAATATATCTTATGCGGTTATCTTTTAGATAAGAATCTTGACGGATTTGTCAAGGAACTTCAGTATAGATATAACATTCAATCTTCATCTCTTCCCAAACATTATAAAGAAGCCTTGATACTCTATACACATTTGAGGGCAAAACCTGAATTTGTCTATCACAATGAGGTTCTTGATGCCGATTATGCCGATATGCAAAAGTTGGCAACCGATAAGAACAAGACCGGTCTTAAAGAATCATACGTCAGAGATTCTTTTGGTAATACTTATTGGTATTACTACTTTTATAAATAACGACATTATATGCTGTTATTCTGAAGTCACAGGTTTCGTTTTCGCTCTATCCATAAATTTATCGTTATTTATGATATAGCGTGTGTGCAAACCTGTTCCAATAACACATTTGTCATCAGAAATTACAGCCTTGAATACCAGCTTTTTACCTTCAATTTCCACCAATTCTGTTGTACACGAAACGGCATGTCCGAGTGGAGTAGGGGATATATGCTTTATGTCAAGACTGCTCCCTACCGTGCTTTGTCCCTCTTCCAGATGATTCTGCACACTTTTCCATGCCGTCTCTTCAATGAGGGCAATCATAGCGGGAGTAGCAAAAACATCCAACGTTCCGCTTCCTATGGCTTTAGCCGTATTTGTTTCGGTTACTATTGTCTTTATAGTATTCTTTAATCCCTTTTCCATAAAATTATAACAAGTAATTATTAATTCTGCAAAATTAGTTATTGTCGTCGATATTAAGGCGTTTTTTGTTCGCAAAATTTTGTGAACACTTATATTTACAGTATTTTTGCACAATCTTGAAAATAATTCAAATGAAAACAATCATTATATATATTTTTTCTGTTTTTATGTGTATTAGTGTTAATGCACAGATGAAATGGAACGCCAAATATCAAGCCTATATCGACAAGTATAAAGATCTGGCTATTTCAGAGATGCTTAAATACAATATACCGGCAAGTATAACCCTTGCACAGGGCTTGCTTGAAAGTGGAGCCGGCATGAGTGAACTCGCGATAAAAGGCAATAATCATTTTGGAATAAAGTGCCATGACTGGCTCGGACCGGCTACTTATCATAATGATGACGAAAAGAATGAATGTTTCAGGTCATATAATGATGTTTACGAAAGCTATGAAGACCACAGCAAATTTTTGGCAAGACAACAAAGATATAAAAGACTGTTCGACTTGAAACGAACGGATTATAAAGGCTGGGCTTATGGCTTGAAACAATGTGGCTATGCAACCAGCCCGACTTATGCTCAGAATCTTATAGGAATCATAGAGTTATACAAGTTGTATAATTATGATTCAGCCAACAAATATGACAAGTTTATGGTTGAACGTTCTGCCGTCAGCAATAACGTTCGGCAGCAAGGCGGACTGCATCAAATACATATTTATAACAAGAACTACTATCTGGTTGTCCGTAAAGGCGACACATTTAAATCGCTCGCCAAAGAAACCGGCATATCATATCGTAAATTGGCGAAGTATAATGAAAGAAACAAGAAGGACAATCTTAATGTCGGCGAAATCATATATCTGAAGAAAAAGCAAAAACGTGCTGACAAAGCATATAAGAAACGTCCGCACAGAGTTAAGTCCGGAGAAAGTATGTATTCAATAGCGCAACATTACGGCATAAGAACTTCCAGCCTTTATAAGATGAACAATTTGTCTCCCGAATATTCTATTAAGACAGGAGACCTGCTAAGAGTCAGATGACTTTTATAATATTCAAGGAACAGGACAGAATTTTGGCGTTATTAAAATTTTGAATAATTGACATTATGATAAATAAATATATTCTTTATCCTCATAAGGGAACAAAATTAAGGAATATTATTTTATAATAAACGGAAGCATGAGAAATAGTATTGAACTGAAAAACGTCAGGGTTAATAATCTTAAAAACATATCACTTGAAATACCCCACAACAAGTTTGTTGTGATGACCGGTGTTTCCGGATCGGGAAAATCGTCTTTGGCTTTTGATACTCTTTATGCCGAAGGACAAAGACGTTATGTTGAAAGTCTGTCTTCCTATGCACGACAATTTTTGGGCAGAATGTCAAAGCCCGAATTTGATTATATCAAAGGTCTTCCTCCCGCCATTGCCGTAGAACAAAAAGTCAACACGCGCAATCCGAGATCTACCGTCGGCACGTCAACCGAGATATATGACTATCTGAGAATGTTGTTTGCACGCATAGGACATACCTTTTCACCGGTCAGCGGTAATGAAGTGAAAAAACATACTACTGAGGATGTCATATCATGTATCAACAGTTTCTCCAAAGGGACAAAATTCATCATCTTAGCCAAACTAAGGGTAACTCAGGGCAATTCTCCGCTTCGCCAGCTTCAGATATATTTACAGCAGGGCTTCTCCCGTATTTATCATAATGGAGAGACTAAGAATATTGAAGACATTATCGGTACTTTGCTGTTAAATGATTCATTGTCAGACTATTACATTGTCATAGACCGCTTGTCTGTCGATGATGACAACGAGACCGTTTCACGTATTTACGATTCTTTGGAGACGGCTTTTTTTGAAGGCGAAGGTACTTGCAGGCTTGTGTTTTTCCCTTCTAATTTGTCTTACGATTTCTCCGACAGGTTTGAATCAGACGGAATCGTGTTCGAGGAACCTAATGACAATATGTTTTCCTTTAACTCTCCGACAGGCGCATGTCCCGTATGTGAGGGGTTCGGAAACGTTATCGGTATTGATGAAAAGCTTGTAATTCTCAACTCATCCCTAAGTGTATATGACGGTTGCGTGCAATGTTGGCATGGAGAAAAAATGGAATCATGGAAAAACGAGTTCTGTATTCATGCCGCGAAAGACAACTTCCCGATATTTGAACCCTATTATTCTCTGTCGCCTACACACAAGAAGTGGTTATGGCACGGGCTGCCTTCACAAGCCGGACTTGAATTAAGAGACAAGGT
>JBJFGK010000139.1:0-2715 GCA_051892655.1 Prevotella sp. | reverse complement strand
TGTGCCTCCGAGATCCAGACCTATAACGTATGGTTTTGCTAATTGTTGGTTCATGGCTTGCTTACATTAAATACAATTGTTGTATAATGAATGTTCTGCTGTTGAAAGTGAATGATGCAAAGTTATGAAAAAATACCGATACACGAATTTTATTTGCCGGAAATAACACAGTTTCCCTGTTTTGAGCGTGTCTGATAATGCAAAAGAGAGGCAAAAGCCACGTCACGGCGTTTGTCTCTCTTATATAAATTAAGGTGTATGATATGTCGTCTTATATGCCGGAGTTGCATGTTTCCGGCATGACATATTGCCTGTTAGAAGTTTATTCTGTAATAGAGGTTAGGCAGAGAAAGCCCAGAATCGTAGCTTTCCACACGTCCTGTCACGTAGTTGTAAGTGTTTTCGTATGGCACTTTCTTCTGAAGTAGGTTGAGCGCTTCAAATGCTATGGTGTGGCTAACCTTGCGTCCGCCAATCTTATAGCTTACCGTGAGGTCTATTATGTAGCATGGATTGTACTGTCTTGAGAACGCTTCGTCTTCAAAATACGCTACTTGTGGAATGCCGTTCAAGTAGTTTTCCTTGCTGGTTTCAACATCTGCCGGAGTGTAACGCTGTCCGCCTTGCAGCGTGAACTTGCCGTTTACACTTAGCACATTGCGTTTTTTGGCTCCCATAATCCACTCTTTACCGCCTAAAACTTTCAGCATATAAGTTCTGTTATATCTTGTATTGCGCCAGATATTATCATTGGTCTTGTATTCAGACTTATACAATGAACCGTCAACAAGCCAATAATAGCCGTTGTGCATATAGTGTTCAAGAGTTACGTCAATACCGTAGTTGCGGCCTTTACCCTCGCTTACGAGTGCGCGTTCCTCATAGTAGTAACGGCGGTTTATGGTACAATAGCTGCCTTCAGCCTCTATCGGCAACTTGTAAAGATATTGGTAGTATCCTTCAACTCTCAGGTTCAGGTCATCGCTGAAGCGGTGTATGTAGGATGCAACGATATGATGAGCCCTGCTAAGCTTGAGGTCTTTGTTTACATATCCCTTTTCCGGGTCGTTTACAAAGTAAACATCCATCTTGTCAGTCTTGCTGTGCATACCGTATCCGATAGAGAATGTGTTCTTTGCATCGGGGTTCCACTGCAACGCGGCACGCGGTTCTACGGTGAAATCATTGTTCAATCTGAAGTATTGTGATGTCAGTCCGAAGTTGAAAGTAACGTATCTGCTGATGTTCCAAGAGTTAGATATATATGTATTGAGCAGTCCTGTGTGGCTGTCGGCTGTATAAACAGAATGGTCAGGCCATTGTTCGCCAAGTCTTTCTGTCATCTTCAGATCTATATCGAAGAAGTATTCGGTATAAGTCGCGCCTATTTTTGACAAGAAACTGTTGCTGAATCTCTTCTGAAGATTTGTTGTGAAGGTCAGTTGTGAGTTGTTTTGATTCATTCTCACGTATGGTTGCAGCTCGCCAAGTCTGTTGGGGTCTTGTTCGTCTTTGGTGTAGAAGCCTTGAAAACCCTTGTTCTTGAAATACGAAGCAGCCACCGTGCTGTTCAGGTTCCAGCCTTTGCCGAGATAAATCTTATGTCCCACGCCGCCAACAAGCATCGTCTGTCGGCAGATGTCATATTCTTGGTCGTACACACTATGCCATTTTGCAGGCTTAATCACTTCAAGCCAATATTTGTCTCTCAGTCCTACGCCGAAGATTGAGAATGTTCCCGCATTCTTTGTAGGTAGGTTGAACTTGAAGTTTATGTCTTGGAAGTCAGCCTGATCGCCGTCGAGAGACAGCAGACCTAATTCTCTTGCAACGGTTGTAAGAGAGTAACGGTAGTTGATGAGGTATGACGCCTTGCCTTTCTTGCCTATCGGGCCTTCGGAAGTACCTTCCAGACCGAGTGTACCTATCTGTGCTGCATGTTCGTATTTCTCGTTATTGCCGGCGCGCATACGCATGTCGAATACTCCGGACAGCGCATTTCCGTATTCTGCGGTAAATGCTCCGAGATAGAAATCAGAGTTGTCAAGCACGTTGGAGTTAAGCGCGCTTACCACTCCTGTACCCATATTGAAGGCGTCGGTAAAGTGGTTAGGGCTGTAAATCTCCACACCTTCGAGTTTCCATTGCATAGACTGCGGTGCGTTACCATGTACAGAAACACCGTTGTCGTTGCTGTTTCCTGCCACTCCGGCAAATGCTGTCACGAGTCGTGCAGGGTCACTGTAACCACCGGCATAGCGGTTTGCTTCTTCCATACTTAACATTCGTGCACCGACACAAGAGCCATCTTGTTTACTGCGGCTTCTTTGTTTACACGTGGTTTGACTACCACTTCGCCCAGCTCGGTAGAACATTCGCGTATTGAAACATTCAGCAATACGTCCTTTCCTTCAGTAACAAGGATCTCTCTAAATATAGCCGGCTCATAGCCAATATAGGTCACTTCAATCGTGTAACGTCCTGTCGGCAGGTTATTGATGGTATATTTACCGTCAATATCAGATATGACTCCTGTCTCTGTTTCCTTTACTTTGATTGAAGCGCCGATAACTGGCTCGTTGTTATCAGCGTCGGTTACAGTTCCTCTTACTGTTTGCGCTTCACTTGAAATGGCTGTGAAGAGCATTGCAAATAGAGGTAATAATGGGTCAGAGGATTTTTCCGGTGGGCGGGGGAAGATGTCGGAGTATAGTG
>JBJFGK010000138.1:0-2718 GCA_051892655.1 Prevotella sp. | reverse complement strand
TATTGTAGGAAAATATTTGTCTTTAAGATTTATTTTCAGAGCGGCTTCATATTGTCCATAATCCCCGATTATCAGTTCTGCCGGTCCTACAAGATCTACTGACACGGCAATACCGCTGAAGAATGGAACGTCTTTATCCTGCGTAGTCTTGTCTTGTGCCATTGCCGTATGGGATACGTTAAGTAGCGTCAAACTAATTACGGTGCTTAAAATATATGTTGAAATGTTTTTTAGATGTATCATAGTTGACGTCTGTATGGTTTATGGATATAGAATCTATAGCATTGCCCGTATATGTGACATCGGTTATTGTATGAAAAAACGTAGGAGAACAATCGACCGACTCAAAGTGCGGAGTGTTTTCTTTATATACGGTTACGGTGTCAAGGGTCGGGATTTCCTCGCCTGCGTATCTCATTTCAAAATAGAACATGTCGTAATCTCCCGCATAACTGATAGGCAACGAGAACTGTGTAATGTTATAATCCCTGTTTATCAAAACCGAATCGTTGCCATTGGCACGTACTGTTGATATTGTCAGCGTGTCTCTGAGCGTATCTGTCCTTCCCGTAGGGTCAAGAAGTCCATATTGGGTGTACACGAGACTGTTTAGCGGACAATCTATTGAAGAGCACGAAATGGCAGCGATAAATGCCGTAAACAATATACACAGAGTAACCGTGCGCTGTCTTACGGAGCATTTGTCCTCTATCTTTACTGCCTCATGCTTAACTTTGTCGGTCTTCATATTTAATAATACTTGTCAGTCGTTGGCTGTTTGGCACCTTATAGTCTTTTCTATCTGATAGTCGTTTCTCCCTGCGGAGTTACGGCTTATAAGGTCACCGAGAAATCCGGCAAGAAACAACTGGGTGCCGATCATCATCATTGTAAGTGCTATGTAAAAATAAGGGGAGTCGGTAACAAGACGCATAGGAATGCCGTTGGCCAGAGCCAATAGCTTGTCAATACCGATAATGGCTGCCGATATGAAACCTATAATGAATACAATTGTTCCCAAGAAACCGAAAACATGCATAGGCTTGCGTCCGAAACCGCTAAGAAACCATAACGTTATAAGGTCAAGATAACCGTTGAAAAATCTATTTAGACCAAACTTCGATTTGCCGTATTTCCTTGATTGATGATGAACAACCTTTTCTCCGATCTTGTCAAAACCGGCATTCTTTGCCAGATAGGGGATATATCTGTGCATCTCTCCATACACTTCAATGTTCTTTACGACATCGTTTCTGTAAGCTTTAAGGCCGCAGTTGAAATCGTGCAGATTCTTTATACCGCTTATCTTGCGTGCCGTAGCGTTGAAGAGCTTGGTCGGAATGGTCTTTGACAACGGGTCATAGCGCTTTTGTTTGTAACCGGAAACAAGATCGTAACGGTCTTCTGTTATCATCCGGTACAGCTCCGGTATTTCATCAGGAGAGTCTTGCAGGTCTGCGTCCATTGTTATTACCACATCGCCTTGAGCTTCTTTAAAGCCGCAGAACAGGGCGGGGCTTTTGCCATAGTTCCTGCGAAACTTTATACCCTTCACGCAAGGGTGTTCTGCTCCAAGTTTCTCAATAACTTCCCATGACCTGTCGGTGGAACCGTCATTGATAAATATCACTTCATAAGAAAAGTTATTCTCTTTCATGACCCGTTCTATCCATAGATACAATTCAGAGAGAGATTCTTCTTCATTGAACAAAGGTATCAAGACCGAAATATCCATAAAACCTATATATTATTTATGTTGTTTTGTTATTACACTATTACTGTCTTTTTGCAGCCTGTCGGGTAAGCATAGCAATCGGAAGACTGATTATAGTCCCTATGATGATGTTTGTTGTAAAAAATTGGAAGGCGATATCTATTGGCCTTAAGTCAGAGAAACTGTTGATTGCAGCCTGTAACTCTTCGTTGCTTATTTTATATGCAGCCATTAAAGCCTTGAACTCGGCGGTGTCGGTCATGGCAGAATACATCGAAATAATATATCCCTGATCGATAAACTGGAAATATATATATTGTGCGGCGGCCATCAACAATGATGAATATGCGAAAATCAGAAAACAATATGCGTATGCTCTCTTTGTTGATATTATTCCGTCAAGCACGGAATCCCTGTATCTTCTTACGCGCATACCCACAATGATGATTGATGTCAATGCCGTGAGTATGGAGACAATACCTAATGCGGGATAGTTAAACTCGCCTACAAAACAGGCAAAACTAATTATCCACAGTCCGCCTGTTATCAAACCGTCCACGCGGGCAAAAGCTTTTAACTGCTCAATGTCTTCACGTGTTATCATGTTGATGTCCTTTCTTGCCGGATAATGGTGTCATGGAATTTGTAATATATAGAATAATCGGTTGCAAAAATACAGATTTTCCACAAGATACAGAGAGTGCTTGCCGTTTTTTTGATTTTATTTTACATAAATGTGGCTTATTTGCCATAGATGTGTGAGGTGTTTTTAGTTAAAAAAATGGAAAATAGCATCACTCACCATGTCATATATAAAGTTTTTTGTTACTTTTGCGCTCGCTAATTATATGGGCAAGTCTTGTACGGCCAGCTCCCTTCGAATCCTCCAGGGTGGGAACGCAGCAAAGGTAGTTGGTTGTAGCGGCGCGATACAAGTAGCTTGCCCACCTGCCTCTTTAGCTCAGTTGGCCAGAGCACGTGATTTGTAATCTCGGGGTCGTTGG
>JBJFGK010000137.1:0-2720 GCA_051892655.1 Prevotella sp. | reverse complement strand
CTTATAGATTTAATCTCTGTACCCGTGAGGACAATACCTGCTGTATATATGTCTATAAAGAAATATTCAAAAGAAGCTTTCTTGTTGCGTATATTGACAGGACTCTTTTTCCTTAATAATTCTTCTTCCTTATTCATATTAATTATGAAGATTATAGATATTAATCTTTTACAATTGTAACAAACTTATCCATGTTTTCGTCCACATAGAATGCTATACGGTTTGTCCACTGTTCTTCATTCTCCACAAACTTGTCATCAAGATTATCAAAATCTGGGAACCTTTCAAACAGTTCCATAAATTCGTCATCAGTATATTCTTGTTCTATCTCTGCACGATGCTTCACATATAAGCTCTTTGCCTTGTTAATAAGAGGAGCCAAATCCGACAATCCCCACATTCTTATTGCTTTGGCAAATGGATTGTAAAAGAAAAACGGTCCCCAACCATTATATATTAGTTGTACAAATCCACCGTCCATAACTTCATCACGTAATATTGTATATGCAATAAGAGTTATTTGGTCTGCATTCAAGTCTGACAGATTATCTTCTCTCAACTTACCACCAATGCTATTCAGTATAGCGTCAGATACAACTTTAAGAAAAGCATCTATACCTTCCTGCGATGCCAATACCAAATCTGAGTCTTTTACTAAAACGTCTTTCATTCCTTATTCTTTAAATACATAAACTGTAATCTCTGCAGACAATCTTATGCAAAGATTTGATTTAACGGGCACATAGAAAACCTGTTTCCTTTGGGCCGTGCGTATGAATCTTTTACAAAGATAGTGCAAGAATAATTAATTATAAAATAAAATTAAGCAAAACAATCCAAATATGCATAAAAACATTATCTTTGCATAAGACATTTCATATTAATACAACTAAACAAAATCATAATTATACATGAAAGGCATAGTTCTGGCAGGAGGTAGTGGTACAAGACTTTATCCGATTACCAAAGGTATCAGCAAACAGCTCATACCTATATATGATAAACCAATGGTATATTATCCAATATCTGTCTTGATGTTGGCTGGCATAAGGGAAATTCTTATTATATCCACCCCTAACGACTTACCGGGTTTCAAACGATTGCTTGGCGATGGTTCTGATTATGGCGTAAAATTTGAATATGCCGAGCAACCATCTCCGGATGGATTAGCACAGGCATTTATTATAGGAGAAAAATTCATTGGAGAAGACTCTGTATGTCTTGTATTAGGTGATAACATCTTTCATGGAGTAGGATTTTCAAAAATGCTAAAAGAAGCTGTAAATGAAGCAGAACAAAATAGCAAAGCTACTGTGTTCGGATACTGGGTCGATGATCCGGAAAGATACGGTGTAGCAGAATTTGATCAAAACGGCACATGCCTAAGCATAGAAGAAAAACCAATACATCCAAAATCTAATTATGCAGTTGTCGGTTTATATTTCTATCCGAACAAAGTTGTTGAAATAGCTAAAAATATTAAACCTTCAGCAAGAGGAGAATTGGAAATAACTACAGTAAATCAAGAATTTCTATCATCAGGCGATTTAAAAGTACAGACTTTAGGACGTGGATTCGCATGGCTTGACACCGGAACACATGATTCTCTTGCAGAAGCTTCAATATTCGTGGAAGTAATAGAAAAACGACAAGGACTGAAGATAGCATGTCTTGAAGGTATAGCCTATCGCAAAGGATGGATAAGCAGAGAAAAAATGGTACAACTCGCCCAACCTATGCTTAAAAACCAATATGGACAATACCTGATAAAAGTAATTAATGAAATAGACATAACAAAACAAACGAACTTGTAACATCAGTTATATCTTCAACCATTTATTTTGCCAAATATATTGTCGTAAAGTCATGCACATCTGATATTATTCATATAATTCCCATGTGATACAATGTAATGCCTCTCCATGCTGAACCAAAGGGTCGGCAAATATTTGGATTATTTCCTTGTCTGGGAAAATATCAGAGAACACATTCGCTGCCGCCTTGTCATTGTTACAATCAAGGTCTTTTGAAAGTCCTGGGATAATGACGGTCTTGGGTGTTTCGATATAGTTGAGATAACACCACGTATCTTTTCTCAACCTACCGCTATATGACAGTTCTTGCACATCAAAATGGCAGTCAAGTATCTTATGAAGTCTTCTGCCGAATGATTCTGCCTCTTTCCCCAACTGACCATAATTATTCATGAGCAGTTTCCCATTACCAAGATAGGCAACCATTCCATCTGCATGACCGAATGGTTCATCCATATCCCAAGGAATTAAGATAAGCTCCGTATTCAAGACGTTTTCTATTCTTTCTATCAATTTAAGCGGTCGAATATTCGGATTTTCGGAAATAACTTTTTCAGTCATTATGGTTTTATCGCCACATTTCACGACATTACCACCATCCAGCACGATGTCAAGGTTTGCTATAACATTAATGCCAAGGTCTTGTATGATAAGATTTTGATCTGTATTGTATTTTTGCCTATTCTCAGCAAGGTAGTCAGGAAAAAAGTTAAATGACAAATAGTTACCGTTGCCAAGGTGCAAAGGCATATAGTCTCTTGCCCACACCTCTTTGGTGTGAGCAAGGACTTACATCATCTACATTTTCAATATAGTAACGATATGGTATAGACTTTTCTCATACAATATTTATGGGTCAGAGGATTTTTCCGGTGGGCGGGGGAAGATGTCAAGAGTACAGTGTTG
>JBJFGK010000136.1:0-2735 GCA_051892655.1 Prevotella sp. | reverse complement strand
ATTTCCATAAGGTTCTGATTACCCTTTGAAGAACATACGAGGATGTACTCACGACCTGCTTCAACGTCAGCTGATGATGTATGGAGAACATCTGCCACTTCGTCGCGGTATGCCTGAACGTCAAGCCATTTACCTGTTAGTTCGTTGTTGAGTTCTTCTTCTGTCGGAACCTGATAGATACCGATTGAGCGGTTGTTCTGTCCGCTGTAAACGTCAAATTCGAGTTTTCCGGCTTTCTTTGTTACAACACGGAGGATTGACTGGTTAGAACCTGTATCCCACAAAGTAACGTCTTCTGTGATATCTGTCTCAGGATTGATGGTGTTTCCGAGAGTAGAACCCATGTTGATGTATGCCTTGTTATTCTGGAAATCCTTCACAAGATTATAGCTTGTACCTACGTTAACTGTTGTAACACCGCTGATAACGATGTCAGTCTGGTCTTCATTAAGAGGAATGTCAGCAGGGAACATCGGGTCAACACCCCAGAAGAGAGTAGCATAGTCGGGATAAGCGTCTTTGAAAGCAGCTATCTCGTCTGCAGTACCGGGTAATTTGTACGAATTACCGTCCTTTTGGAACAGCTTGACAAGCTGAAGTTCACCTTGTGCGCTTGCACTTACAGCGAATAATGCTGTAACGAGTAATGTAAAAAGTTTCTTCATTGTTAGTAATTTTAATTGGTTGAAAAATATAAAAGCGTTATGCTGTTTACTTGTTTAATTATTTTTGAAGGTATATCAAAACCTCTTATGATGTCTGCTTGCGCTTGTCGTTAGAGGTTTTGATATATCTTCAGATTATAGTTTAATAACCGTTTGTTCCGAACTCATCCGGATTGGCAATTTGGTCAAGGAACTGTTGCGGTATAGGTCTTACAATGTGACGATTGTTGTTGAATGTCGTGATGTATGGGTTCATACCCGGAGTTGTAAGATATTCAGCAGTCAGTCTGCCTGTACGTTTAAGGTCATACCAACGCCATTGCTCTCCGCAGAGTTCACGTGCGCGCTCTTTGAGAATATAGTCAATAGTCATTTCGCTTAGGGTTACATCCATTGCGGAAGCATCGCCGGCAACGGCAGCATGGCGTCTTACTGCATTAAGATATTGAAGACCGTTTTGCGGATATCCGGCAACGATAGACGCTTCGGCGGCAATAAGATAGATATCTGTAAGTCGGAGAATAGGAATATCCATCATACAATATTGGTTTGTATAAGTATATTTGAAAGCGCGCCATTTCTTCCATGAAGGCTGCAAGCTGCGGAAGTATGTGTATGAAGCACGTCCGCCATAAGGCTCGCTCTGTCCTTGACGTAACTCATATTGGTTGTCAACACCGACAGCAAGACGTTTGCTCTTAGTCGTTTCAAGTGTGTCAAGAACCCAGTTAGGTGTATAAACAGCGAGACCATCGGCTACATTTTCATCTTCAAGCAGTTGGTTTGCCGGGTCTCCGGATGTTGCATAGTAGTGCTTGCCCGGATATTTGATATTATAATCTATACCTTTCAGTCCGGCTTTTGCTATACGACGCTTTGCTACGGTATTGAAGTATTGTTTATAAAGGGTTTCATCAAATTGACCGGTCTCTTCGTTTACTCCCTTCTTATATCTTTTAAGGATGTCTTGTGTCAATGTTGTCTGAGCTGCAGCATAATATTTATAATAGAATGCTTGTTCAAAACGAGTGTCAGGAGTAACATCGGTCTTATTCTTGGCAAAACCTATAAGTTCGGTATTCGTTTCGTTTTTCTGCAGTTTAGGTTCGAAACATTCAGTAAGCAGATAATATGTCGGAGTCCATACTGTAGCATTTGCACGTCCGTATCTCAATCCTGCGGCATTGACTCCGAAGGTTTGTGCCTGTGAACCGATATTCATCATGTAATATTGACAAGTACGTCCGCGATTCCACCATTCAGGATTGTTACCTGTTACATGGTCTATTGCTTCAGTAAAGAGCACTTCCTTGTTGTTCTTGTTATTGTCATCGTCCCACATTTGGGCGTCACCACTCTTTGTTGCAGTACTTGCATACAGTCCGCATATATATTGTGACGCATTGTCAATCAACTCTGTGGCTGTTTGGAAAGCCAAATCAGCATACTTCTTACGTTCTGCGCTTCCTTCTTCATACAGACGTGTACGCTGCAAATATGCTTTTGCCAACATACCGATAGCCGCTTTGCGACTTACTCGTCCGCGTTCTCCTTGTTCTAAAGGAAGATTTTCTGCTGCGAATTTCAAGTCGCTGATAATGAGATCGTAGAAGTCTTCTTCAGAAGAACGTATTCCCATTTCAGAAGAAACGCCGGAAGAAGCAAGCGACTCTGTTTGAAGCACAACTCCACCCCACTGTTCAACGATATGAAAGTTGGCAAAGCCACGAAGGAAATAAGCCTCAGCCACTTTGGGCTTAATACTTTCGAAATCAAAGTCGGTACCCTTGTCTTGGTAAGCAATGGCGGTATTGCAATAACCGACAATGGCATAAAGGCTGTTCCAAACTGTCTTTATCACTCCCGAAGAAGGTGTAAGATTTTCATTATAGTTGGTAAGGTCGCCATGTCCGGAGTTTCGTCCGCCGTTCTTCCACAGGTCGGTACCCATTTCCATAAGGTCGATGCCGTCAACCTTGCCATACATATAATATACGTTTTCATAACAAGAGTTGACAATGGCATTCATTCCCGCCTTGGTAGTATATACTTTATCTGTGTCTAAGGCTG
>JBJFGK010000135.1:0-10994 GCA_051892655.1 Prevotella sp. | reverse complement strand
AGCAACTGAAAGCACTATGTTTAGCAACTGAAAGCACTATGTTTAGCAACTGAAAACTATATGTTTAATTGATATGACAGACAAGTTTAGCAACTGAAACAAAGAAGTATAACAATGATAATTGACATATACAGAGGAACTCGGAGTAATGTCATGACCTTGTCAAAAGTGTAAATGAAAAAGATGAGATAAATAAAAACGGATTAAAAACAAAAAGCTTATGGATATAAAGGATGTTTTACGCAGGATGCTTAATCAAGAAGAGCTGTCGCGACAGGATATGCACGACATACTGATAGGCATAACGAGAGATGAGTTTGCGCCCGAACAGGTAGCGGCACTATTGTCGGGACTACAGATGAGAGGCGTTACTGTGGATGAGTTGTTAGGCTTTCGCGACGGCATATTAGAGACCGGCGTACCGGCATTGCTTGATTGTGACAGGTATATAGACGTTGTAGGCACCGGCGGCGACGGTAAAAACACATTCAATATATCCACGTGTTCATGTTTTGTCATTGCCGGAGCAGGTTATAAAGTGGCAAAACACGGCAACTATGCAGCCACTTCGGCAAGCGGAGCGTCGGACGTTATTCAGGCACATGGCGTGAAATTCACCGCAAACATTGATAAACTCAACCGCTCAATAGATGAATGTGGAGTCGTATATCTGCACGCCCAACTTTTCGCAAAGGCTATGAAGTATGTCGCGCCTATCAGAAAGGCGTTGCAATTCCCCACTTGCTTCAATCTTCTCGGCCCTATTGTCAATCCTTCACGCCCTCAATGCCAGCTGCTCGGCGTTGCCACGCTCGACCAGATGCGTCTTTACAACAATGTTTATCAGCGTTTGGGCATCGACTATGGCATAGTAAACAGTATCGACGGCTATGACGAGATATCATTGACAGGCGATTTCAAGATTATAACCAATTCATACGAGAGAGTAATGCACCCTTCCGATCTCGGTCTGCCTGTCGCTTCGCCCGACAATCTGCGTGGCGGAGATACCGCAGAAGAGGCAAAGGAGATATTCGACAGCGTGCTTGAAAACCGTGCGCTTGAAGATCAGAAGAACGTAGTATTGGCAAATTCAGCTGTCGGAATACAGGTTCTCGACCAGAACAAGACTCCTGAAGAGGCATTAGCCATAGCCCGCGAGTCGTTGGAAAGCGGAAAGGCATTAGCAGTATTCAAGAAGTTTGTTGAAATCAATTCATAAAACGCGCCGTCATGCAGGACATTCTGACTGAAATCATTGCCCATAAGCGCATTGAAGTGGAGCATTTCAAGGCTCAAATCTCCGAGCGCAAGATACACGCCGATGTAGAAAAGGTCATCGAAACACGGCAACCGTCGTTGAGAAAGGCATTACAACAATCGGAAACAGGCATCATCGCAGAGTTCAAGCGCCGCTCTCCGTCCAAAGGATGGATAAAAGAAGAGGGGAGTGCTGACATTATCCCGCTGTCATATCAGCACAATGGTGCGGCGGCGATAAGCATACTGACCGACAAAGACTATTTCGGCGGTGACGATACATTCATTTCTGCAGCCCGAGAAGCCGGTGTCACGTTGCCCGTATTGTATAAAAACTTCATCGTAGACGAGTATCAGCTGTTTCAGGCAAGGCTGTGCGGAGCCTCTGCTGTGCTGCTTATAGCGGCGGTATTGCCTAAACCGGAATGTAGAAACCTTATACAAATGACCCACGAACTCGGTATGGAAGTGTTGCTTGAAATGCATTCGGAGGAAGAAACCGACTATGCCGACCTTGAAGCAGACGTCTTGGGCATCAATAACCGCAATCTCGGTTCGTTTGTTACAGATGTCAATAACTCTTTACGACTGTCATTGCGTCTTCCCGATGACGCATGCAAAGTCAGCGAAAGCGGCATTTCCAACGCGAAAACGATTTGTTCTCTACTGCAGGCAGGGTTCAATGGATTTTTAATCGGAGAGAATTTCATGAAGACCGATAATCCCGGACTTGCGTTAAAGGAGTTTTGTGCGGAAGTGACAGCCATGAAGACAGGTGTCGTGATGTGATACGGAAGTTGAGAACATTAAAACGACATCGTAAGGACATAAAGACATCCCATAAAACATAAAGACAAGGAATATGATAATAAAAGTATGTGGTTTGAAAGAGCCTGACAACATTCGCGAAGTAGAGAGTCTCGGAGTGGACATGACCGGCTTTATCTTCTATAAAAAGAGTCGCCGATATGTCTCGCTGCTGCCTTCTCACGCCGGAACCCTTCCCGACTATGTAGGCAAAGACCTTTCCGACAGAGGCATGAGCCGCAGCAAGAGGGTAGGAGTGTTTGTCGATGAGATGCCACAGACCATAGTAAGCATGGCTTACAACTATGCTTTGGACTATATCCAGCTGCATGGCGATGAGACAACGGAGCTTATAGACAACCTCCGCAGCACCATTGTCCCCGACATTCGTGACGATATAAAGTTCATAAAAGCCATAAGCGTTGGCAGTGCAGACGATGTAAAGCGATGGCGGAAGTATGACGGCAAGGTCGATATGCTGCTGTTTGATACAAAGGGAGCCCATGCCGGTGGCAACGGCACACAGTTTGACTGGAGTGTCCTTGACGCTTACGACGGCGAAATACCGTTTTTGTTGAGTGGCGGTATAACTCCTGAAGATGCGCCGGCGATACTTAATATAAGACATCCCATGTTTGCCGGTGTCGATATCAACAGCCGATTTGAAATATCACCGGGAATTAAAGACATAAATCTGATTCGCGGCTTTGTCAACAAATTGAGATAACGGTGCCAGACGGCAAACTAAATAGAAACAAACTTTGTTGTTGCAAGTTACAACGACAGTAAAAATACATAAGATATGAACAAGATAGACAAGCTTTTTACAGACAATAAAGACCGCAAACTGTTCTCTTTGTACTTCTGTGCCGGTTGTCCGACACTCGAAGGTACGGCAGATGTCATAAAGACATTGCAGCGTCGCGGGGTGGATATGATAGAAGTAGGCATCCCGTTCAGCGACCCTCTTGCCGACGGTCCCGTGATTCAGGAGGCCGGAACCATAGCATTGAAGAACGGCATGACCCTCTCTCTGCTCTTTTCCCAATTGGAATCAATAAAGGAAGAGACTAAGATTCCGCTTGTGATGATGGGGTATCTCAATGTCATCATGCACTATGGCTATGAGCGTTTCTTTGAAAGTTGCGTTCAAAGCGGCGTTTCCGGAGTCATCATTCCCGACCTTCCGTTTGCCGATTATATGGCGGATGTGAGGCCTGTTGCCGATAGATACGGCATCAGAATAATAATGATGATAACGCCGGAAACAGAAGAAGAGCGCATAAGATTTATAGATGACAACACCGACGGCTTTATTTACATGGTGTCGTCAGCCGGAATTACAGGCGCCCAAAAGAGTTTTGACGATGCCAAACAAGAATATTTCAGACATATAAACTCCATGAATCTGCGTAACCCGAGAATGATCGGTTTCGGCATATCCAACCGGCAGACCCTTGAAAGTGCAAGAGCCAATGCTGCCGGAACAATCATAGGAAGCAAATTCGTGACACTTTTGAGAGAATACAATGATCCCGACAAGGCGATGGATGCCCTTTACGAAGCCCTGTCATAAACCAATGCTAATGAATACAAATATGGATAACAATTCTTACTATGTTGACGAGAACGGCTTTTACGGCGATTTCGGAGGAGCCTATATACCGGAGATACTGTATAAGTGTGTTGACGACTTGAAGAAAGCATATCTTCCGATAATAGAGAGTGACGATTTCAAGCAAGAGTATCATGCCCTTTTGAGAGACTATGTGGGACGTCCGTCACCGCTGTATTATGCGGAGCGCATGAGCGAAAAGTACGGTTGCAGGTTGTATCTCAAGCGTGAAGACCTCAATCATACAGGTGCCCACAAGATAAACAATACTATCGGACAGATTCTTCTTGCAAAGCGCATGGGCAAAAAACGCATCATTGCAGAGACCGGAGCCGGTCAGCACGGAGTGGCAACGGCCACTGTATGTGCCCTGATGAACATGGATTGTGAAGTGTTTATGGGAAAGACGGATGTAGAACGCCAGCATACCAACGTTGAACGCATGAAGATGCTCGGCGCAAAAGTGCATCCCGTAATGACAGGCAACATGACTTTGAGTGACGCATGCTCTGAAGCGATACGCGATTGGTGCTGTCACCCGTCGGATACATTCTATATAGTAGGCTCGACAATGGGTCCGCATCCATATCCCGACTTGGTTGCGCGCATGCAAAGCGTCATTTCCGAAGAGATAAAATGGCAGTTGCAGGAAAAGACAGGCAGAGATTATCCCGATTATCTTATGGCCTGCATCGGCGGAGGCTCTAATGCCGCCGGCACAATATACCACTATGTGAACGACAACCGTGTGAAAATAGTCCTTGCCGAAGCCGGTGGCAGCGGCATAGATACCGATCGCACGGCGGCAACAATACATCGTGGCACCGTAGGAATACTTCATGGCAGCAAAATGTTGGTAATGCAGACCCCAGACGGCCAGATTGAGGAGGCCTATACCATATCGGCAGGACTCGATTATCCCGGAGTTGGACCCATGCACTGCAACATGGCGGTCAAAGGACGCAGCAAAGTGATTGCCATTAACGATGATGAGGCTATCTATGCAGGCTATGAACTGACCCGAATGGAGGGAATTATACCTGCTATAGAGAGTGCCCACGCAGTTGCGGCATTAAAGAAAGTACAGTTTAACCCCGATGATGTTGTCGTGCTTACCGTAAGTGGCAGAGGCGATAAGGACGTCGAGACATATCTTTCCAACAAATTAAAGGCAGGCGAATATGGCAATTTCTGATAACAACCCCCGATACAAATATGTGGCAGCAGGCAAAACCGTGCTTGCAGACCTGTTTACTCCGGTTGGAGTGTACATGCGTATGAGAGACATCTACCCACAGAGCGCACTCATGGAGAGCTCCGACTATCACGATTCGGGCAACAGCCGTTCGTTTATCGGCATAAATCCGATTGGCAGTGTGGCTGTAAGTCATGGCAACGCCGTGTGTCACTATCCCGACGGACACACCACGCGCAAGGAAATAAGCGAAACCTATCCTTGTGATGCCGCCATTACGGAGTTTATCGATGCTTTTGATGTCAGCGGTGACAGTATCGGCTGTTGCGGACTGTATGGTTACACCTCGTTTAATGCCGTAAGATACCTTGAAAACATTAATGTCAAGGATATCACGATGTCAGAAAACGATGCCCCCGATATATATTACATCTTCTATAGAGACGTTATAGTGTTCGATCACTTTAACAACAAGATGACCATTGTCTCTCTTGCCACTGACGAACAAACGGCTTCGGCACAGACGGAAGAGCTTGTTATGTCTATAAACAAGGGACGTATGAAGCCTTACGGCTTTCGTCGTGTGGGCGAAACTACATCAACCCTTACCGATGACGAGCATCGTGAGAACATAAGACGCGGCATTAGGCATTGTCTGCGCGGTGACGTGTTCCAGATAGTATTGTCGCGCCGGTTTGTACAACACTATGAAGGCGATGACTTCAAGCTGTATAGAGCTTTGCGGAGCGTTAATCCCTCACCTTATCTGTTCTATTTTGACTTCGGAGGTTTCCGCATTTTCGGTAGCAGTCCCGAGACACATTGCCGCATAGACGGCAAACGGGCATATATAGACCCCATTGCCGGTACCACAAAACGCACCGCCGACGCTGAGGCGGACAGGCGCGGAGCCGAATATCTGCGCAATGACCCGAAGGAAAATGCCGAACATGTGATGCTTGTGGACCTTGCCCGCAACGACCTGAGCCGCAACTGTCATGACGTGAAAGTGGACTTTTACAAGGACATACAGTATTACAGCCATGTCATACATCTTGTAAGCCGTGTCAGCGGAACCTTAGATGACGGTTGCAATCCTATAAAAGCCTTTCTCGATACATTTCCCGCAGGCACTCTCAGTGGCGCACCGAAAGTTCGTGCCATGCAGCTTATCAGCGACTATGAGCCGCATAACCGTGGCGCATACGGCGGTTGCATAGGCTTTATAGGGCTGAAAGGAGACCTCAATCAGGCAATAACGATACGAACATTTGTCAGTCGCAACGGTGAATTATGGTTTCAGGCAGGTGGCGGTATAGTAGCCAAGAGCGACGTAGAATATGAATTGCAGGAAGTAAACAACAAGCTTGGTGCTCTGCGCAAGGCTATAATTATGGCGGAGGAAATGTAATGAAGGTAGCGATAATAGACAATTACGATAGTTTTACATACAATCTTTATCATCTTCTCAGGGAGTTGGGGGCGGAAGTGACGGTATATAGAAACGATAAGTTTGAATTGCCGCAACTTGAATGTTATGATAAGCTGGTATTAAGCCCTGGTCCGGGCATACCGGCAGAAGCAGGACTGCTTCCAAATGTCATAGATGCATATAAGGGACGCAAGCCTATGCTTGGCGTATGTCTTGGTCATCAAGCCATTGGCGAAGCTTTTGGGGCGCATCTTACCAATTTGAGTGACGTATATCACGGCGTAGCCATTGAGGGAACGCAACTTGGCAACGACCCGATATTCAACGGCTGTCCCCGACGTCTTGTTATGGGACGTTATCACAGTTGGGTGGTGGATAGGGAAGGGTTTCCCGACAGTCTTGAGATTACCGCTGAAAGTGATGACGGACATATTATGGCGCTTCGTCACCGCTCTTACGATATACATGGGATACAGTTTCATCCGGAAAGTGTGCTGACTCCCGACGGCAGAAATATTGTAAACAATTGGCTGAAGATGTAAAGAGGTTCATTGACAAGCCTCTTTCAGACATATGGAAAAGGTTATTGCAGGCATGAGTAAGCTTATTCTTCGCTCATGTCTGCTACCATTTTGCGATATACCGAGTACAGATGACTTCTTGAAACATAACCGATAAGGTGGCTGTCATCGTCAAGGACCGGCAGCCGTGAGGCATCTGTCTCGTCAAATTGCTTCATTACGTCTTCCATAGGATCATTTACAGAAAGTACGCATTGCGGTTGTGACATCAGCTGACTTACTGTAAAATGGTTGTAAAGTTCGGTTCTGAAAATGATATGTCTAAGTTTTGTCATGTCTATTTCGCCCAAAAGTTGTCCCGCATCATCAAGAACAGGCAGTATATTCTTGTGACTTTTGCTTATTGCATGTACCAATGACGACAACGGCATATCTGTTTTGACCGCTGTATAATTGCGGTCGATGACGCTTTCAAGGCTCATCAGAGTCAGAATGGCGTGGTCTGTGTGGTGGGTTATCAGTTTTCCCTGCCTTGCAAGACGCATTCCGTAAATGCTGTGAGGCTCGAAAATGATAATGGTAAGGTATGCGCAGATGCTGACAATCATCAATGGGATGAACATCTTATATCCTCCCGTTATCTCGGCAATAAGAAAAATGCCCGTAAGTGGTGCATGCATAACTCCCGCCATTACCGCTGCCATGCCGAGCAAGGCGAAATTCTTTTCCGGCAATACCACTCCAAGCTCGTAAATATTCCAGATACGTGCAAAGATGAAGCCCGTGAAGGCTCCGATAAACAATGACGGCGCGAAAGTTCCACCGCATCCGCCTCCTCCATTGGTGGCAGATGTGGCAAATACTTTGGTCAGAAGCACCATGCCGACATAAGGTAACAACATGCTGTTGTTGCCGTAGAAAGGTGAATTATGCAGCAATCCGCTCCATTCACTATCAGTAGTGCCGCTTAAAAGAATGTTGATGCTAGAATATCCCTCGCCATATAGTGACGGGAAAAAGAATATTAACGGACTGAGAATCATGGCTCCCAGTACAAGTTTGGCTATTGGTTTGCTGCCAAGTTTGCCGAAGAGAGCCTCACAAGCCGACATCGTTCTTATGAAATACAAGCTGACAAAGCCACCGAATATACCAAGTAGAATACTTGCAGGTATGCGTTCTACGGGCCATTCTCCGTCAAGTGTGAACGTAAAAAGCGATTCGCTGCCGGTGAAAATATATGTAAAACATGTCGCCGTAACGCTTGCTATGAGTATAGGTAGCAAAGATGCCATTGTCAAGTCTATCATCAGCACCTCAAGAGTGAACACAAGTCCGGCGATAGGAGCCTTGAATATGCCTCCTATTGCTGCCGCCGCACCGCATCCGACAAGCAACATAAGTGTCTTGTTGTCCATGTTGAACAACTTGCCGAGATTACTTCCGATAGCTGAACCCGTAAGAACGATAGGCGCTTCAGCACCAACGCTTCCGCCAAAACCGATGGTTATGGCAGACGCAAGTACCGAACTCCAGCAGTTATGCCCTTTCAGACGGCTGCGTTTGCTGCTTATTGCATATAAGATACGCGTTATACCGTGACTGATATTATCCTTTACGACATAACGAACAAACAGAGATGTGATATAAATACCTATTACCGGATATACAAGATACATCCAGTTGAAGGTGCTTGTATTGAATCCGGAAGTCAGCAACATCTGTATTTCCTTGATAAGCCAATGAAGAATGAATGCGGCAACAGCTGCAAACAGTCCTACAAGAAAGCTCAGTATCAGTGTAAACTGCCTGTCGGTGACATACGTCTTTCTCCATTCGGTAAACCGTTCTTGATTCATGGCGTGTCTGATCTTATTCTCCTTGTGTCAGTTGTTATATTGTTTCTTGTCGGGAAAGTTTTGTTTACGGGCTTGAAAAACTATCTTATTATCTTCACTTCACCGTCTTGCCCTATCTTAACGACCTTAGATGGCGTGTGCGGCTTCTTTTCTTGCCGGCGGCTATAACACACATAATCAACAAGAGATATCAGCTCTTCGGATATGTCACGGTAGTTTTGCGGTGTCGGTTCACCGCTGAAATTCGCGCTTGTCGATACGATAGGCTTCTGCATCCTGTAGCATAGCTGTTGTGAAAACGGCTCGCTCGTAATGCGGAATCCCACGCTTCCGTCTTCTGCCATCAGGTTTGGCGCAAGCCCGATAACGTTGTCAAAGATTACCGTTGTGGGTTTTGTGGACAGTTCGAGCACGTCCCAAGCCACCTCCGGAGCATTGCGGATATAGCGTTGAAGCCTGTGTGATTGGTCTGTAAGGCATATCATTGCTTTTGAATCTTCGCGTTTTTTTATGTCATATATCTTTGCCACAGCTTCTGCATTTGTCGCATCACATCCCAGCCCCCATACCGTGTCGGTGGGGTAGAGTATAACGCCGCCTTTATTCATAGTCTCTACGGCTTTTTTTATATCGTCTTCTATTCTCATTATATAAATCTTAGTTATATAATATACTGAAAATCAATTATTTATATTTTGCTTATTTCTATTTGCTGAAAATTTGCATTTTATTTAATAGAAAAATCGAATACACCACCAAAACCGCTAACACCATTTGCATTAAACATTAAGCAGTATTCGCCCGGTTTACCTGATACAGATATATCATACACGCTCGCGCGTACTTCATTTATATTTATCTGTATATCATCAGCAGTTGAAACGCCAACAGATGAACCGATAATAGATACTGCAATACCCGTTAGATAACGTTTGCCCTTTTTGACTTCAAACTTTGCTATATCAAAATTCTTAATTGAGTACGCCGATGTAAACATATACAGATTTGCCATTTGTTCTAATGGCGGGTTGCCAAAATATAAGCGAATGTGCGCAATATCGGTAAATACGTGTTCGCTTGCCTCACCCTTAAACTCTAATTTTGCTTTAGTCTTTACCGCGCCTAAAGTTGCGATAGAGGCAAGGCCCCCACTGCCTTTTATGCTTTGATGTGATAATTTACCAATACGACTATACGAGCCATTATTTACAGCCCACACACCAACAGAATCAGCCGGCGTTTGATTTTGTGCGTTGGCTATCATACACGCCAAGCAAACCAATATTAAAACAATCTGTCTCATTTGCTTTCAATGATTTTAAGTCTTTGTTTATATATGTCTGTCGTTGATGTTTCTATAGTATTTCCTGTATGTCCCAGCCTATTGCGCTTGCCCCGAGCACGGCGGCAGAAGAGCCGTCAAGACCGCTGACAAGGAATTTCGCCTTGCCTTTGTATATGGAGAAAACATGCTCTTCATAGCTTTTCTTGATAGGATTCATCAGCAAATCTCCTGCTTTTGTCAGTCCCCCGAAGAATATGAAAGCCTCCGGCGATATGAAAGTGGCAAAATCGGCACATGCCTCTCCCAACATGTTGCCGGTAAACTCATATACTCTCTTCGCCAAAGTGTCGCCTTTCGCTGCTGCCTGTGACACATCGAGCGATGTCAGTGCCTGCATGTCGATGTCTCTTAATAATGACGGCTCGTCGCTATTGTTAAGAAACTCTCTTGCCGTGCGTGCCACACCTGTGGCTGAACAATATGTTTCGAGACATCCGTAACGTCCGCAGCCACAGCTTCTGCCGTTTTCACGTCTCATGATAACATGTCCCAACTCTCCGGCAAAACCGTCATGGCCATATATAAGGCTGCCGTTTGCAACTATGCCGGAGCCTACTCCCGTGCCCAAAGTAAGCACGATAAAGTTTTTCATCCCCCTTGCTACGCCGTAAGTCATCTCTCCTATGGCGGCGGCATTGGCATCATTGGTCATCGCAACAGGTATTCCCAGTTTCTCCATGAACATGTTAGCGAGTGGTACAGCCTTGTCATGGCTCCATGCAATGTTAGGTGCAAACTCGATAGTGCCTTTGTAATAGTTCGCATTTGGCGCACCTATGCCCATTGACTTTATCTTGTCGAAACCGCCGACTTGGTCTGCAATGATGCGCAGAGCGTCCGTCGCAGCCTCGACATAGGCTTCCGCTGTTTCGTAAGCCTGTGTCTTGATGGCTGTTGTCGCCTTTATGTCACCTCTACTGTCCACTATTCCGAATACGGAATTTGTGCCTCCGAGATCCA
>JBJFGK010000134.1:0-2739 GCA_051892655.1 Prevotella sp. | reverse complement strand
AAATTTATCTTCATTTTTCTTTGAGAAAAGATTCGGCTTTAATAACGTCAGAGGCGTGGTCTATGTCAAGTATAGTGCCCAAATCGTATGCTTTGATATTCAGTCCGTAGTCTATTAATGCCCTTTGATAGTTTCGCATACGACTTTCTCCACGTTGTATGCAAGTCTTTAATACCTCTTTGGTTTTCGGAGTCAGCCCGTATATGCCGCCTGAAACGTATGTACAGTTGTCGCTTTTATCAAGAAATCCTTTTATGTTCATGCTGTTGTCGGTGTCTACATATAGCGGTTTTTCGTCATCAACAAATGTTGTTACCCCCATAAGTGCGTCGGTGTCGCCTTTAGAGACAATATCTTTGAATGTATTGATATAGTTCTTAAAATCATTCTCACGGAATACTGTGTCAACAGTAGTAATACAAAACGGTTCGTTGTTGAAGCTCTCGCTTATCTCAAAGAAGCTGTGCATTGAGCTTTTTGTTGTTTTTACTACTATATTCAAAGGTATCTTTCGTCCCCCAAGCCCTTTTTGGCATATCTGTTCAAGGTGTTTGCGTACTTCTGTCATCTCTTCGTTACAGATGACAGTTATGTTTTCTGCGTCGTTGTCCATGAAAACTCTTATCAATCTGTTGATGAGACGTTCACCATTAAGCAAGACAAGGGGCTTGGGCGTAATAATACCATCTGCCGACAGCCTTGATCCTTCACCTGCAGCTATTATTCCGTATTTCATTGATACATTGTTGAAAGTGCAAAGTTATGTAATATCAATGAGAGGCGAAAACTTTTTTTGATAATTTAGTATAAAAGTAGAAAGGGCGAACAACCCTTTCTACTTTCAGATTAGTATATCTCTACTGATCCTGAACCGGCAATATCTTTCTCGCAATGTTTGACGTCGCCTTTGATTTTTATATCTCCGCTGCCTGCAATCTCGCATGAAACGCTGTCTATACGTGCATTGTCAAATTTTATATCTCCGCTTCCGGCGATGCTTAAAGATGCCTTTTGTGTCGTTATACGTTTGATATCAATGTCTCCGCTTCCTGCAATTTCGCCTTGCAACTCGTCGCATATAATGTCGTTAATGTCAACTTCTCCGCTGCCGGCAACGCTTATATACATTCTGTCGGTGTCTATTTTGTTGTTGGAACTAAATTCTCCGCTGCCGGCAATGCTTATGCCTCTTATGTTGGGAGACGTGATATAGACATCAATATCTTCGTAAAAGAAAGAGAAATTTTTCCAACTTTTGTGTGTGCCGATGCTAAGTGTCTTGCCGTTGCTCGTTATTTTCACGTTCTTAAGATACTTCTCGTAACCTTTTACCTTGACGGATGTTGCGGTGTCTTGCGTGAAATAGACGTTAAAACTTCCGCTGATATCTATCTCGGTAAAGTCTTTTACGTTGACAGCCATTGTCGTTTCCTTGCCTTTTTGCTTGTCTCCCTTTTCTATGGAACATGAACAAAGGGTCAATAGTGCCATAAATGTAATGATAATTTTTTTACTCATAATTCTTAATGTTGTCTTTTACGTTTTGTTATTATAATAGTTTTGTCATGTTTTATTTATAGTTGGCACGGTTTGCCATGTCTTTTGAATAGACGTAACAAAGCTCCGGAAAGTTGCACCGATTGTCGTATTTTAACATTTTTATTTCTCTTTTCAATGGAAAATCTGCTGTTTTGACATAAAGAAAGCTGTCTCTGTATTTGAAACAGCAGACAGCCTTCACATCCAATCTTCTCAGAAAGAGTTATAATACTATGTCTTTATTCGTCGGGATTACCCTCTATTATATTGTTTTTTTCATCTCCGTCACTCCAGTAAGGGCCGCTGCCGGCGAGAATCGTATTTGTATCAATATTTATTATTGTTACTTTGGGGCTTATATATAGATTTTTCATCGTCGTATTTATTATGAATTGTAATCGCTTGTTAATTTATTGTCACCTTTTTCCCGCCTGTTATATATATGCCGGGATGTGATATTCGAGTCACGCGTTGGCCCCATATATTATATAAGGTGTTGTTTTGCCCGCTTATCTCTCCGTTTACGAATATGCCTTCTATATCTGTGGTGTCGTCATTAACGCCGTTAATGCTGAAACTTATGGCATGTCGGGCTCCCGTTTCATCCATTTGGTGCTCGTCTTCAAGCCAACAGCGATAGCCTTTCATAGTGTAATCAGACGTAAGGTGATACATATTGCCTCCGCTGAATACGTATGCGTTGGCAGGTACCGTTACTTTCTGATAGCAACCATGTATGCTGATTTTACATTCGCTGCCAAACGGATTGTCGGGAGTTATCGGCGTATCTCCGCTTATAGGCGTTTCGTCTGTTATATCCGTCGTATTGCTTATGGTATTCTTTTGTAATGATATTCTGTCTATTAGGAAATAATCGCCGTTAACATCTTCTTGCTCTCCGCTTCCTTTAAGGGCGTTGTATGTATCTGTCTTGCCTTCAAATCGCGGTTTAGTGATATAGCACTTGCCGGCTTCAAGAACTATGTCCTTATCGTTGGCTTGTGAGATGTCTTTCTTCTTGAAACAGATGGTGTTGTTGTTCTCTATTGACTCAAGATATGCTATTTCCGTGTTAGGGAAGAATGCCGTATAGACTTGTTCTTTATTAAGATCAACAGGCAGAATTATGGCATTCCACTTGCCAACGGTCATCTTTTTCTTCAATATAAGCACCCTGTTCTTATAGTCAGTGTTATCAGA
>JBJFGK010000133.1:0-11029 GCA_051892655.1 Prevotella sp. | reverse complement strand
TAATTAGTTGATTATCTACAAATGTTGTATATGACAAACTCGCTGTATTAAATGTATCTCCTAATGCTGTAGATGTATAACTAGTACTAGAACTATAACTACTTAAATATATCCAAGATAAATTAGGTGCATTTTCATTATTAAATGATACACTTCCAGATACATTAACATTTACTCCTGTAGAATTATTTGTTAATGTAATTTTATATAATTGACATAAAGCAAATTCTCCATCACTATCTATACAATCATCATTTAATTTATCAGCAAGTTCATTAAAATTAGTTATTAAGATTTCATCTGTTCCTGATGTTTCTGGTAATACTTTTGTTACAGTCAATGCTAAATTGACTGTACCTGCACTACCAGTTATATTATTATTAGTAGTTGTAAAAGCAAAATAAGCAAATGTTGCTCCTGATATTGCTAGTAATAATATTACTATACCTATAATTAGATATATGTATCTTTTCTTGCTGTTTTGACGTTTCAGAATATTGTTACATTCTTTTACAAGAATAGGTGTGATTTGCATCGCACCGCAAGAATTACCGCTTACCGCTCTCGCGTTTCCTTCACTTTCTACTTGAATTATCGCATCCATTACCGGATTCCAGTCAAAAGAAGAGCGTTTTGTTGATTTTTGTCCGGCTAAAGCATCACTGCTGGCCGCAATACATAATACTAATAATAAAACTTTCTTTATAAATTTATCCATGTTAAGTTGTTTCTGACACCTGAACAAATTATCATATAATATAGAGGTTCGCGACAATCGGTCTTATGTAAGATAAAAAATACCGAGTCTAGGTGTCAAGTTAGATACTAATAAATAGTGCCTTACAAAACAAACGAAGTAACACTATTTCTTATTTTCGGATGCAAAGGTAACAAAAAAATATACTCCGAGCAAGTCAAAGTACCTTTTTTGAACAATTTTTAAGAATTGTAAATAAACATATTTTATTGAAAATCAATATTTTGTATATGGCAATTGTTGATAAATATGACTACCTTTCGGAAATATTACAAACTCTTGAAACACCTTTGTTTATACGGTTTTGAGACTTTTTCTTGTTGTTTTTCAACTTTTTCTGACTTAGAATTCTTTCCCTAAAACATGTGTTTGCGCTCACAATTATTTTAAAAGCGACTTTTAACATCTTAAAAATCCACTTTTTTAACATTTCATGCAGGAAAATATGCTATATTCTGTGAGTATTTACCGTTTTATTTGAATGTATGATCAATATGGAACCCCATGTTTGTTATATGATAGAAATCTTTTCTGAATTGTAAAAATAGGCAGAAAAACAAAAAAGATTGTATTTTATGCCTGAAATAAACGAAAAAAAGATACCTTTGCAAGAGTTAAGGCCAAAGGTCTGATTTATTACAAGGAAAGGTGCTCGAGTGGTTGAAGAGGCACGCCTGGAAAGCGTGTAACCGGCAAAACCGGTTCGCAGGTTCGAATCCTGTTCTTTCCGCTTTTTTGATATGTCTCATATTAATGTGTTAGATATGAACAAGAAGATTGCAAAATTTGCAATAACAACAATTCTGTTATTTTTTCAATGTGGTTATTTATGTGCCGATAAGATTAAAACGCCAATATCAACAGATACGGTAACGTCTGATAAGTCGGCTGTTGACACGGCTTATAATGCCGCTATGGCAGATGAGGTAATGGCTGCTGATGCCGATATCCTGCCGGTTGAAAGTGAAGGACTGCACAAGTCTTTGAAAAAAAAGTTTATTGAAGGTAATGCTGTCTTCATGTCATTTGTTGCCTTGATTCTTGTTATAGGACTTGCATTCTGTATAGAAAGAATTATATTTCTTACACTTTCTGAAATTGACGCGAAGAGATTTATGTCTGATATAGGAAGACTGATAGATGCAGGGAATGTCGATGAGGCGAAAAAGCTCTGCCATAATACACGCGGTCCTGTCGCTTCTATATGTGAAAAGACTTTGGAACGCATAGATGAGTCTGTAAAGGACATAGAACGAGGTATAGTGTCTTACGGCTCTGTGCAGTCAGCAAACTTGGAAGTTGGCTGTTCCTGGATTACCATGTTTATAGCAATGGCCCCTTCGTTGGGCTTTCTTGGAACTGTGGTTGGTATCGTAATGACATTTGAACAGATACAAATGGCAGGTGATATCAGCCCTACTATAGTGGCGGCGGGTATGAAAGTGGCGCTTCTGACAACGATATTCGGATTGGTGGCAGCCCTTGTGCTTCAACTGTTTTATAATTATATATTGTCGAAGATTGAACATATTACCAGCCAGATGGAAGAATCGGCTATTAGTTTGATTGACCATATAATAAAGTATAAACAACAAGCGGTGGGATGAGGCTGAATAATTTGACATCGGTTATTGCTTTACTTCTAAAAGGGCGTAAAGAGAGGCGCATTTCTTCTATATGTCGTTATGTGCTTATATTTATAGCATCAATAATTTTTGTTGGATTTTTTATAAGTTCTTCTATTTCCGATTACGATTATTCTTCATCTTTCGGCATTGATATTATATTATATTTGTTATATATCTTCATCCTGTGTTGTGTTTTTCTTGTGATATGGAATATCATACATAGCGTAAGATACAGAAAAAACAAGTCTGATATAACAAATAGGATACCTTCAGGACGTATTGCTTTATTTGTTGCTCTCGCTCTTGTCGCTATACTTCTATTGACATTCGCCTTTGGCTCGTCACAACCTGTTGGAGCTGATGATGCGGATTATGCTTCTGTCTTTTGGCTGAAGGCTTCCGATATGTTTATTTCAACGATTTCAATACTTCTCATTATTGCAATACTGTTATTGTGTGTATCAGGTTTGGGAATAATGCGTAGCCGAAAATAAAAGATAAGTAAGGTAATATTATGCTCAAAAGGCGTTGCAGACATAGACAAAAGGTTGTTAATACAACATCAACGGCAGATATATCTTTCATCTTGTTGGTCTTTTTCTTGGTTATTACCTCAATAGATACAGATAAAGGATTGCTGCGGCAGATGCCTCCTCTTGATGACAGAGAGAATCCTGAGATGATAGAAGTGAACAATAACAATCTTCTAAGGGTAAATATCAACTCTTCCGGTGCATTGATGATAGATGGTAGCTTGGCTGAAAGCTCTTCTTTAAAAGACCGTGTCATACGTTTTGTAGGTAAAGAATCAGACCGACAAAGGCATGTCATAATATTGGAAGTAGACCGTAACGCGGAATATGAGATGTATTTTAAAGTGTTAAATGAGATTATGTCAGCTTATATGTCGTTGAGAAACACCTATGCACACAGGTATTACGGACGTGATTACGAACGTTGTTCAGCCGAGCAGCGAGAGGCGGTTCGCGCATATTATCCGCAACGAATAACTGAAACTTTCTATGGTAAGGAGAAAGGAGGTCTGCAATGATTGTTTCCAGACGGTCTCGACGTACAATACCATTGTTAAATACGGCTGCATTACCGGATCTGATATTTACGGTGTTGTTCTTTTTTATAATGGTTACACACATGAGAGATGTCGATCTTAAAGTGAAGTATCAAATACCCGAAGGCAAACAACTTACCCGACTGGTTCGTAAGTCGGCGGTTACACATGTATATATAGGACAACCGATACCGGAGATGCAAGCCAAATACGGCAAAGCTACACGAATACAAGTAAACGACAAGTTTGTGGATATGGCAGGACTTATAGATTTTGTCGTTGCCGAGCGCAAGGCAATGTCTCCTGAAGACTTACAGGTAGCCCGCGTTTCGATAAAGGCAGACCGAAAGACTGATGTCGGAACCATAGCGGATGTAAGGGAAGCTCTCCAACGTGCAGGGGCGTTAAGAATAAGTTATTCTGCAAAATCTGACAAAGAAAAATAACAGATATTAGTTTGAAGAATTATTAATGTCTGTAACATTTTTTCGTCCGAAGGGTTTGGCTCTGCCCCCTCTTTCGTCCGTCGGTTGTGACATGCGCGGGACTAAAACGTAGTGGTTGTGACCCGCCATAGGCAATGCTTATATCCGTTTCCTTACATTCGACAAATCTAATTTAAACAAGTAATAACATTATTTGTTACCGCCTTTAACCGGTTTCATGCTATCCTAAGAATTGTGGCAATAGGAGATTTTGCATAATAATCCCTCAATTATCACAATAATAATTGACCTGTCATAAATACCAATTAAACGTCACATAAGATATAGACCGTTACCTGTTGTTCCATTATATTAAAAAACAAAGTTTTAATCTATAACATAATCTTGAAATTTTGCTTACAATCTATTGCTAAATAGATAAAATTGTCTTATCTTTGCAGAAGAGAAACTGCACTCTGCAATTGAGAATAGATTCTCTTTACAATGTACATAGACATTTGTTGTAAGCATTTGTTGTATGTCAATCAAATAGATTTAATAATGTTATTCTGCATGTAATTGCGAAGTTTAAAATCAATTATAATCAATGGCAAATCATAATTTAGATTCATTAGACAAAAAAATTCTGAAGTTGATAGCAGAAGACGCCAGAATACCGTTCTTGGAAGTAGCACGTTCATGTAATGTCAGTGGAGCCGCCATTCATCAGCGTATTCAGAAACTGAGTAATATGGGGGTACTTAAAGGTTCACAGTTTATAATTGATCCGGAGAAGATTGGCTATGAAACATGTGCTTATATAGGTCTTAATCTTAAGAATCCGGAAAATTTTGACAAGGCAGTTACTGCTTTGAAGGAAATACCTGAGGTCGTGGAGTGTCATTACACTACTGGAGATTATGATATGTTTATAAAGATTTACGCTTTGAACAATCATCATTTGTTGAACATAATACACGATCGTCTACAACCGCTTGGGCTTTCAAGAAGCGAAACGATTATATCTTTTAATTCGGCTTTCAACAGACAGCTCCCTGTTATTGATATTCAGGTTGAGGAAACTGTTTCTGAAGAATAATTACATTCGCTGTCAAAGCCGGTAATTATCGGGATAAAATAAGGGGAACTCTTTTTAAAGAGTCCCCTTTACTTGTTTTCATTGTTATTATAAACAATATGTGATTGAACTATTTTTCGTAATCGGAGAAAGTATAATCATAACTATGTTTGTCGTCTTTCCGGTGTTTCTCAACAGATATAAGTTTCCATTGTCCGTAGTCGGGGAAGAAAGCGTCTGCGTCTTCCGGCTCGTCATCAATTTCAGTCAGTAACAAACGGTCGGCAATGCCTAATGCCTGCTCGTAGATACTTGCCCCTCCTATTATATATATATCTTCTTCCTCAGAACAATGTTTAATTGCTTCTTCCAATGAAGCATAGCAGTCACATCCCGAGAAGATGTTTTTGCTACGACTCAATACGATATTTCTTCTATTGGGTAGTGCTCCTTTCGGCAAAGACTCAAAGGTCTTTCTGCCCATTATTATGGTATGTCCGGTAGTAAGGGCTTTAAACCGTTTCAAGTCGTTTGGCAGCCAATATATTAGTTTGTTGTCTTTTCCGATAGCCCTATTGCGTGCCACAGCTGCAATAATGTTGATTCTCATTCCTTTTTATCAATGTTTATGGGCAAATACAATAATCATTTATATATGGAGTGTCAAACGGCGACATCTCCTTTGATGTGAGGCCATGCATCGTAACCCTCTAATGTAAAATCTTCATATTTGAAATCAAAAATGTTTTTCACGTTAGGGTTGATAACCATTGTCGGAAGTTTGCGTGGCTCTCTTGTCAGTTGCAGTTTTACTTGTTCAAGGTGGTTCAGATACAGATGCGTATCACCGGTCGTATGTATAAATTCTCCCGGTTTCAGACCTGTCACTTGAGCAATCATCATAAGTAGAAGCGCATAAGAAGCGATATTGAAAGGCACTCCCAAGAAAGTATCTGCGCTACGTTGGTATAGCTGGAGGCTAAGTCGCCCGTCTGCAACATAGAATTGGAAGAGACAATGACAAGGAGGGAGCTTCATGGTGTCTATGTCCGCCACGTTCCATGCGCTTACTATCAGTCGGCGAGAGTCGGGATTGTTTTTTATTTGTTCTATTACGTTGCTTATTTGGTCTATGTGTCCGCCGTTATGATCCGGCCAAGACCTCCATTGATAGCCGTAAACCGGACCGAGATTGCCGTCTTCGTCAGCCCATTCGTTCCATATTCTCACACCGTTGTCTTGCAGATATTTCACATTGGTGTCTCCTTTTAGAAACCATAGAAGTTCATATATTATTGACTTCAGATGCAGTTTCTTAGTAGTCAGAAGAGGGAAACCGTCATCCAAGTTAAATCTCATCTGGTTTCCGAAGATACTTATTGTTCCTGTTCCGGTTCTGTCTCCTTTTTGTGTTCCTTCTGTTGTAATTCTTTTCAACAGGTCAAGATATTGTTTCATATATTGAGTGTTATTTCATAACTTGGTTATATTGTCATTTCAAGATACTTTCGTATTTATCCGGTGTGTGAGAACTTCTGATTTTCCATTCCGCAGGATACAGATTGTTGGCTCTGTTGCCGATGTTTTTACAAAATCCCAAAGGTATATTTCTGAACGTAAGTAAAATATATCCGGTCGGAATGTCATGTGGAAGTCTAATGGCTTCTTTTCTCAAATATTCTATTGCCTGTGCGTATTCCAGTTCCACCGTAGGGAATATGTCCCTGTTTAGCTCGCAAGAAAGGGCAAGCCCTTGTGCCGGTACGATGTCTTTCCCTTTTATTTCCCCCAGAGGAATGCCCGCTGTCAAGATGTTTAGAGAACGGCATGCCTTTTCGTATGACGAGAGCCATGTGTTGGGAATGGCATAAAAAGTGTTGCTTCTATTTACCGCAGTATAAATATCCGGCTTGCAGATCCAACTCTTGTCAGGTCTTGTTTCGCCGGCAGTCTTTTCTTTTTTTTGTTTGTTCTGTTTTTCTTTACGGCCGTTTCTGTCTTTTGTCAAAGATGGTGCGTCCGAATCTTTCTTCAATACGGCCATGAACAGTCCTTCGCCTCTTGTCTTGCCCGGAATAAACCTGTATGCCGGAATGTTTATGTCACTTGTCAGCGCGCCTGTAATATTCCATTCGTCATTAATGCCGACACTCATGATTTCGGCTCCGAATTTTTCTGACAATTGATATACATTACACTCGTTTTCTTCGGCGTTGAAAGTACATGTTGAATAAATGAGCGTGCCTCCGGGATTAAGACATTGCCATGCTTCTTCAACTATTTCTCTTTGCAGAGTAGCGCATTTTTGCACGTTTTGCAGGCTCCATTCGTCTTTTGCCTGTGTATCTTTTCTGAACATACCTTCTCCGGAGCAAGGCACATCTGTTATTATGATGTCAAATGTCAGTCCGCTCTGTCTTATCTCTTTCGGATAGTTGCACGTGACAATAACATCCGGTCTGCCGAATTTCTGCATGTTTTCGGCAAGTATATTGGCTCTTGCCTTGTTCGGCTCGTTGCATACAAGAAGACTCTCTTCGGGCAATAATCCTGCCAATATTGACGATTTCCCTCCCGGTGCGGCACACATGTCAAGTGCGGTCAGCGGTCTTTCCGGTATAAACTCTTTGAGAACATGGTATAAAAACATGGATGAGGCTTCTTGCACATAGTAACATCCGGCATGCATCAAAGGGTCAAACGTGAACGGTGGTCTGTCGCTTAGATAAAAACCGTCTTCACACCATGCCACTTTGCCGTCGCAATTGTTTACATCAATCTCTTTTGTGCTCCATTTTCTTCGATTTAGTCTTATGCTTACGGTGGAATCTTGTTCAAGGGCATTGCTCATCGTCGCCCATAAGTCGTCACCCATAAGATCTTTTGTCCTGTTAATGAAATCTTGAGGAAGCACCATTATTATGATTATGTGTAAATAATTTGATTACAAAGTTAATATATTTTTTAATTTTGATAAGTAAAAATTTGTTAGAGATATTTAATTAACTTATCTTTGCATAAGATAATGCTGCACCCTGCAAACTGAATACAAGCGTTCTTTGCTCCCGTTTGCGTTATCTTCTCATAAGACAATGTCTTCTTATAAGGCATGTTGATATTTGGAATTCATTATTTCCAACACATAAAAGCTTTTTGTAATATGAAGAAATGTTTTTTATTGGCTCTGTTGTGTTTAGCTTATACGACAGTCAGCGCACAAGAGAATTCAACTACGAGTGACAAAAATCTGTTCAATCATCTGTCAGTAGGACTGTCGGTAGGAACAACGGGTATCGGTATCGATGCTGCCATGCCTATCGGAAACTATGTGCAAATGCGCGCAGGCGTGGACTTTGTACCTAATGTCAAGATTAATACCGACCTTGATATAGACGTGCCTTCTGTACCGGGTTATTCTATTCCGAGTAATGTTGATGTTGAAGGTAAAGTCGGTTTTACGAACGGTAAATTGCTGTTTGACGTATATCCTTTCAAAAGTAGCAGTTTCCACGTTACCGCCGGTGCTTACTTCGGTACTTCAAAGATTGTAAAAGCTTACAACAAAGAGGATGGTTTGCTTTTAGACGTAGCCAAATTTAATAATGATGTTGAAGCCGGATTGCTGCCGGGACAAGAGAAGATTGGTGTCAAACTTGGCGATTATCTGCTTGAACCAAACGATGAGGGTAATGTTGATGCTTATATCAAGACTTGTGGTTTCAAGCCTTATTTGGGTCTTGGCTTCGGTCGTGCAGTACCCAAAAAGCGTATCGGATTTATGTTTGATCTCGGTGTGCAGTTCTGGGGAACACCTAAAGTATATTGTCAAGACAAAGAACTTAACAAGCAGGACGTTGATGGCGACGGCGGTAAGGCAATAAAGACCTTGAGTAAGGTAAAGGTTTATCCAGTAATGAACTTCCGTCTCTGCGGCAGAATCCTTTAATAAAACAGAGACTTCGCCATTTAACAATGGTATAGGATAAAGACTGATGGCTGACATCTGTTTCTTAAAACGGTGTCAGCCATTATTGTATCTGTTGATACAGGCCGTTTTGGATAATAGATATTCTCTATTTTATGATAGAAAACAACATTTGCATAATGAAGACAGATGCAATATATTTGCAAATAAAATATTCAATTTAATTTAAAAATTAGGAAAGGGAACAATTATGAGAAGCATCACAACATTCGATTTGCAGTATGCACACAGATTTTATGGATTTCAAGGAGAAGCACAATATCTTCACGGACATACAGGTGTATTGACAATAGAGGTGGAAGACTCTATCAACGAAGGCGTTAATATGGTCTATCCTTGCAACGAAATACAGAAAGTGGCATGGGACGTGCTGAAGAATTTTGACCATGCGCTTATCCTTCGTGAAGACGATCCTCTGCTTCCTGCAATACTTGACGTGTATGAGAAACAAAACATAAAGAACGGTCATCCTCGTAATACAATGAAAGGCGAGGCCTTTAACATTCCTTTGGCACAGGCTTATCCTGACAGCCGTCTTGTTGTTACTAAGGAGACAATGACCGTTGAGGGAATGATAAAGATTGTATACGAGTTGTTGAAAGACAAGCTCAACATTGCGAAGATTACATTTACAAGTGGTGTGAACGCCGCTTCTGCTGAATTTGAAGTTCGCAAGCAGATAGACCGTTGCCCGTTATGCGGAATTGCACTTGATGAGAACGGAGTATGTCAAAAATGCGGCTATCGTAAAAAATAAGATTAGGATTTGTTGAGACATCTTAAACTAAAGTTCGGTCCTCAAGAGTCATTAAGAGATTTTTGAGGACTTTTCGTATATTGGGGCATACCATTGCCGGATTAGGGGGTAAGAATTAAAGAAAAACACGGCGAGACGGCTTCCTCAAAGTGCCGAATTGACCCTTGTCAGCCCCCGAATCGGCAACGAGGTTCACCATTTGACCGCATAGCTCCTTCAAAGTGAGGTCGGGGTATATGAATCCGCAACCGCCCACATGTGCGGAAAGAACAGGGAAGAGCATGGGAACGAGGGGGTGCGCATGTCTTTGGACACCTGAGGAAGCAAAGATATGGCAAAACAGCATTAAAGTTTGGCGCAAACGTCAATCGAGTTTGGCGCAAACATCAACCGAGTTTGGCGCAAATAACTATATAGTTTGGCAAAAACAATTATATAGTTTGGCAGATCTAATTTTATAGTTTGTCAACATGAAACAATATAGCCGGGTATAAATCTTTTCAACGCAGGGATTTGACTATTGTCTTCCTCCGTCATGACCCGGCATAACGTACAAGTATGGTTCCGCTCTCGCTTCTCCGTCCCGGTCTTTGCGTTTTTGTTGTTGTCATTACACCAAACCGCCATTGTTTTTTTCGTGAAACAAATGAGTAATTGGTGTGATACATATATGTCAACTTTGCCCCAGAAGTGCTGTGTTTTGCCACTTTTGAAACTGTTTTTTAATTTTTTTGAAAAATAATTGCAAAATATTCTATTTGTATATCCAAAAATAGTTACATTTGTAGGCTAATTAACATTAATGATCTAAATTAGGGACATATATAAGTCATGTCCTGTCGTCAACTACTAAAAGGAGAGCGAGCTCTTAGTCTTTACCTTAATAAACTATCTTTGATAGACTTTTATTGATATAATGAAAATGATGAGAACCATGCATGTTCTATATGGAAATAGGATTGTGCTAATCTTTCTTTTCGCAGTAATTACGGCAATTCAGGTCTTAGCCGGTGACTATATTTTTGATACGGAGGGTAATGTCCGTTTCAGTTGGAGAATGAAAGATGAGGTAGGTACCTATACTGTGTCCGGCTCACGCATATTCGGTGAAGTTGAATATGTGGGAGACAATCCTCTTTATGCCCTTCTTGATCTTAAAGGATGGGGTACTAAGGCAAATACCACCTATTATGCATACGCTCCTTACAACACGCAATATGTGACGGAAGAACTTCCCATTACGGCGCTACCCGTTTCTTATGCGGAACAGCATCAAACCGGAAATGACGATGCTTCCATCGTTATCAAGGCGGCAGATATGGAAAAGGCA
>JBJFGK010000132.1:0-11115 GCA_051892655.1 Prevotella sp. | reverse complement strand
TACGAATTTTTGAACGTGTATATTTGCTTGACACATCGCGACATACCTTCACCAACTGATGTATTGTTATGTGGTACCAATCAGAAATATCAGACTCTGCCACCTTGACCAGTTCCAATTTCTCTTCCGGATAATATATTAGCGTGCAAAGTTCCTTCTTCTCTGATTCTCTCAACTCGTTGCCGAAAATCTCGTTTACCTTTCGCTTGATGTTACCGGACGCATTTTTAAGCACATGCTGGAAAGACTTATATTCTCCGTGCAAGTCTGCAAGGAAATGCTCAGTGCCTTTAGGCAAATTCAATATAGCCTGAAGGTTGATGATTTCTTTTGTGGCTTCGGCCACATTAGGGAATGTTTGTGACAAGAGTTGCAAATAACGCATATCTCTATCTATATCATCTCTATTGATTGTCATTGTATGTCTAATTTATATAGTTTCATGATGTTTTTTTTCGTGCCGCCGTCACGCAACGGCTCCAAGAACATATAGCCCTGTCCGAGAAGATACCTATCTTCAAGAATGGCAAACATACGAGCTATATGCTTGGCTATTCCCATATCGGCAACAATATCGGCAAGACGTATTTCATCATAGTTGGCATGATACAACATGCGACATAGAGACTGCATCTCCTGTCGTGTCACCTTGCCGTCACGCATGTTAAGAGCAACATCTATCACGTTTGTCAATATGCGCTTGTCTGAATCAGGAAGTGAAATGTCACCGTCCATATATCTTTTGCTATGACTTTGGTTACCTTTACCGACGGCTTTACCGGAATCGAACCGCTCTATCTTACCCGTATCTATCTGTGGCATGGTAACAGAGCAACGGTTTGCGCCCATTATAACATCTGTCTTTACACCCTGAGCCGCCGCATGCAACAAGATAAGACGCTTGTCTTCAGTGCTTAATGACGATAATATATTCCTGTGTTCTTCTGTCAGCGTGACATTAGCAGGAAGTTCGCCACTACCCCATGCCAACATTATGTCTTCAGCACGTATGGCATCAGCAGACATGCTATAGAACGGACGGCTGTCCATTACCTTTCTATACAGTCGCAACAACGATGTTGCCATATCATCTGGAGTGCTGTCAGGAAGACATCTATATATACCGATATATTCAACATTAGGGTTTACAGGTTCTGAAGCCTTGACAAAAGGCAACGGAAACCATCTTTTTAGATTGTCACTTTCCTGTCGGCTCACAGCATGTAAGGCGTCAGCATGAGACAACATGAACTTCTGATACCACAAAGACTTAATGGTCTTCCATATTGCATGATGTGACATATGCCAAGCTTCAAGCCTGCGGTCTAAGGTTACCACGACAGGTATTCTGCGCCTGATACAACAACGCATAAAATAATATGCCTGTATGTCCCAACAGGCATGAATATGGACAACGTCAGGCTTTGCCGAAGACAGAAACTTGTCGAAAGTGGAAAACCGTCTGCCAAACATATTCTTCAACAACGAGTATCTGCGTACCTTTATATCCTGCACATTCCACCTTCCGGTGTCCGAAGTAAGCACCGTAACATCGGCACGCCCGGACATCGCCTTTATCATTTCTTCCTTATAACTGATTATATTGGCACCCGCCAAAGTAGACAATACAGGGATAAAATGTAAAACATTCATACGCAGTCAAATTATAGCGGCAAATCACTCTAAAGGATGTTTGCAGAAAGAAACGGCGTTCAAAACCTAATGTGACATTGTCATCTTTGGCCGAGACGCTGTTCCGGCGTAGACAAAGGTAATCATTATTTTTCTATTCTGCGCAAACAATTTTCAATTATATTTTGTGACTTATGAACTCTATCTTGTCTGACATCCTATATCTTATCATATAGACAAGATTGACAAGCACCATTAATAACTCAAAAGGCACTACTTTCCACGATGAAACCTTTGACGACATGACAGACATAGCTCCTTTTGCACTCTTTGTTCTGAAAACAACAGGCACAACCATTGTCAATACCGCCACAGGGAGATATATCCATTGTTCCAACAATACATCGCAAACAATTACCGATAAAGACAAAAACACGGAAAGATAAAGCGACAACATGTCAATGTTAAATCTTGCTCTGTGAGAGAAACTACCCGATAGGTGTCGCCGTGTCTCCATGTAATACATATTCTTGTTTTGCCACTCCTTATCAGTCGGGTCCGTCTCTACAAGTTGTGCGCCTTCAGTCACATTAACTACGACTTCGGCATCAGCTGAATAGGAATTGACAATGAAATCATATTCTCCTCTGATATACTTAAGATTATCCTGAAAACCCGCTTTGCGCATAAACAGGCTTTTCCTTATCATCAGATTGTTACCCCACAAGGCATACGCAGCACCTGCCGAAGCCTCGCGAAGCATGGCATACATATTATGTATCTGTTTAAAACGTCTGAATGGCTTGGTCTTTTCTTCATAGACCGTGACACCCAACACCATGCCGGTATCTTTGCCACATGATGACATCATGCGTGAAATCCATTTGTCTGACACCGGGCAACACCTTGCATCGGTTATCAAAACATGCTCGTTTTTAGACGCCTTTACACCTAATGTGACCGCAAGTTTGTGACGGCTGACATAACGAGACGTATCGGGAACGAATGTAAAATAAAGATTTTTGTATTCTGAGAACGTTTTCAGCACGTCCTTAGTACCGTCTTCGTCTTTAATAACCGCTATTATAACCTCATAGCCGGCAGGATAATCTTGTGAAAGAAAAACCGCAAGATTATTTCTCAATTCCGATGCATTGTTGTCTGAAACAAGCACAACCGAAACTGGTTTCTCCACACTGTCAGCCTCTATGGTTGATATTCTTATCTTGTGAACAAACGTATCAGACAAGACCGATATCAAGGAAATTACCAGCAATATGGCACAAACGACAATGCTAACATTATCCAACAATGGCATAGTATCATATCATAAAAAGGGAATATGCCCGAAACAAGAGTTTCAGACAAACTCCCCGTTACACATCAATTATTAAAAATCTTCTGAAACAAAGCCTTGCGGCAATGCCCTGCAATTATAACCGGAGGCCATTATCTCACCATAAGCACCGGCCGACCTGATAGCTATCAAATCGCCACGATGACTGTTGTTTAAGTCTACAGCCTTACCAAAGACATCACTCGACTCACATATCGGACCTACGACATCATAGATACAAGGCGCTTCGTCGCTTGTGATATTTTCTATCTTATGATAAGCCTGATACAATGCAGGACGTATAAGCTCCGTCATACCAGCATCGACAATGACAAACTTCTTTGCCGCTCCCTCCTTAACATATAATACTCTTGTTATAAGTGAACCGCATTGCGCCACTACCGAGCGTCCGAGTTCAAAATGCAATGTCTGTCCCTTCCTCAATCTAAGATACTTGGCAAATGTAGAGAAATAAGAACTGAAATCCGGAATCGACATACGGTCCGGATTCTTATAGTCTATACCGAGTCCACCGCCAACATTGATGTTCTCAACATTAACATGATGAGCTTCAAGAGTATCTTGCAACTCGTTAATCCTGTTACACAGAGCCGTGAAATCACCCATGTCAAGAATTTGGGAACCTATATGGAAATGCAATCCTACAAACTTGACATTGGCCATGCCCTCCGCAAGCATTATTACTTTTTCCATATCTGCCATAGCAATACCAAACTTGTTTTCTGCAAGTCCGGTAGTGATATTAGCATGAGTATGTGCTCCCACATTGGGATTGATACGAAAAGCCACACGCGCAACCTTTCCTTTTGCTGCAGCAAGGCTGTTGATAACCTCCAACTCGGGAATACTCTCAACATTAAAGCAGAATATATCCTTGTCAAGAGCAAGGTTGATTTCCCAATCGCTCTTGCCTACACCGGCAAAGACTATCTTATCAGCAGGGAAACCGGCTTTTATGCATGCCTCTATCTCACCTCCGCTAACGCAGTCTGCGCCAAGGCCGGCCTGACATATTATGTTCAAGACTTTCGGATTGGCATTAGCCTTTACCGCATAGTGTACGCAAAAACCTTCACGATGTGAAATCTCTGCCTTTATGGCATCAAGCGTCTCATGCAACAAATGTGTATCGTAATAGTAAAACGGTGTCTTCTTATCCTGAAACTTATCTATAGGGAATATGGTACTCATTTTTTCTTAAATATTACTTGTTAAACAATGTGTCGCTCAAACTCTGCAACGCACGCTTCTTATCTGATTCTTTGATGAGGAATGATATGTTATAGTTGCTGCCACCGTATGAAATCATTCTTACCGGAATATTCTTCATCGCATCCGTAGCAAGAGTTTCAAAACCCACATTGCTCCAATCAAGATCGCCGACTACACATATTATACACATTCCCTTGTCTACTGTAACCGTACCATACTTCTTCAGCTCTGCAACAATATCATTCAGATGAGTGTCATTGTCTATACTCATAGACACACCGACCTCACTCGTAGTTATCATATCTATTGCCGTCTGGTAGCTTTCGAATATTTCAAACACCTTACGCAAGAAACCCGTAGCAAGCAACATGCGGCTACTCTTTATCTTAATGGCAGTAATATTATCCTTTGCTGCCACAGCCTTTATCTTCCCTGTTATCGATTCGTTGTTGATTATCGTACCGGGAGCTGTCGGATCCATTGTGTTTAAAAGGCGTACAGGTATTCCTGCGTATTTTGCCGGCTGTACACATGTCGGGTGTAATATCTTTGCGCCAAAATAAGCAAGCTCGGCAGCCTCCTCAAAGTGTAGTTGTCTTACAGCTTCTGTCTTGTCAACGACACGCGGATCATTGTTGTGCATACCGTCTATGTCTGTCCATATCTGTATCTCATCAGCCTCTACGGCAGCTCCAATCAACGATGCCGTATAGTCACTGCCACCACGTTGCAGGTTGTCTATCTCGCCGTAAGCATTGCGACATATAAAGCCCTGAGTTATATATACCTGTTTGCCTGTCTCTTTTGACAATACTGCAGACAACTTTTCTTTAATATACGAAGCGTCCGGCTCGGCGTTCTTATCTGTACGCATAAAGTCCAGAGCTGAAAGGAGGGCAACATCCACGCCACATTCCTTAAGATAATTTGTTACCATGTTGGTACTCATTATCTCTCCTTGCGCTACGATGCTCTTTTCTTCAAAACTTGTAAACAGGTCTTTGGTAAAAGAGCGCAAGTAATCAAACTCTCCACGCAGGAATTCACGTGTCTCCTCTTTCCACTCGTTAGTGGAATACAGGCTGTCCACATGTTTCATGTAAATCTTTTCCAAACGGTTTATCACTTCGTTTGCCCCGTCGGGATTCTTCTTATAAAGATAGTCTGATATCTCTACCAACGAATTTGTTGTCCCTGACATAGCGGACAACACAACGACAACCGGCTCATTGCCGGATGTAATCAAAGAGGCAACATGCTTCATCCTGTCCGGCGAACCGACGGAAGTGCCTCCGAATTTCATTACTTTCATATCTTTTATATATATTGATTGTTTCTCTGTTATGTTTAAATCCTTATATTTCTTCTTCCGAAAGATATATCTTGTTATACTTGTCCGTAACCTCAGTTATATCGGTATCTTTACATTGATACACTATACCGGGATACTTGTCAAGCATCAATATATTGTGTGTGGACATTACCACCGCTGTTCCGGTACTGCTAATTTGTTTCAACAGGCTTATTATGCTGTCTGCCGTGTCCGGATCAAGATTTCCTGTAGGCTCATCTGCAATAATCATCTTCGGGCGATTGAGTATTGCCCTTGCTATAGCTATACGTTGCTGCTCGCCACCGGACAGTTCAAAAGGCATTTTGTCCTTTTTGTCTGTCATGCCAACTGCATCAAGCACCTCATCTATACGTTCATTAATCTCTTTTTTGTCTTTCCAGCCTGTCGCTTTCAGTACAAAAACAAGGTTTTTATATACGCTTCTGTCGTGCAACAATTGGAAATCTTGGAAGATAATGCCCATTTCCTTGCGCAAGGCAGGTACCTCTCTACGTTTTATCTTCATAAGATTGCGTCCGAGAACTTCTGCCTTTTCAGCCTCATCTATATCCAACTCACAGTATATGGTCTTTAACAGGCTTGACTTTCCGGTACCGACAGCCCCTATAAGATATATAAATTCACCGTCGTCCACATGGAAAGTGACATCTTTGAGCACACAGACGTCATCTTGATATATATTTACTCCTTTGTAGTCAATGAACATTTCGTATTCGTTTTAATGGTATATCATGTCTTGTTATATAAACATCCTGTCACTATACGGTATTACAGGAATGTCATATATCAATGCTTTTTCCAACCGGGATTATGTCTTTCTTGCAGTTCTCGTGCCACGTCTTCAATCCTAAGTCCTTTGGAGGTAAGCAGCACGATAAGATGATAAAACATATCCGATGCCTCATAGACAAGACGTTCATCAGTTCCGTTAACGGCTTCTATGACAGCCTCAAGCGCTTCTTCCCCAACTTTTTGTGCCATACGGTTAAGTCCGTCTTTAAAAAGACTTGTAGTATAGGAACCTTCAGGCATTTCTCTATATCTTTGTTCTATAAAATCCTGTAATTCAGAAAGAAACATCAAAGGATTAACGTTATTATTTTCACCCCAGCATGTATCTGTCCCTGTATGACAGACAGGTCCTTCCGGCCTTACGGTAACAAGCAGAGTGTCTTTATCACAGTCGTTTTTTATATCTACAAGATTGAGATAGTTGCCGGATGTCTCACCCTTAGTCCAAAGACATTTGCGGCTTCTGCTATAAAAAGTGACACGTCCGGTCTCCATTGTCTTGTCATAAGCCTCTTTGTTCATATAACCGAGCATCAGAACTTTTCTTGTACTGATGTCCTGTATTATAGCCGGCACAAGGCCGTTCATCTTCTCAAAATCTATATCCATAAATAATATATATGTTTTATATGCTCATTCTTACGTTTATACCTTCTGAATGTAAATATTGTTTAAGTTCACCGATACCTATTTCTCCAAAATGGAACACACTTGCGGCAAGGGCGGCATCCGCCTTTCCTGCGGTAAAGGCGTCTTTGAAATGTTCTTTTTTACCTGCACCGCCACTTGCTATTACCGGTATGCCTACAGTATCTGATATTGTTGCAAGGGCTTCGTTGGCATAACCTTCCTTTACGCCGTCGTGGTTCATGCTGGTAAAGAGAATCTCTCCCGCCCCTCTGTCTGCCACTTCTTTTGCCCAATCAAACAATTTGTACTCTGTCGGCACACGTCCTCCGTTTATATAGCATATCCATTCTCCGTTTTCGCAACATGCATCTATGGCACACACACAAACTTGGGAGCCGAAACGGCGGGTAATATCATCTATCAATTGAGGCCTTTTCAATGCCGCGCTATTCACACTAATCTTGTCTGCACCGGCATATAACAGCCTTTCCACATCATCAATACCGTTGATGCCTCCTCCGACAGTAAACGGGATGTTTATTTCCTGCGCCACTCTTGTAACGACATCTGTGAAAGTGCGACGTCCCTCACTGCTGGCCGTTATGTCCAGAAACACAAGTTCATCGGCTCCGGCTTCGCTGTAAGCCTTTCCAAGTTCCACAGGGTCACCGGCACTACGCAGGTTTACAAAATTCGTACCCTTTACTGTCTGTCCGTCTTTTACGTCAAGACAAGGAATTATTCTCTTTGCAAGTCCTCTTGTCATAGTCTGTTTTGTTAACTCTGCCGTGCAGCTCTTATTTCATCGAGTATTGTCGTTATATCTATTTTCCCTTCATAGACAGCCTTACCAAGTATTGCCGACGGGACTTTCCCTGCATCAAGACGTTTCAAGTCTTCTGCGCATGATACACCGCCACTTGCGATAAGGTTTATTTTCGGGAAAGTTTCAAGTATCTTTTCATATAATCCAAACGCCGGACCTGCAAGAGTGCCGTCTTTGGATATGTCTGTGCAAAGCACGTTTGTTATGCCTTTTCTGACATAATAGTCAAGAAACGATATGATATCTTCGTCGGAATCTTCTTTCCAACCGTTAATGCTTATCTTTCCATTACGCACATCGGCTCCTAAAACTATTCTTTCCGGACCGAACGTATCAAGCCATTTCGAGAACAAAGCCCTGTCTGTCACAGCCACAGAACCCACCGTAACCATTGCCGCACCATTATCAAAAGCTTTGCGTATATCGTCTTCGCTCTTGATGCCTCCGCCAAAATCAACTGTCAAAGATGTGCTTTCCGTTATTTCTCTAAGTACATTGACATTGACAATATGTTTCGACTTTGCGCCTTCAAGGTCAACAACATGAAGCCGTCTGAAGCCTAACGCTTCAAATTTCCTTGCCATTTGCACTGGAGTATCTGCATAGACGGTCTTTTCGTTATAATCGCCTTTTGTCAGCCTTACGCATTTGCCGTCGATAATGTCTATTGCCGGTATGAGTTCTATCATCGTTCTACAATTCAAGGAAGTTCTTTAATATCCGCTCACCTACTCCTCCGCTCTTCTCAGGATGAAACTGTGTGGCAAAGAAGTTGCCTTTGTTGATGGCAGCGCTGTAAGGATGGATGTAGTCAGCCTTTGCAATGGTAAACTCGCACAAAGGCACATAGTAGCTATGTATGAAATACACATACTGTCCGTCAGTGACATTGTTCATCAAAGGAGACTTTATATCATACAAAGAGTTCCATCCCATTGCCGGTACTTTGTCTTCGTGGCGTTGCGGCATGAACTTCTTTACATCTATATCAAAGACACCGAGACACTCGGTATCGTTCTCTTCTGAATATCTGCATAGTAATTGCTGGCCTATACATATACCCAAGACAGGTTGGCAGAGGCTTTTTATCACTTTGTCAAGTCCATGCCGACGCAGATAGAGCATTGATTCACTTGCCTCTCCCTGTCCGGGAAAGATCACCCTGTCTGCCTTTGCTATCAGCTCTGCATCGTCTGTAAGAAGCGGTTCTATGCCTTGTCTCTTCAGACTATTGACAACACTGTAGACGTTGCCTGCATTGTATTTTACTATCGCTACGTTCATTAGTGCTTACATTGTTTTATTTGTCTGCCAAGAGTTGTCTTGTCTATTGGCAAACATGGACATTTCACATTCGGTATCAACTGAATATTATTGTCTTATTATGATATGTAAGTATTTTTCTTTCTATATGTTTGGTCACAGCCCTGCTCAGAACAATCTTCTCAAGGTCACGGCCTTTAAGCACGAGGCTCTCGGGTGCATCCTTGTGTGTTATTCTTACCACGTCCTGCTCTATTATCGGACCGGCATCCAACTCTGTGGTGACATAGTGGCTTGTGGCTCCTATTATCTTTACGCCTCGTTCCCACGCCTGATGATACGGTTTGGCACCTATAAATGCCGGCAGGAATGAGTGGTGGATGTTTATTATATGGTTTGGATATGCCTTTATCATGTCTTCACTGATAATCTGCATGTATCTGGCAAGCACGATAAATGTCACACGTTCCTTTTTCATAAGTTCCATTTCGGCTTTTTCAACTTCCGCCTTGTTAGAATGGTCTTTCTTTATAGACCAAACGTGATATGGAATATCAAACTGTTCGGCCACATAGCGCAGGTCTTCATGATTGCTAATTATACATGGTATATCGACATTCCATTCTCCGGCCTTGTATCTGGCAAGGAGATCGTACAGACAATGGCTCATCTTGCTGACAAATATTGCCATACGTGGTTTCTCGTCATTGAAATAGAGACTGAATGTCATATTATGCTTTGTGGCATAAAGCGTGTCTATATAGTCTTTCAGCTTCTCTCGCGGTATGATAAATTCGTCCATCTCCCACTCTATTCGCATAAAGAAGACTCCGTCCTGACGGTCTACATACTGGTCAAGATAGACGATATTGCCATTATTATCTGTTATAAACTTTGTGATTTCTGTAATTATACCCGGCTTGTCCGGACAGTGAAGCAACAATATTGCAGTGGGTTTCATTTCTCTATAACAACTGTTTACCTTAATTTAATAATGCAAAAGTACAGAAAAATAATGAATAATGAACAATAAACAGCGAAAAATAAGCGTATTGTTACTTTTTGACTATTTCTGTATAATATCGGCTTCGGTTGTCTTCGGCAAAGTTTTATCAAAAATCCTTTTGTCCTTATACCTATTTTTAGTAATATTGCAACTCAAAAAACGACAAGCGACATGAGAAAGTTTATATTTTCAACATTCATATTAATATTTGCCTGTGCAGCCCATGCTGCCACAAACATTGCAGACATCGTAAGCAGTATGCCTAAGGAGCTGATACCTTACATCAATGACAACATGAAGGCAGAGCTTGTAAACAGCGTCAAGAACGGAGATACCATAAGCATAAACTCCATGTTGGAAGAAAAGATTGCCATAGATTCCATTACCAACGACTTCATACGTATCAAAGCGACCAAAACCACCACAATACAGCTAAGGCTGCTGCCCGTATCCGACTCTACATCCATAATATGTATGGTCAAGACATTGGAAGTGCCTATACGCAAGAGCAAGGTATCGCTCTTCACAACATCGTGGTCTCCGGTTGACAGCGACTACGGCTTGCCGACATTTGCAGACACCTCAGACACGATAGATACTCTTACGTGCAAGCCGGAAGATATGAGTGAAGACAAATTCAGGGAAATCGTCGCATGCATAGACCCTGTTGTAACCTATGCGGATATATCATCGGCAGACGGCAGCATAACATTCGGCTTGAGCATTTCGCCTTTTGTCACAAGCGATGAAAGACGTGAAATTAAGCGCATTATAAGGCAAAAAACCTTTAAATGGGATGGTGTTAGCTTTAAAAAATGTTAGCGTACACATTTTTTCCTTATAAATATTTGCACATTACATAATTATATAATAAATTTGCAATGTGTTTTTCATGGTATTAGATTATTAAGGTTAATAAAAAAGATTGGTTGTCGTGAGACAATCAATTTTTGTTTTATATACCCTACTACTTTTTCAAACCCTCAGAAATAATGGGTCAGAGGATTTTTCCGGTGGGCGGGGGAAGATGTCGGAGTATAGTG
>JBJFGK010000131.1:0-2762 GCA_051892655.1 Prevotella sp. | reverse complement strand
TTTCTGTATCTCCCCATGCGCTCAGATTACCGCATACGAGAAAGACGCTGACAATAGCCAGCACATCAAGTAAAAATTTTTTCATGTTTGTAAGTGTTAATTGTTTGTAATTAGCCTAAGTATGAGCGCAAAGGTATCAAGTTATTACAAATTGGCAAAGATTATCTTCGGAAAATAACAAGCCGACACTTAAATTTAATAATTATTAACACCAAGAACATATACAGAACATCACATTTCTCCCACAAAAGGACTATTTCCACACTTTTCCGCGAGAGTCTTGAGGTTAAAAGATGCAGTATAGACCTTAACAATGAAAAGAAAAACAAACTTTTGTTTTGCATTGTCTTCGGTTTGCACTATCTTTGCAGCCGCAATAACATACTAACAACTAACAAATTATGGCACAAGAAGATGTTTTCAAGAAAATAGTATCTCACTGTAAAGAATATGGATTTGTATTTCCAAGCAGTGATATTTACGATGGATTGGGCGCCGTTTATGACTACGGACAGAACGGTGTGGAACTGAAAAACAACATAAAGCAATACTGGTGGAAGAGCATGGTATTGCTACATGAAAACATAGTAGGAATAGATTCCGCAATATTCATGCACCCTACAATATGGAAAGCAAGCGGACACGTGGATGCATTCAACGACCCTCTTATAGACAACCGTGACTCTAAGAAACGTTATCGCGCAGATGTGCTGATAGAAGATCAGATTGCAAAATATGAGGAGAAGATAAACAAAGAAATAGCCAAAGCACGCAAACGCTTCGGCGACGCTTTTGATGAGGAGCAGTTCCGACAGACAAACACTCGCGTAATAGAAAATCAGAATAAGCGCGACGCCTTGCACGAAAGATACAGTAAGGCAATGAACGACATGAATCTGGAAGAACTCAGACAAATAATAATCGACGAAGAGATAGTAGACCCTATAAGCGGAACAAAGAATTGGACAGACGTAAGGCAGTTTAATCTGATGTTCTCAACGGAAATGGGTTCTACCGCCGACAGTTCGATGAAGGTTTATCTGAGACCGGAAACGGCGCAAGGTATATTTGTCAACTACCTGAATGTACAAAAAACCGGACGCATGAAAATACCTTTTGGTATTGCGCAAATAGGAAAAGCGTTCAGAAACGAGATTGTAGCAAGACAATTTATCTTCCGTATGCGTGAGTTTGAACAAATGGAAATGCAGTTCTTTGTCAAGCCGGGCACCGAGCTGGACTGGTTCCCGAAATGGAAACAGACACGTATGGCATGGCATCAGGCTTTAGGCTTTGGAGCCGAAAACTATCGTTTCCACGACCATGAAAAGCTTGCTCACTATGCCAATGCAGCCACTGACATAGAGTTCAAGATGCCATTTGGTTTCAAAGAAGTTGAGGGTATTCACAGCAGAACAAACTTTGACTTGTCACAGCACGAGAAGTTCTCAGGAAAGAGTATTAAGTATTTTGACCCGCAGACAAACGAAAGCTATACTCCGTTTGTGATAGAAACAAGTATCGGCGTAGATCGTATGTTCCTGTCAATAATGTGCCATTCTTATTGTGAAGAGACTTTGGAAAACGGAGAAACGCGTGTCGTACTGAAACTGCCTGCCGCTCTCGCGCCTGTAAAACTTTGCGTGATGCCTTTGGTAAAGAAAGACGGTCTGCCCGAAAAGGCACGTGAGATCATAGACAATCTGAAGTTCCACTTCAATTGCCAATATGACGAAAAAGACTCTATCGGCAAACGCTACCGCAGACAAGATGCCATAGGTACTCCGTATTGTGTAACAGTAGATCACGACACGCTGAAAGACAACATGGTGACACTGCGATTCAGAGACACTATGGAGCAAGAGAGGGTGAACATTGCCGATCTCAATGGTATAATAGAAGATAAAGTAAGTATCGCAAGCTTGCTAAAAAAATTGCAATAATAGAATATATAAATGAACAAATACACTTTATTGGTGCTGGTAACAGCCATTTTGGCTCCTATTGCCTTTATTTCGTGCAGCGAGAATTCTGACGAGGATAATGAGTTTGTAGATTGGAAAAATCGCAATGAACAGTATTTTTCCGATGTCTATCTGAAAGCGAAGGATTGTCAGGACGGCAGTTGGAAAATAATAAGAAATTACTCTTTGGAAGACACAATAGACATAGAGTATGATCAAAACATTGTGGTTGAAGTAATCAAGAACGGAGAGGGAAGCGGATGTCCTATGTTTTCGGACTCTGTCCTCGTGGATTACAGAGGAAGACTTATCCCGACAATTTATTATGTAAACGGATATGTCTTTGACCAAAGTTATACGGGCGACTACAACCCATTGACAGCAAATCCTGCAAAATTGTACGTCGGCAACACCGTTGACGGATTTGCCACCGCTCTACAATATATGCACATTGGCGACCAATGGCGTGTTTACATTCCGTACAGAATGGGTTATGGCAGCACCGACAACAGTGACATTCCCGCTTACAGCACTTTGATATTTGACATCGCGCTGAGGGCTTATTCACGTCCCGGCACTCCATTGCCAAACTATTAAAGTTTATCGTTTAAACATTAAATCTTACACAGTCGGGCAAAGAGATCAGGACTCAAACCGACAACAATTCAACATACAAATATGACAGCTAACGAAATTCGCGAATCGTTCAAGAAATTTTTCGAAGACAAAGGGCATCAGATAGTCCCTCCTGCACCAATGGTAATCAAAGATGATCCAACTCTGATGTTCACTAATGCC
>JBJFGK010000130.1:0-2772 GCA_051892655.1 Prevotella sp. | reverse complement strand
ACTTACGGCTGAAATGGCTATGACTGAGGCTAAAGGATGTCTTGACTGTGCCAAGCCGACATGTATGGAAGGAGGTCCGGTAAGCATAAACATCCCGTCGTTTATCAAATGTATAGAAGCCGGAGAGTTTCTCAATGCGGCAAAAGTATTGAAGGCTACCTCTGCCCTGCCTGCCGTTTGCGGTCGCGTTTGTCCGCAAGAAAAACAGTGCGAAAGCAGATGTATGCATCTGAAGATGAACGAACCGGCTGTAGCTATAGGATATCTTGAAAGATTTGCAGCCGACTACGAGCGTGAAAGCGGCAACATATCACTTCCGGAAAAGGAACCTGCCAACGGCATAAAGATTGCCGTCGTAGGCTCGGGACCGTCGGGACTGAGCTTTGCCGGCGATATGGCAAAGAAGGGATATGATGTTTATGTCTTTGAAGCATTGCACGAAATAGGCGGAGTGTTGAAGTACGGTATTCCGGAATTCAGATTACCGAACAAAATCGTTGATGTCGAGATAGACAATCTCCGCAATATGGGGGTTCATTTCCAGACAGACTGCATCGTAGGAAAGACCATTACAATAGAACAACTTGAAGAAAGCGGATTTAAAGGAATATTTGTAGGTTCGGGAGCGGGCTTGCCAAACTTCATGGATATTCCCGGCGAGAATCTTATTAATATAATGTCGTCCAACGAATACCTTACACGCGTGAACCTGATGAACGCTGCAGACCCTACAACCGACACTCCTATCAATTTTGGAAAGAATGTAATGGTTGTCGGTGGCGGCAATACGGCTATGGACTCATGCCGCACGGCAAAACGCTTGGGCGCGGATGTAAAGATTGTTTACCGCAGATCAGAGGCAGAAATGCCTGCACGACTCGAAGAAGTGAAGCATGCAAAGGAAGAAGGCATAGAATTCATGTGTCTCCACAATCCTGTAGAATATATTTCCGATGAGACCGGAGCCGTGAAACAAGCCGTGCTTGAGGTAATGAAACTCGGAGAGCCCGATGCTGACGGCAGACGACGCCCTGAGCCGACAGGCGAAAAGAAGGTCATAGACGTTGACCAAGTGATTGTAGCCATTGGCGTATCGCCCAATCCGCTTGTTCCGCAATCAGTGAAAGGTCTGCAATTAGGACGCAAAAACACCATTGCCGTTGATGATGAAATGAGAAGTTCGCGAAGCGATCTGTTTGCCGGAGGCGACATTGTACGCGGAGGCGCAACGGTAATTCTCGCAATGGGTGACGGCAGACGTGCCGCTGCAAACATGGACAAACAGTTGCGGGGATAAGCCACGACCGACAAAACGGCCATAAAACATAATGACCGTTTAAGGTCTGTCGGCTAATTCACAACAAAAACAAGCGCATGGAAGATTACAACCATGCGCTTTTCATTTATCTAAACAATATACTTAAGACCTCAGAACATAGTGTTCAGCATGAGCAAACATAATGTTTGGAAGCGTAAGCATAGTGCTTCTTATTTCTCTGTCTTAGGTGCGGGCTTATAAGCCTTGTTAAGACCGGCTATAACCTCGTTGGTTATGTCATAAGCCTTATCTGCAAACAGGATGTTATCTCCCGCTTTGCTAAGTATCATTGAATATTTCTTATCCTTGTTATACTGTGCGAGATAGTGCTGTATGCTGTCTCTTAAAGCCTTGTTGAACTTGTCTGTTTCAGTCTGGAACTCTGTTCCCAATCTCTGCTGCAATGCACGCAAGTCAGCATCCTGCTTCTGCAGACCGGCTTGCACGGCCTCTGCCTGCTGCTGGGTGTATTTGTTGTTCTGTATATCCTGCTGGAACTTAGCTGCGGCAGCCTGAAGAGAACGTCCTTTTGCATTGATTGTATTCTGAATGTTCTGGCTCTTCTTCTCCAATATCAGTGAATAGTCCTTACAGAACTGATACTGTGACATGATAGAGTCAACCTCTACAAATGCTATCTTCAGTTCGGAATTTGCAGACTTGGCAGCCGGAGCCTTCTCATCTACAGGTTGTGCCTGCTTGTTGCAGGCTGTCAAAGCCATAGCCATAAAAGCCACAGCCGCAACAGTGCTTGTGAGTTTTTTCATTTTTGTCATTATTATAATTGTGATATTAATTTATGCTTGTTTTCTGTCCTTTCTCGCTTCGCTGTCCTGCTCCATTACACAGTGTATTCTTCTTTTTCTGAGGGCGGGATTGTCCTTTACATGCTGTGACGAGAACTTTCCGTTTTTCCTGAATATGACCTTTACGGCAAGTAATGCTACTGATATAGCAATAATTAACACGCCAAGAAAGAAAGTTTCTATCATTTTTTTTATTTTTGCATGCCGAAGATATATAAGCTGACGCAATGGAAACATGTTTTCAATTTGCCGATTGCCGCCTGTCTTCTATAAAGACAATGCAAAGATAGTGCAAACCGATTAAAATGCAAAATAATTAGATTACTAAATATATTATATGACTATGAAAACAAACGAATTGGAACCACGTTGTGTATTTGAGCAATTTGCAGCCATTAATAAAATTCCACGCCCGTCAAAACATGAGGAACAGATGATTGATTTCCTAAAGAAATTCGGTAAGGAAAACAATCTTGAAACCCTTGTCGATGATACAGGGAACGTCATAATAAGGAAACCGGCCTCCGCAGGATATGAAAACAGGAAGACTCTCATCCTGCAAAGCCACATGGATATGGTATGCGAGAAGCTGGTAGATGTTGATATTGACTTCACCAAAGACCCTATTGAAACATACATAGACGGAGA
>JBJFGK010000129.1:0-2784 GCA_051892655.1 Prevotella sp. | reverse complement strand
TGAAACACTATTATATATAAATAGGTATATTATCTGAAGATAATCTGTTTTTACATTTTTTTGGTAAAAGTAAGTTTTTTAGGCAAGAAAAACCTATAAACAACAAACATCAAATATTGTTTTTACACCGAAATTGCAGTATCTTTGCATAAAATATGCGGCACTCGGCAATTTGAAAAGTAACAACATTATGCTAAAAAGCAATAAGATTTATCTGTTTGTATTGCTATCCATACTACCTGCAATACTATTTAGGGACTTCACTCCGTCAAGCGAATTGAGATACCTAAGTATCGCAGACGAAGCAATAAGAGAGGGACATATATTCGCCTTTACCAATCATGGTATTCCTTACACCGACAAACCGCCCCTCTATCTATGGCTCATAATGATAGCAAAGCTCATATTCGGCCATTACTATATGGTGGTATTGTCATTGTTTTCGGTAATACCGGCACTTGTAATATCCAAGACCATAGGCCATTGGACCGAAGAAGAGTATGGACGGGTAAAAGGACGGCTGGCAGAATGGATGTTTTTCGGCAATGCCCTTGTCATTGTTGTCATGCTGACAATACGCATGGACATGATTATGGTCATGTTCATCGTTCTCGCCATGCGCAGCTTTTTCAAGACCTATCAAGGAAGAGGCAACACAAAACGTGCAACGTGGTTGTTTCCCTTATACATCTTTCTGGCGACATTTACCAAAGGACCGCTCGGCTTGATAATACCTTTAGCCATAACAATACCGTTCCTGCTCATAAAGAAACGCTATCACGACATTGCCAAATTCTGGGGATTGAAGACATGGGCAATACTTATAGCATTGTTCGGAATATGGCTTGCCGCCACATGGTATGAGGGAGGCAAGAGCTATGTATGCGACCTGATTTTGCAACAGACCATTTATCATGGCATATTGACCATGCACAAAATCAAGCCAATGTGGTTTTATGCCATACATATATTCCCCACACTGTTCCCGTTATCATTCGTAATAGTGGGAATAGCCGTGAGCGACATCGGCCGGAGAAAGACCGAAGGAGACTTACCTACATTCTTTGCAATAGCGACGACGGCATCCTTCATCGTCCTGTCATTGGCAAACTCAAAGGTAGATATATACCTGCTGCCCGTAATACCGTTTCTCGTAACATGGGCTGCCGTAAGACTGCCACAGCCAACACCCAACCGCTGGATAGCACTTGCATTATACATACCTGCAATCCTGATGGCGCTTACAGCAGTGATATATCCGTTCATTGTCAACTATTCGGGAGAGAAGTATCTGCATCATGGTGCTTTCTTCACGGCAACGGTCATCATGACAATATTTGCCATACTTTCGATAGTGAAAATAAAGGAAAACAAGATATTCAGAGCCATACAACTGCAAGCCATAGGCATCTATATAACTGTATTTATAGCCGGTCTCGGTGTCCGTTTCATTAATCCATATATCGGACTCGGCAAAATATGCAATGAAGCAAAAGCCATTGCCGACCGAAAAGGTAATGACACGCCAATATATGAATGGGATATACATCGTCCCGACGGCATGGACGTATATCTCGGAAAACCGGCTATACAGATAAACGATGCTGCTGAAATACGGAATATAAAAGGTATTCTGATAACGACAAAGGACAATTCAGAATATTTCAACGGCAAGAAAATAATTGAAAAAGGCGACAAAATAGTTGTCGAGATGTAAGATAGAGGTTTTAGCCATACAGATACATTTATCAGGGAAATGGACATAGGACACATTTCCCGCATTTACATAAGGCTTCTGAAAAACTTTCCGACGCACCATTTCACAATATTGTAACGGCACATTAATACTTCTGCCACATACAACCATTATCTTTGCAACAGATAAGAAAAGTCATTGGAATTGACATATCTCATACATGATATTTCAAGAACCGGCTTTCCTTACCGCAAACAAAAGATTGTTTTACTAATTGATGAAAGGGTAACAAGATGAAAAGAAGAATTAAAAGAATCATCCATGCAATGATTATCGGTTGGAGAGAGGCTTGCGCTTCAATGTACAGAGATGCTGAATATCGCATGTTCGCATGATTATAAATACAAAGAAACAAAAAGAGAGTACATTAAAATAATGTACTCTCTTTTTATGTCGGGGCGACAGGATTCGAACCTGCGACCACCTGGTCCCAAACCAGGCGCGCTACCGGGCTGCGCTACACCCCGTTCAAGGTTATATCCCTATTATTGCAACAATAATAAAGCCTTCCCCTGAATTGCGAGTGCAAAGATACATCTTTTTTATATTATACGCAAATAAAGAAGAAGTTTTTATTTGATATTTTATCGGCAATCAGCAAAAGCGAGAAGTCGCATAATAAAAACTCTCCAATAATATTATCGGAGAGTTTACTTTATATAATTGCTTTCTTACAATCTGTAAAAGCAACCTTTATTCTTACTTGATGATACCTTGTTCTACAAAGATTTTCTTAAGTATCTGAACACCGCGCTCAACCTGTTCCTGCGTATGGGTTGCCATAAGAGCAAATCTAACGAGTGTGTCTTGAGGTGCACACGCCGGAGGAATAACCGGATTGATGAACACACCGGCATTGAAAGCAAGTGCAGTCACGAGGAATGTCTTCTCTACATCCCTTACATACAACGGTATGATAGGACTTTCTGTGTCTCCAATCTCAAAGCCCTCTTCACTGAAACGCCTCAAAGCATAACGGGTAACGTTCCATAGCTTCTCTATTCTTTCAGGTTCGGTCCTAATAATAT
>JBJFGK010000128.1:0-2794 GCA_051892655.1 Prevotella sp. | reverse complement strand
AAATTATTTGTCATATTCGGTTGTTTACCTTAATTTTGCAACATAATACCAACAATATGCTTTCTTATACGTTTAAGAAAACATCATAATAACAGTTTGATTATGAGAAAATCAGTTATAACGATAATATTATTCACAATCATCACATCAATCTGCTCTTGCGGGGGCAAGTCCGATTCTGTCTTTGGAGGTAAAGACAGCCTTACATTCGATAGTCTGAAAGCCGACTCTACCTTATGGCTTACCGGAGATACTACCGGTCCCAGATGCCATGTAAGCCTTAACATCACATACGCAAAAGGCAAGAACGCTGAAATCATCAACGATTCAATCATCAGATCCGGCATTATCAGTCCCGACTATTTCTCCCTTTCATCAGAAAAGATCAGCATCAAACAGGCTGTAGATTCTTTTGTTTCAAGATATATCAGCGAGTACAAGAAAGAATACGGCGATTTGTACAAGGCAGACACGGGCAATGCCATATCTTATAACTGTGAATATGATGTCAATACATCTATATTGGACAAATCTGACAAATACTTTACATACGTTGCCGACGTATATATCTATGGTGGCGGTGCTCACGGCATGTCTGTCAAAATAGTCAAGAACATAGATAAGGCCTCCGGAAAGATTATGACATTACGCAATGTGTTTGTTCCCGGCTTTGAACACGAACTCAATCAACTGATATTACGCAAGCTATACAAGCAGTTTGATGTCAGCAATCTTGACGAACTTCACAATAAAACCGTCTTTCTGGGCATAGACGTATATCCGTCAGAGAATTTCATCATCGGCAACAAGAGCATCATTTTTATATATTCGCCCGATGAGATAGCCTTTCATGCAGCAGGAGAGATTGTTGTAGAGATTGACAAAGACGACCTGAGCAATCTGCTTAGAAAAGATGTCATGTAACAACTCGTTTCATTAAGCCACACATATACCAAACACCGTATGGATATCATTCTAAAATATTTCCCAAAACTTACAGAGTTACAAATCAAGCAATTTACCGCTTTAAAAGACCTTTACGCTGAATGGAACAGCAAAATAAATGTCATTTCACGCAAAGACATTGATTTTCTTTATGAACACCATGTGTTACACTCTCTTGCAATAGCAAAGGGAGTATCTTTCAGAGCCGGAACGAAGATTCTTGATCTTGGTACCGGCGGTGGCTTTCCCGGCATACCGCTTGCCATAATGTTTCCCGAAAGCTCTTTCAAACTTATTGACGGCACCGGAAAGAAAATAACTGTCGTGAAAGAAGTAGCCAAAGCCATAGGTCTGACAAACTGTGATGCAGAGCAAATACGCGGTGAAAACGAGAAAGGCAAATACGACTTTGTAGTAAGCCGGGCGGTCATGCCACTGCCTGAACTTGTCAATCTTGTCAAGAAAAATATCAGTCGCCGCCAGCAAAACTCCATTCCCAACGGTCTGTTATGTCTCAAAGGAGGCAACGTAAATGGCGAGACATCACCGTTCAGAAGCATCGTGGAAGTTACCGACATCCGCATGTGGTTCAAGGAAGAATGGTTTAAGGAAAAACATCTTATTTACCTGCCGCTCTAAAAGGTTGCTGTTTGGCACTTAAAGATTATCATCCCCCACTTTTTATTTTATTGTTTTATGCTCAATATTGAAAGATTTGTGTGTAACATGTTCCAAGAGAACTGTTATGTAGTAAGCGACGAGACAGACGAATGTATCATCATTGACTGTGGCGCGTTTTATCAGGAGGAGAAAGACGCGATAGTCTCTTACATCAAAGACAATAATCTCACCCCCGTACACTTGCTGTGTACACACGGTCACATTGACCATAACTTCGGCAATGGTGCCATGTTGTCGGAGCTGAACATACGCCCTGAGATGCACAACGGTGACACTCCGCTCTACTTACGTCTAAAGGAACAGGCGGCAATCTTATGTGGGGTTGACTTGAAAGAGGACATCGTTCCCATAGGACGATATTTCTCTGACGGCGAAACAATATCTTTCGGCAGTCACAAGTTTAAGGTCATCAACACTCCGGGACATACTCCCGGCTCGGTATTCTTTTATTGCGAGGCTGAAAACCTTGCTTTCTCGGGCGACACGCTGTTCAGATTCAGCATCGGAAGAACCGATTTTGAACTTGGCAGTTACGAAGATATCATTGCGAGCCTTAAGAACATAACCTCTGTTCTACCCTCCTCAACCACCATACTGCCCGGACACGGCCCGAAAACAACCATAGGCGACGAAATAAGATATAACCCTTATCTGAAATAATACCGGTCTTAACCTCTCACAAACAAGGCTATACGCTCACACAGACAGAACAAACAGCAACAGTAACATCATGGCAATAAAGAAGCAAAAGGCAAACACTGCCGAAAAGATTATTATGGGAATAGATCCCGGAACCAATGTCATGGGTTACGGACTGCTGAAAGTCTATGGCAACAAGGCCTCAATGATGGCTATGGGAGTCATAGACATGAGAAAGGAGCATGACCCTTACCTCCGGCTGGGACGCATTTTCGAGCGTGTCACCGGGCTTATCGAAGAATTTCTGCCTGACGAAATGGCTATCGAAGCGCCTTTTTTCGGCAAGAATGTACAGTCAATGCTCAAGCTCGGACGTGCGCAGGGTGTCGCCATTGCCGCCGCTATACAGAGAGATATACCTATTCACGAATATGCTCCATTGAAAATCAAGGTTGCTCTGACCGGTCAGGGGCTCGCTTCAAAAGAGCAAGTGGCATCAATGTTGCAGCGTTTGCTCAACATAAAAGAC
>JBJFGK010000127.1:0-11367 GCA_051892655.1 Prevotella sp. | reverse complement strand
TAGATATTGACCTTGTTGGTCCGTTTATCGTTGCTTCTGCCGTTTTGCCTGAAAGGATGGAGCGTCGTGAAGGACAGATTATAAATATCTGTTCTATGATGAGCGAGTTGGGACGTGAGACAGTATCTGCATACGCCGCAGCTAAGGGCGGTTTGAAGATGCTGACACGCAATATTTGTTCTGAATATGGTGAGTACAACATTCAATGTAACGGTATAGGTCCGGGTTATATAGCAACACCTCAGACAGCTCCGTTGCGTGAACGTCAGCCGGATGGCAGCCGTCATCCTTTTGACAGTTTTATTTGTGCAAAAACCCCTGCAGGACGTTGGCTTGATCCTTCAGAGCTCGGAGGCCCGGCTGTGTTCCTTGCATCACATGCTTCAGATGCCGTAAACGGTCATATACTTTATGTTGACGGCGGTATTCTTGCATATATAGGCAAACAGCCATAAACAATTGAGTATGGTTATTGGGGAATGTTGTTAATCCCTAAAAATAAAAGGGTAAGGATGATGTCCTTACCCTTTTTATATTATTCCAATTTATTACTGATACTCTTTATTTGATTATTTCATTTGCTCTTTTTAAGGCGATGTTGATATGGCTGCAAATGTTAGCTTCCCCAACAAGTTCGTTGAACCCTGACTTTTCGAGCGTTGAACGTACGGTCGTATTGACACCGGAGAGAACAATCTGAATACCTTCTTTCTGGCTCATGATGCATAAGTTGGTAAGATTGTGAATACCGGTAGAGTCTACAAACGGGACTTTACGCATTCTTATAACACGAACTTTAGGCCTGTCTCCAAGAGTAGCCATGATTTCTTCAAATCTGTTACCGGCACCGAAGAAGTAAGGACCGTTGATTTCATAGACTTCAACGCCTTTTGGTATGGTAAGATGTTCAAGATTACCCTTAGTTATATCGAGTTCGTCGTTGGGATCTATTTCGTCCATGATAACTTTGACGTCTGTTGTTTCTGCCATACGTTTCATAAAGAGGAGACAAGCTATGATAAGGCCCACTTCAATGGCTATTGTGAGGTCGAAGATGATAGTAAGGAAGAACGTGATAAGCAAAACGGCAACGTCGCTTTTTGGGTTTTTCATGAGTTCTTTGAAAGAACGCCATCCGGACATTCCGTATGATACGATAACCAGTACTCCTGCGAGACATGCCATTGGTATATATTGCGCAAGTGGCATAAGGAATAAGAATATCAGTAACAATACAACGGCATGTACGATGCCTGATATTGGTGTCTTTCCTCCATTATTGATATTAGTCATGGTGCGGGCAATGGCTCCTGTTGCCGGTATTCCTCCAAAGAGAGGAGCCGCTATATTTGCCATTCCTTGAGCTATAAGTTCCGTGTTGGAGTCGTGATGATCGCCTATCACACCATCGGCAACGGTTGCTGAAAGCAGGGATTCTATAGCACCCAATATGGCTATTGTAATGGCAGGAGATACCAACCCCTTGATTGTTTCCCATGTCATTTGTGGCATTTGTGCGTCCGGCAATTGGTTGCTTATGGCAAAACGGTCGCCTATGGTCTCTATTGTTGTGACGCCTGCCATGTTTTTGAGCAACAATGCAATAATGGTCATAAATATGATGGCAACGAGCGATCCGGGTATTTTCTTGCTAAAACGTGGCGTTATGGCGATGATTATGACACTTATAATGCCTATGGCTGCACTCCAAAAGTCTATGGAGCCTATGTTGCATGCGTATGCGCCCCATTTTTCAATAAAGTCGGACGGGACATCCGTTATTTGCAATCCGAATAAGTCTTTGATTTGTGTTGTGAAAATGGTTACGGCTATACCACTTGTGAAACCGACGATAATCGGATAGGGTATATATTTAATTATTGTTCCAAGTCGAAGAAGCCCGAAAAGAACAAGGAATGCTCCTGCCATTAGTGTGGCTATGGTCAGTCCTTCTATACCGTATTGTTGTATTATACCATATATTATAATGATGAATGCGCCTGTCGGGCCTCCTATCTGAACTTTGCTACCTCCGAAAACAGATATGATGAAGCCGGCGACGACGGCGGTTATAATGCCTTTCTCCGGTGTAACACCCGAAGCAATGGCAAAGGCGATGGCTAAGGGAAGTGCTACTATTCCGACAATAATACCGGCCATTATGTCTGCGGAAAGCGTTTTTTTGTCATATTGTTTTATTGTGGAAAGCAGACGGGGGCTGAATGATAATTTTTCCATTATTATTTTGTTTTGTTTGTTTTATCAGATAAGTTTAGTCTTCGGTATTTCTACGTTGTGATTACACGATATATATATATAAATGACATTATAAATCGGTTTGCAAAGTTAATGCGTTTTTAATAAATGACCAATGTTGTATTCTTGTGATTTTTGTCTTATTGTATATGATTTCTGCGCCAAAAGCTTTTTCTTTGAAATGTTTAATACAAAAAGACTGCGACGCATTTGTTTACATCGCAGTCTCTTTATAAAGTTTTTTAATTACTTTTCTTTAGTTTATAGCATCTGATAATTCAGCACCAGCCTTGAATTTAGCAACTTTCTTGGCTGCAATCTTGATCTTCTCCTTTGTTGCAGGATTGATACCTTCGCGAGCCGGACGCTCATTAACGCTAAATGTACCGAAGCCGATGAGGGCTACTTTGTCACCGCTAACGAGTGCATCTTTGATTGCTGCAACTGTTGCATCAAGTGCTTTCTTTGAATCAGCTTTTGACAAACCTGCGCCAGCAGCTATTTTCTCTATAAGTTCTGTTTTGTTCATAATGATAAATAATTAAAGTATTAGTGTTTAGATTTGTAAAGACAAAATTACATCGCAAATATAGCGTAAACCTTTTATAAATCAAACAAAAAAGGGAAAAAAATGAACAAATTGATAAAAAAAGACGAGTTTTGCCCTTGAAAAGCTGTTGTTTACGCTTATTTTAAGTGGTTTTTATGCTTGTTAAAGCTCATACATAATTGTATCAAGTTAAAATTGTATATGGTTTGCATGTGTGTTGAACCGAGCGCTAAAAGGCCTCGTATAGGGAAAGGGGGTAATATGGCTGATTTGTATATTGGCTGAAAGTGGGGATTAGAATGGGCTATTCTTGCCGTCTGTTTGGCGCAATTATATCTCATGTTCTGCCCATTGTCATGTCTCGGCTATGTTGTTTTCGTGTTCTAACAATACCGTTTTCATGTGCTGACTTTGTTGTTTCCTTTATGTAATCATTATGTTTGTCGGGGTTTAATGCGAGGGTTGTCTGAGGTTATATTTGCGTTCTCACGAAAATCAAGCAAGTTGAAAACTTGTTAATTGTTTTTTAAGATAGCCTTTAATTCATGCTGTTAATGTGAAAAGATAAAGACAAAAGCGAAAGTTTTACTGTTTCTTCTTTTTTTACGCTTGATTTTTGTACTTTTGCCGATAATAAAATCAATAGGATTATAAAAGGAATATGTTCAGACTAACAACAATAACCAAAAATCTTCTTATCATCAATGTTCTTGCGTTTATTGCAACGTGGGTGTTCAAGCGTCAAGGTTTGATGCTTGATGATGTGTTTGGACTTCATTTCTTCTTGGCTCCGGATTTTCATGCATACCAATTGTTTACCTATATGTTTATGCATGCCAACATAGAGCATCTGTTTTTTAATATGTTTGCTCTATGGATGTTCGGATGTGTAGTGGAGAATGCGTTGGGGTCGAAACGCTTTTTGATGTATTATCTGGTATGTGGTATTGGCGCGGGGCTTATCCAGATGATAGCCCAGTTTGCTTCTTTTTATTTTATAGCATCCAATCAAATACCCGGCTTTTCGTTGTCAGACATAATGGTGGTGGCGCATAACAGCGCAAGTGTGCTTAATTTATGGACCACAGTGGGGGCTTCAGGTGCCGTTTATGGCATATTGCTCGCTTTCGGAATGCTTTATCCCAATGAGCGAATTTTTATATTCCCTCTTCCGGTTCCCATAAAGGCAAAGTGGCTCATTTGTCTTTATATAGCAATAGAACTGTTCTCGGCTTTGGGCACGACAAATGATAGTGTTGCCCATTTCGCACATCTTGGTGGAATGTTGTTCGGTTGGCTGATGATAAGATATTGGAACAATGGCGGGAATTACAGATATGGTCGGGGAAAACAATTCTTTGACAACCTGCGAGACAATTGGGAAAAGCGTTCAAACAGGAAAGGCGACAGGAAACAAGATGAAAACTTTACAAGACAAGAGTCGGACTGGGATTATAATGCCCGCAAGAAAGCTGACGAAGATGAGATAGACCGTATTCTTGACAAGGTAAGGCGCAGCGGTTACGATAGCCTTACCGATGAAGAAAAACGCAAACTCTTCAACGGAGGTAAATAAAATGTCGTCTTTTATATTCTAAATTATGGCATCAAGACTCAAGACATTTGCATTACAAATGATAGCGGGTGCAAATGTAGTATCAGTTATCCTAATGCTGTTTATAGGCTTTTCAGACCGTTTGGATCCGAGAGTGCATCCCTTGCTTGCAAACATAGGTCTGTCTTTCCCCCTGTTCTTGCTGATATGTTTGGGATTTATGGTGTTTTTTCTGTTTACACACAAGAAATATGCGCTGATCAGTCTCATCGGATTTGTTATAGGCTATTCGCCAATACATATATATTGTCCTTTAAATATTGGTAGAGAACAACCGGAAGAAAGTATAAAGATATTGTCATATAATGTCCATAATTTTGATTCCACAGACGCTCCGGAAGATGATCCTAATCCCATATTGTCATACATTCTCGACAGCAATGCTGATATCGTATGTTTACAGGAGGCATTTATAAACGATGACATACGTTCTTCGGTAAATAAACATTATGCTTATGTGGATACTGTTATGACAAATGACCGTTCCAACAGTCTTGCCGTCATGAGCAAATATCCTATTATATCGAAAGAGAAAATAGAATATGTCTCTAAAAGGAACTTAAGCGCGGCGTTTAAACTGAAAATCTCCCATGATACAGTAGTGGTAATAAACAACCATTTTGAAGTAACGGGCTTGTCGCCGTCAGACCGAAGCGGTTTTAGTGAAATGGTAAAAGGGCAGACGGAAGGGTCAGAAGTGAGAGCCGAGTCAAAAAGATTATTGGTAATTCTTGGAGAGTCGATGAAAATAAGGGCACCTCAGATAGATGCCGTTGCAAAGTATGTGGACAATATTTCATGTCCGACTGTTTTATGTGGCGATTTCAATGACAATCCCCTCTCTTATTCGCGTAAGACGTTGGCCGATAGGCTGACAGACTGTTATGTCTCGTCCGGTTTCGGGCCGGGTATATCATATAATCGGCATGGAATGTTTGTTCGTATCGATAATATTATGTGTTCGGACGATTGGACAGCATATAGATGCAAAGTGGATAGAAGCATAAGCTATTCCGACCACTATCCAATATATTGTTGGCTGAAATCAGAAGGGAGAGATAAAAAATATTGACATTTTGATAATTAAAGGCATTAAATTTTTAGAAATATAAAAAAATAACTATCTTTGCACGCTATAATTCTAGATTAGAAATATTGAAATTAATATAATAAAAACAAAAATGCAAAACAAAGGAATTGTAATTGTTACAGCCGTCTTGTTGGCTCTTGCAAGCATTTTCTATCTGTCATTCTCTGTTGCCACAAGTTATTATGACAAACAGGCAGCTAAGATTGAAGACCCTATTGCCCGTCAGGATTATAAGGATTCTGTGAAATATATGGGTGTCTATTCTTATCAGAAGTGCTTGGAAACTCAGATCGGATTAGGCCTTGACCTCAAAGGCGGTATGAACGTTATCCTCGAAATCTCTGTTCCTGATGTCGTAGATGTTCTTGCTGATCACAAGACAGACGCGGCTTATGTAAAATCAATGGAACAGGCAAAGAAAGAAGAGGAAACGAGCCAAAGCGATTTTATTTCGCTCTTTATCAAGTATTACAAGCAGAATGCTCCGGGACATCGTCTTGCGGAAGTGTTTGCAACACAACAATTAAAAGGCAAGGTAAGTACACAAAGTACAGACGCTGAAGTAGAAAAAGCTTTGCGCGCGGAAGTACAGTCTGCTATCGACAACTCATATAACGTCGTTCGCAACCGTATTGACAAATTTGGTGTTGTGCAACCTAACATACAGAAATTGGAAGGCCAAGAGGGTCGTATAATGGTTGAGATGCCGGGTATCCGTGAGCCGGAACGTATCCGTAAATTGTTACAAGGTAGTGCAAACCTGGAGTTCTGGGAGACTTATAATAGCGAAGAGATACTTCCTTATTTGCGTCAGCTTGACCAAAGGCTGCTTAGTGATAATTCCGTAGTGGCGGATACGGCTTCAAAAGATACAGTTCAAGAGGCTAAAGCCGCATCTTCGGCAAAACTGAAATTCCAGATAAACAAAAAGGCCGATAAGGTAGCTGTAACCAAAAACGAACAAATTGAAGAGGCAAAGAAACACAATCCGTTGCTCGCAATATTACAGCCGGCTCCTCAAGGCTCTCTTAGTGTCGTAGGTTACGCAAGTGTACGTGATACGGCAGAGATAAACAAACTCATTTATTCTGATATCGCCAAACAGATATTGCCGTCAGACGTCAAGCTTCTTTGGGGAGCAAAACCGGCAGATGGACTTTCTGTAAAGAATATCTATGAGTTATATGCTCTTAAAGTTACTCAAGCCAACGGACGAGCTCCGCTTGAGGGAGATGTTATTACCGATGCAAAGGATGAGTTTGAGCAACTTAGCGGTCGTCCAAGCGTAAGTATGAGTATGAACTCAGACGGTGCACGCCGTTGGGCATCTCTTACTAAGGCTAATGTTGGCAAAGCTATTGCTATTGTTCTTGACGGTGTCGTTTATAGCGCACCACGTGTCAATGGCGAAATATCAGGTGGAAATTCTCAAATAACAGGTAATTTCACCATTGAAGATACAAAAGACCTTGCCAATACATTAAAATCAGGACGTATGCCGGCACCGGCGCGTATTGTTCAGGAAGATGTTGTCGGACCTTCACTTGGTGCACAGTCCATACAACAGGGTATAATATCGTTTATCGTAGCTTTCATTCTTTTGATGTTCTACATGGTTATCATGTATGATTTCATTCCGGGAATGATGGCAAATGCCGCACTTCTTGTAAACTTGTTCTTCACTTTGGGAATTCTTACGTCATTTCAGGCAGCTCTTACCATGCCGGGTATAGCAGGTATCGTACTTTCTCTTGGTATGGCAGTCGATGCTAATGTGCTTATTTATGAGCGTACAAAGGAGGAATTACGCAAAGGTAAAATGCTTAAACAGGCCATTAAGGAAGGCTATGGCAATGCTTTCTCTGCTATTTTTGACTCTAACTTGACTTCAATAATAACAGGTGTTATACTTTATGTATTTGGAACCGGTCCTATTCGTGGATTTGCAACGACGCTTATAATTGGTATTTGCTGCTCATTCTTTACGGCGGTATTCTTGACACGTATCGTCTATGAGAACCGGATGAATAAAGATAAGTGGCAGAATCAGAACTTCACGACACGCATATCTCGTAAATTTATGCAGGGAACAAACTTTGGTTTCATGAGCCTGTTCCGCAAGGTGCGTTATGTAGCTTATGCAGCTGTTGTAGTGTTCGCCGTAAGCTTCGGTGTACGTGGCTTGAGTAAGAGTATTGATTTTACCGGTGGACGTAATTATGTAATCAAATTAGAGAAGGCTGTTGAGCCGGAGAGCGTTACTGCCACTCTACGTCCGTACTTTACTGATGGTTCTGTAAGCACGCTCGCTCTTGGAACAGATCACAAAACAATACGTGTTTCTACCAACTACAAGATAGATTCTAATGATCCGACGGTTGATAACGAAGTGGAAAACTTGTTGTTTAAAGGACTTTCAAGTGCTAAGCTTGTAACTCAAAAGGATGTTGAAACATTTAAGAATCCGGATGTGCGTGCGGGAGGGTCTATTATCAGTAGTGCAAAGGTAGGTCCGTCTGTAGCAAAAGATATTACTTATGGAGCTATTATAAGCGTTATATTTGCTCTTATAGCGATATTTGTCTACATCCTTGTGAGATTCCATAATTTCGCTTTCTCATGGGGAGCGGTTGTCGCTTTGGCTCTTGATACATTTATTGTTATAGGTTTCTATTCTGCTTTGTGGGGAGTTGTACCGTTCTCTTTAGAGATAGATCAGACCTTTATAGGAGCTATTCTGACAGTTATCGGTTATTCTATCAATGACAAGGTGGTTGTATTTGACCGTATACGTGAAAATCTTGGTCTGTACAAGAAGGCAGATTTGAGAGAATTGTTTGATAAGTCTCTTAATGAAACTTTGGCACGTACAATCAATACGTCATTCTCTACATTGTTAGTATTGTTATGTATATTCATATTTGGTGGAGAAAGTATACGCAGTTTCTCTTTCGCAATGATTTTGGGTGTCGTTTTCGGTACGTTATCTTCAATCTTCATTGCGGCACCGATTGCATATCATACTTTAGGACGCAAGCAGAAAAAATAATATTCGGAAATTAAGTGAATAAAAAGAGGGTATATCAAATCTGATACACCCTCTTTTTATTTATTTAATTGCAATTTCTTTGACAGGTTGTTTCTTTTCTTTGTCCAATGGATGGGATGTATATTTTATCTTATCAAACTTTATCTTGTTCAGATCAAAGCACCTTATGTCTGAATTATACATTGTGCGGTAATAAATTTTCTTGTCTTTAAGATTGGTTACTACAGTCCATTGTGTCGCACTTGGAATGTTTGGAACGTTTTGATCGGCTGAAAATTGTATGCCGGTAGGTATATCGAAGTTATTTAGTATATGAAAAGCCTGTTCTACTGTTTCTTCCGGAGTGTTTAGTTGAGGCGCTGTCGCTTGAAAAATTGCAGCTCTTATAAAACGTGAGGGTGGTGTCATGTCTCCCGGTATGCCATGAAGACCGCTTCCGCCTCCAAAGGCCGTAAGTTCTAACTTCCCTATTTTCTTTGAATAAATAGGTCCTGAAGAAAGATTGATGTAATTGTTGAGATTTGTCAGATGCCAGTCAAATGAAGGTGAATTTGTGAGAACTCCTAACGTGTTCTCATGAAAAATCATCTTTTGTCCGATAATTTCTAATACTATCTGTCTTCCTGAAGTATCTGCAATGCGCCAATGTACTGTCGAACCACGTGAATCTCCGCTTATGATGCGCATATCTTGCAATTTGTTTTTCGCTTCTTCTACTGATTTACAGTTGCCTAAAACAAAGGAAACAACTTGTAAGTCACTAATGGTCTTGTCTTTCTGATTACGGTCATAAGTCATGTATTCTCCATATCCGGGAAAATAGAAAAGTCCAGCCGATAATCCTTTTTCGTTAATACCCTCAACTACAAATTCGGCTCTTTCGACGGCAAGTCCCAAGTAGCCATAATGTGCCACAATTTCCATGCCTTCCTCACCTTCAACCGGCACAATTGATTTTTGTCTATAACCTCTCGGAACGACAGTGTATCTGCTTTCAAGATCACCTCCTGCCCATTCAATGGTGCGTGCTACGATTGTTTGTCCATGTACTGTTTGTAATGTAATTCCCGTACATGCTGTTGCTCTTTGCGTTGTTGTCAAACATATTACTGCAAAAAGCATAATAATACTTTTGATTCTCATAATAAAAACCCTTTCATGTTAAAGTCGTGGATGGTAACCATCCGTGACGAATATACCTATAATAATCGAATGATGTTGTTTTTTGTATTATATTTATATATTGTTGCATTATGTTTGGTAAATATTTGTGAAGATATGAATGAGTGTGTTATGAATATAAAATACATGAGGATTATTCTCGCAAGCCTTGCGAAAATTTGTCTTGTAAAGTGAATATTATTATTTTTGTACAAATATAGATTGATATAAAACGGTAAGTATATGGATAGAAATGAGCACATGATAGATTTTGGTCCTGTAGAAGATAAGTCTTTGAATATATTAAAGGTCGTGGGTGTTGGCGGTGGTGGATGTAATGCTGTCAGAAATATGTTTAATGAAGGTATTGAAGGGGTTTCTTTTGCTATTTGTAATACAGATAGTAAAGTGTTGGCAAATTCACCTGTGCCTGTTAAGTTGCAACTTGGCGAGGGTTTAGGTGCCGGTGCAGATCCGGAAGTAGGACGAAGTGAAGCCGAGAGTAATGAAGATGATATTCATAAATTGTTTGAAGATGATACGAAAATGGTCTTTATTACGGCCGGTATGGGTGGAGGTACAGGTACCGGAGCGGCACCTGTGGTAGCAAGGATAGCCAAAGAAAAAGGGATACTTACTGTTGCAATTATTACTATACCTTTTTATTTTGAACGAAAGAAAAAGATTATCAAAGCATTGAAGGGTGTCGATGAATTGAGAAAATGCGTAGATGCAATGCTCGTTGTCAATAATGAAAAACTGTGTGATGTATATTCCGATTCTCCAATCCCTTTAAATGATGCATTAAAACGTGCTGATGACGTGTTGAAAGAGGCGGTAAAAGGTATATCCGAACTTATAACCATACATAGTGATGGTAATATAAACCTTGACTTCCGTGATGTTGAAGCTACCACAAGAAATGGTGGCGGTGCTATAATGGCTATGGGAAGAGCAAGCAAAGACAAACGTGTTGAACGTGCAATTATTGACGCTCTTGATTCGCCTTTATTATGTGGAAGTGATGTAGGTAAGGCAAATAAGATTCTTTTTAATATTTATGCGAGTTCTGAACATCCTATATTAATTAATGAGATGCGTGAAATAGACGACTTCTTTGACCAGTTAAATCCGGATATTGATGTTATTTGGGGTACCTCAACAGATGATTCTTTGGGCGAAGATGCAAAAGTAACGATTCTGGCTACAGGAATAGAAAATGATTTTACTCCTGTTGAAGGTCAACATAAAGATGACAGTTATTATGAGGGAATGATATCCAAACTATATAAGCCTAAAAATTCTCGTCACAAAGATAAATATTCGGATAATATAACATTGGAAAACAAAGAAGATACTATAACTCTCGAAGAGCCGGACTCCATTTATGACCTTGATGACGAGCCAAAACGAAAGAATCTAAAACCAATTCTACAGAAATGGAAAGAATGGTTGAAAACGAATTTAAGTGAAGATGAGTAACATGGACGGTTATATATTTTCACCAGAAGAACTTGCTGGCAGACTTCATGACCTTGTCATTAAGCTTAAAACAATGGGACGTTGCGATCTTGTTCTGCGTTCTATTGGTTTTGATGTTTTTGAAGAAATGAAGTCAGAGTTGGCAAAACAGACTCTCAGCCGCT
>JBJFGK010000126.1:0-11404 GCA_051892655.1 Prevotella sp. | reverse complement strand
ATGATTTGTTTCATACGTGTCTGAATTTTTGTTATACGGTTTTTGTCCGCGAGGATTTGACAATTTGCGGCATGCGGTTACTATGAGTACAGCCTTTCAGATTAATGGTTTCTGCTCGCAGAGATTTGTAACCGACGGAGCAGCGAGAGCAGAACCGTCAAGCTTGCTTGCACGTTATGCCAAGTCGCGACGGAGGAAGACAATTAGTCAATCCCGGCGGACAAAACTGTGCCAAGTATGAATTGAAGGTAATAATAATAAAATTGGAGGGAAATAAATATTTTTATATCTTTGCATAAGATTCTAACGCTCGGCAAATTAAGAATAAATTTTTTTTGCGCTCGCTTAAACGAATCTTTGAATAAGAAGAAATATACTGAAAAAGATGATAACTATATTGGGTCCTACTGCATCGGGAAAGACAAAGCTTGCCGTAGCTCTTGCCACCAAGACAGACGCAGAAATAATTAGCGCCGACAGCAGACAGGTATATCGCGGCATGGACATAGGTACAGGCAAGGATCTCGGCGAATATACTATCGGAGGGCGCAAAATACCTTATCATCTTATTGATATATGTGATGCCGGCGAGAAATATAATGTCTTTCAATATCAACATGATTTTCTGAAAGAGTACAACGGTATCATAAGCAGAGGGAAAAGTGTGATATTATGCGGTGGGACAGGATTATACCTTGAATCGGTACTGAAAGGATACAGGCTGATACCCGTTCCGGAAAACCCTGATTTAAGAAAAAGTCTGGAAAACAAAAGCATGGAAGAACTGACAGACATGCTGAAACAGTTGAAAGCGGAAAACCATTCCACCATGCACAACACGACTGATGTTGATACAGCCAAAAGAGCGATAAGGGCAATAGAAATAGAAACTTATTACAAGCAATGTCCTATAGAGGAAAGACAATTCCCACATATCGACTCGGTAATAATTGGCGTAGATATTGACAGAGACATGCGCCGCAGAAAAATAACCGAAAGGCTGGCAGAACGGCTGAAAGAAGGACTGATTGAAGAGGTTGAACATCTCATCAATAAAGGTGTCAAGCCGGAAGATCTAATATATTATGGATTGGAATACAAATATGTAACCGAGTATGTGACCGGACAAAGAACTTATGAAGATATGTTCAAATCGCTCGAAACCGCAATCCACCAATTTGCCAAAAGGCAGATGACTTGGTTCAGAGGCATGGAGCGTCGCGGTTTCAAGATAAACTGGATTGACGCCTCTCTGCCGACAGAGGAAAAAACAGAGATGATACTTCTTACCATTAAAAACAAACAGAAGCAATAATTATGAACAATAACAAATGGGGTATTTTATATTGTCCCAAACAAGGATTTTCAAATCCTAAAAAAAGATGGGCAAAAATAGAACAAAGTCTGAAGGCCAACGGTATAAGCTATGACTTTGTACAAAGCGAAACCCAAGAAGGTGTCGTAAGACTAATGAACATGTTTATCGACAACGGATATAAAACCATAATAATTGCCGGTGGAGATTCTGCTCTTAACGATGCCGTAAACTGTCTTATGGCAACAGACAGACAGACAAGAGAATCTATCGCGTTAGGACTGATACCAAACGGACTGATGAATGACTTTGCAAGCTATTGGGGAATAAAGGAAAAGGACTATGACAACATCATTAGATGTCTGAAAAACAGACGTATAAGAAAAATAGATCTCGGTTGCATAAAATTTACAAACGCCAAAAACGAACGAAGCCACAGATATTTTCTCAACTGCATCAACATCGGTCTGCTATCAGCCATCATGAACATGAGACAAAAAACAAGACGGCTGTTCGGGTCAAGGAGTATGTCGTTCATAATATCTCTTGCCCTAATGCTGTTCCAAAGGCTCGACTATAAAATGCACATAAAAATAAACTCTGACAACATAACACGAAAAATCATGACCGTATGTATCGGCAACGCACGCGGATACGGACAGACTCCAAATGCCGTACCATACAACGGAATGCTTGACGTCTCTGTGGTCTATCATCCCGGAATGGCACAATTGTTTGAAGGATTTTATTTGCTGTTTACCGGAAAATTCCTCAATCATCATAATGTACACCCATACAGGACACAGGAACTTACCGTCTTTGAAGCGGCAAAAGCAATGGTAAGCATCGACGGAAGAATGATGAAAACCCCTGTAGGAGAATATACAATATGCGTTGAACAGGAAGTCATAAACTTTATAATACCTTCCTGACAGACATATTGATATCCATATCTTGTCAAGGATATCGCATTATCATAAAAAAAAGTAATTTTATTTTGTTTGCATGAATAAAAATTACTACTTTTGGAAAATCATTTGAAAAGGATATATCACGATCCTTTTCATTTGAATACTTATGAAAAACTTTTAATCTTAATTTAATACTATGGGTTATCTTCGATTTGAAAAGGCTCTAATGACCAATTTGGAGGAATCTCTTCAAAGGGACTTGTTGCGCACAAACAGATCGGGAGCGTACTCTTGCTCTACTATTGTTGACTGCAACACCAGCAAGTATCATGGTCTGCTTGTGGTGCCTATACCTGAACTCGATGACGACAATCATGTGCTGTTATCATCAATGGATGTTACCGTTGTGCAGCACGGCGCAGAGTTCAATCTCGGGCTGCACAAGTATCAAGGCAACAATTTCAGTCCTAAAGGGCACAAATACATCCGAGAATTCGGATGCGACAAAATTCCTACTACAATCTACCGTGTCGGAGGAGTAATGCTGAAAAAAGAAGTCGTGTTTCAACACTATGAAAACAGACTTCTCATAAGATATACTCTAATTGACGCACATAGTGAAACAACACTTAGATTCAAGCCGTTCCTTGCGTTCAGAAGTGTTAGACAATTCACACATGAAAACGGCACGGCAAGTCGTGAGTATCATCTTGTAGACAACGGTATAAAGACATGTATGTATGCGGGCTATCCTAACCTGTATTTGCAATTCAGCAAAAAGAACGAATTCAAATTCTGTCCTGATTGGTACAGAGGCATGGAGTATCCCAAAGAACAAGAATGTGGCTATGCCTCAAACGAAGACCTGTATGTTCCCGGATATTTTGAAATGAACATTAAGAAGGGCGAAAGCATCGTTCTTGCCGCATCCACATCTGAAATAAAGACAACAACCCTGAAAAAACTGTTTGAAAAAGAGGTTGACGACCGCGCTCCAAGAGATAATTTCTTCCATTGTCTGGTTAATGCCGCACATCAGTTCCACAATAGCGAGAACCGTAGCGAGCGTTATCTCTTGGCAGGATATCCTTGGTTCAAATGCCGTGCAAGAGACACGTTCATCTCATTACCCGGACTGACTTTATCCATTGATGAGCAAGACTATTTTGAACTTGTAATGAAAACAGCCGAAAAAGGGCTAAGAGAATTCATGCAAGGCAAGAAATTATCTGTTAGAATATATGAAATGGAACAGCCCGACGTATTGCTTTGGGCTATATGGGCAATACAACAATATGCAAAGTCGGCAGGAGAAACGAAATGTATAACGATGTATGGAAAACTTGTTTTCGATATCATCGACTTTATTATCGCTGACAAACATCCGAACCTCACTCTTGACGACAGCGGACTCATAAGCACGGAAGGACGAGAGAAACCCGTTACATGGATGAACTCTACAATGAACGGCAGACCTATTGTACCAAGAACAGGATACATCGTTGAATTTAATGCTCTATGGTATAATGCTCTGCGCTTCGCTTCAAAGATAGCCATGCTTGACAACAACGCAGCAAAAGCAACTAAATGGGAAGAGATTGCAGAAAATTGCAAACAATCATTTGTCAAGACATTCTTAAATGATTATGGTTACCTGTTTGATTATGTAGACGGAAACATGATGGACTGGAGTGTACGTCCAAATATGATTTTCCCGGTAGCTTTTGACTACTCCCCTTTATCTCAAGAACAAAAGAAAAGTGTTCTTGATGTATGCACACGTGAACTTCTGACGCCTAAAGGCCTAAGGTCTTTGTCTCCAAAGAGCGGAGGTTACAACCCTATGTATGTTGGTCCGCAACGTGACTATGCATATCATCAAGGTACAGTATGGCCATGGCTTGGAGGCTTTTATATGGAAGCATGTCTTAAACTATACAAACGAACAAGACTTAGCTTCATAGAAAGGCAAATGGTGGGATATGAAGACGAGATGACAACAAACTGTCTCGGTAGCATACCTGAAATGTTTGACGGGAACCCACCGTTCCATGCACGCGGAGCAATATCGTTTGCCATGAATGTCGCCGAGATTCTAAGAACCTTGAATCTCCTTGAAAAATATTCATACGTTAAATAAAAGGAGGAGGACAATATGAAAGTTTTAATGTTTGGATGGGAATATCCTCCTCACATCTTTGGAGGACTTGCAACAGCCAATTTCGGAATAACAGAAGGTCTGCACGCTCAAGGTGACATGGATATAACGCTATGTCTGCCCCACCCGTTCGGAGACGAAGATCGTAGCGCAGCCAATATCATTGCTATGAATGCAGTACCTATTGCATGGCGTGATGTTGATTATGACTATGTTAAGAACCGTGTGGGAAACATTATGGATCCCGAACTTTATTTCAAGCTGCGTGACAACATCTATGCAGACTTCAACTATATGAATGTTAACGATCTCGGATGTATGGATTTTGCCGGGGGCTATCCGGGCAATCTGCACGATGAGATCAATAACTATTCTATTATAACAGGTGTCGTAGCCAGACAACAGGAATTTGACATAATTCACGCTCATGACTGGCTCACATACCCTGCCGGTATCCATGCAAAGAAGATTAGCGGCAAACCATTATGCATACACGTACATGCTACGGACTTCGACAGGTCTCGCGGTAAGGTTAATCCGACTGTTTATTCCATTGAGAAAGACGGTATGGATAATGCAGACTGTATAATGTGTGTAAGCGAATTGACACGACAAACAGTAATAAACCAATATCATCAGGACCCAAGAAAGTGTTTCACTGTACACAATGCCGTATATCCTCTTAAACAAGAACTTCAAGATATACCAAGACCGGACCACACAGACAGGGAAAAAGTCGTAACTTTTCTCGGACGTATTACCATGCAAAAAGGTCCCGAATACTTTGTCGAAGCTGCCAATATGGTACTTCACCGCACACGTAACGTGCGCTTTTGTATGGCCGGAAGTGGCGACATGATGGACGCCATGATATATCTTGCCGCTGAAAGAGGTATTGCCGACAGATTCCATTTTCCCGGATTTATGCGTGGAAAGCAGGTATATGAATGTCTAAAGGATTCTGACGTATATGTAATGCCGTCAGTAAGCGAACCTTTCGGTATATCACCTTTGGAAGCCATGCAATGTGGAACACCGACAATCATATCAAAACAGAGTGGATGCGCAGAAATTCTCAACAACTGTATAAAGGTTGACTATTGGGACATTCATGCATTAGCAGATTCAATATATTCTATCTGTCACAACGAAAGCCTGTTCAACTATCTGCAAACGGAAGGAAAACGTGAGGTAGATCAGATAACATGGGAAAAAGTCGGATTATGGATACGTGAACTTTATGAAAGGACTTTAGGATTAAGAGAATAGCCTATCATGATTTAATCGGATAATTTCTAATCTGAACAATCACAACCGTAAGTCATAAGACGATAACATAAATGACAAAAGAGATATTATTGAAATAAAAAACAGAAAATATAAAATTATAATATTATGAAAACAATATGCTTGTATTTTGAGATACACCAGATAATACATCTGAAACGCTACCGCTTCTTTGATATCGGTACTGACCATTATTATTATGATGATTATGAGAACGAGCGTAGCATAAGTGAAATTGCAGAGCGTTCATATATGCCTGCCCTTAATGCGTTCCAACAGATGATAAAAGAAAACGGCAAATACTTCAAGATTGCCTTCTCTCTATCAGGAGTTGGAATGGAGCAACTTGAGATGCATGCACCTCAAGTATTGACAAAACTTCAAGAACTTAACGACACAGGATGTGTGGAATTTCTTGCCGAGCCTTATTCACACGGTTTGTCATCACTCGCAAACGAAGAAGCGTTTACCGCAGACGTAAAGAAGCAGGCTCAAAAAATTGAGGAATATTTCGGAAAGAAGCCGACAGTGCTACGCAACTCATCACTTATCTATAGCGACGATATCGGAGCACAGGCAGCAGCTATGGGATTTAAGGGAATGCTTACAGAAGGAGCAAAACACGTTCTCGGTTGGAAATCTCCCCACTATGTTTACAACTGCGCAATAGCACCTAATCTGAAACTCTTGTTACGCGATGTTGATCTTAGCGATGACATAAGCCTCAGATTTAATGATAGCAATTGGGACGGTTATCCCCTATTCGCCGACAACTATATCAACCGTATTTCATCCATGCCGGATAACGAACAGGTCATCAACATATTCATGGAACTGTCGGCTTTAGGCATGGCACAGCCTTTATCATCCAACATTCTTGATTTTATAAAGGCATTGCCGGGATGCGCCCAAGCCAATGGCATAACATTCTCTACGCCTACAGAGATTTGTATGAAGATGAACAGCGTCGGCAATCTTGACGTTCCAGACACCTTGTCTTGGGTAGATGAAGAGCGTGATGTCAGTTGCTGGTTAGGCAATCCTATGCAAAGAGAAGCATTCAACAAGCTTTATAGTATAGCTGACAGAGTACGCATCGCCAACGATCCACGCATCAACCAAGATTGGGATTACCTTCAGGCAAGCAACAACTTCCGTTTCATGACAACCAAACCTTCAAACGTTGGATTGGATCGCGGTATATATACATCTCCATTTGACGCATTTACCAACTATATGAATATTTTGGGAGACTTTATCAACCGCGTAAACAGACTTTATCCGGAAGAAATAGACAACGAAGAACTTAACTCTCTGCTCACCACAATAAAGAATCAAGGTGATGAGATTGAGATGAAAGACAAAGAGATCGTAAGACTCAAGGCCAAAGTTGAAAAGATGCAATCTGCAGAAGAGAAGCTAAAGGCAAAAGTCGAGAAGACAAAGACTGTCAAGAATACTGCAAAAGCACAGACAAAGACAGAAGAAAAGGAAACGGTCAAGGCTCCTGCCAAGACTCCGACAGCCAAAACTTCAACAACAAGAAAGGCAACAGCAAAAAAGACTGAGAAATAAAATCTCTTTATTCTTCAATAACAAGAGGCTATATCATAATTAATAAGATTAAGATATAGCCTCTTTTTTAGTTATAAACATGGTATTCAGACCATGTTTTATGCCTTGTTGATATAGTCAACTATCCATGTTCCAACTTCAATTGTGCCGTAAGTTGCGCCGCCTTCAACCTGAATTTCAGGTGTGCGAACATTCGCATCGAGTGACGCATCAACAGCCTTACGAACAAGGGCAGCCTCATCCTTTAGATTAAAATACTCAAGCATCATCGCCACCGACAATATTTGCGCAAGAGGATTTGCAAGATTCTTTCCTGCAGCTTGTGGCCATGAACCGTGTACAGGCTCAAACACAGGTGTACTCTCACCTGTTGAAGCCGAAGGAAGAAGTCCCATGCTTCCCGTTATGCAGCTTCCCTCGTCTGTAAGAATATCGCCGAAAGTGTTTTCCGTTACCATAACATCAAAGAATGTCGGTTCGGCAAGCATACGCATAGCAGCATTATCAACAAACATATAGTCTGTTACGACATCGGGATACTGTGGTTCGAGCTCTTTGGCAACCTGACGCCATAAGCGACTTGACGCCAATACGTTAGCCTTATCAACAACCGTAAGATGATGACGACGTTTCCGGGCATAGTCATAAGCCACTCTCAATATGCGTTCTACCTCCGGACGTGTATAGTAATTGGTATCATAGGCCTTTTCGTCATCTTGATATTTCTCACCAAAATACATTCCGCCGGTCAGCTCACGAATACATATAAAGTCTGCGTCCTTTATCAGTTCGTCTTTTAAAGGCGATTTGTGCAACAGACAATCAAAGGTCTGCACTGGACGGATATTTGCGAACAATCCAAGTTTCTTTCTCATTGCGAGCAATCCTTGTTCCGGACGAACCTTTGCCGTTGGATCATTGTCATATTTAGGGTCTCCGACAGCCGCAAAAAGCACAGCATCAGCGTTTTTACATGTTTCAAACGTCTCTTCCGGGAATGGATCTCCTACCAGATCTATGGCATGTGCACCACACGCCGCCTCTTTATAGGTAACCTCATGTCCGTATTTTTTTGCTATGGCATCCATAACGGCAACGCCCTGTTTCATTATTTCCGGTCCTATTCCATCACCGGCAAGAACTGCGATATTAAGTTTCATAATATTTGTTTTTACGTTGTTTTTATTATTGGATATCTTTAATGTTCCTTTTTCACTCTTCTATTATATTAAGCATCTTGAAAGTAGCCTTTATTGCCGCTTCCGTCTGGTCGGCATCAAGTCCGCGAGTTCTGATAGTCCTGTCTCCTTGCCTCCATGTAATTACGGTCTGGACAAGCGCATCAGTACGTCCGCCGGGCGGAATGGTTACACTATAATTATCAAGTAACGGAAATGTGCGCTGCAAAGATTCCTTATAAATCTTTCTCAATGCTTTTACAAAGGCATCATACTGACCGTCTCCCGTAGCGTCAGCCTCATACTGCGAACCGTTTATCTCAACTTTTATACTTGCCAAAGGCTTAAGACCATAGGCGGAAGAGACCATATAGCTTACAAGTTTTACCTTTTCTTCCGGTACGCTATGTTTGAGGACGTCACTTACAATATAGGGCAAATCCTCCTGTGTCACAAGTTCTTTACGGTCGCCAAGCTCGGTTATGCGCTTTGTTACCTTCTTTGTCTGTTCGGGTGTAAGTTCAAGTCCAAGTTCCTGCAAGTTGCGGTCAATGTTTGCTTTACCGCTGTTCTTTCCAAGAGCATACTCTCTTTTACGTCCGAAACGTTCCGGCACGAGGGCGTTACTATACAGATTAGCCTTGTTGTCTCCGTCGGCATGCACTCCCGCAACCTGTGTAAAGACGTTCTCTCCTACTATCGGCTGGTTGGGAGCCACAGCAATTCCCGAATATCCCTCCACAAGACGGCTGATGTCATTAAGCCTGTTCTCATGGACACTCGTCTTCGCATGGAACTGGTCTTTAAGGATTACCTGCACACTTGACAACGGTGCGTTACCGCATCTCTCACCCAGACCGTTTACAGTCACGTGCAATCCTTTTGCGCCACACAACACGGCAGCAAGAGAGTTGCTCACGGCGAGGTCGTAATCATTGTGTGCATGAAAGTCAAAGTGCAGTTCCGGATACCTCTTGACCATTTTCCGCATGTATTCTATTACCTGCAACGGATTAAGCACGCCCAACGTATCAGGCAACATAAAACGCCTTACGCCTGTCTGCGCCAATGCATCGAGCATGTCATAGACATATTCGGGTGAATCTTTCATGCCGTTGCTCCAGTCTTCAAGATATATATTGACAGACATATTGCATGCTTCCGCATAGGCCAAAGTCTGTTTTATATCTTCGATATGCTGTTCAGGAGTCTTGTGCAATTGCCGGGTGCAATGTTTCAAAGAGCCTTTTGCCAAGAGATTGACTACTTTTCCGCCACATTCGTTTATCCAGTCTATGCTTCTGTTCCCATCTACAAAGCCGAGAACTTCGACTTTCTCTATCATATCTATCTGACGGGCATAGCGGCATATCATCTTAACCGCTTCTTTCTCGCCTTCCGAAACTCCGGCAGATGACACCTCTATGCGGTCTATGTTGATGTCTTTCAACAACATTCTGGCAATCATGAGTTTCTCATGAGGCAGAAAAGACACGCCGTTTGTCTGCTCGCCGTCTCTCAGAGTGCTGTCCATTATCTCTATGAACGGCGGTATGCGGGTATAGGAATTTACTTGTTCAGATGTTCCCATTCCTCTATCTTATCCTTGTTCTGTAACAGATAGTCTATATCATCAAGACCGTTCATCAGGCAATGTTTCTTATAACCGTTAATCTCAAACGTTTCACTCTTGCCTGTTGCCTTATTTGTTACTGTCTGGTTTGGTAAGTCAACGACAACCTCTGTCTTGGGGTCGGCGTCTATGCTTGCGAAAAGTTCTGCAAGAAAACTTTCAGATACCACTACCGGCAGAACGAAGTTGTTAAGCTCGTTGTTCTTGTGAATATCTGCAAAGAAGCTGCTTATAACGACTCTGAAACCGTAGCCTGCAATAGCCCATGCCGCATGCTCGCGACTTGAACCGGAACCGAAATTCTTGCCTGCCACAAGAATGACACCGCCATAACGCGGGTCGTTAAGAACAAAGTCTTCTTTCAGAGAACCGTCTTTGTTGTATCTCCAGTCTCTGAAAAGATTGTCGCCAAAACCCTTTTTGTCTGTCGCCTTCAAGAAGCGCGCGGGTATTATCTGGTCTGTATCCACATTCTCAAGAGGCAACGGGACACATGTACTTGTTATTATATCGAATTTTTGTTTCATTGTCTGCGAGTTTTATTTCATATAGTTTCTTGGATCTGTTATGACTCCGGTAATCGCCGCAGCGGCGGCTACAAGCGGACTTGCAAGTATTGTGCGTGCTCCGGGACCTTGACGACCCTCGAAATTACGGTTACTTGTCGATACAGAGTATTTGCCTGCCGGTATCTTGTCATCATTCATGGCAAGACAAGCGGAGCATCCCGGCTGACGTATCTCAAAGCCTGCCGCCTCAAAAACCTTGTCAATGCCTTCCTCACGTATCTGTTTGTCAACCGCCCATGAGCCGGGAACGAGCCATGCTGTTATATTATCCGCCTTCTTATGTCCCTCTACTATTGATGCGAAAGCCCTGAAATCTTCTATACGGCCATTAGTGCAGGCGCCGAGAAAGACGTAATCTACTTTATGTCCGAGCAGCTTTTCGCCGGGCTTAAAGCCCATGTATTCAAGCGATTTGAGGAAAGAAGCCTTGCCTGCCTCGTCTATTGTGTCAAGCTCGGGAACAGACTCCGTAATGCCTATGCCCATGCCCGGATTGGTACCGTAAGTGATACGGGGTTCTATGTCTGCCGCATCAAACACGAGTTCTTTGTCAAACACGGCATCGTCTCCGCTCTTCAGAGTGCTCCAATATGCTACAGCCTTGTCCCATTCTTCGCCTTTGGGGGCATATTCCCTACCCTTCAGATATTCAAATGTCACTTCGTCGGGTGCTATGAATCCTCCACGCGCTCCCATTTCTATCGAAAGGTTGCACAAAGTGAGGCGTCCTTCCATCGAAAGAGACTCTACAACATTACCGGCATACTCCACGAAATAT
>JBJFGK010000125.1:0-2828 GCA_051892655.1 Prevotella sp. | reverse complement strand
TTTCTGATGAATACACGCCTGAAATAGTTCTAATTACTGCTTTATAACGTCCTACGACCTCTTCGCAGGCATCACTTATCTCGCCAAGAGTAGCTCTAAGTTTAGCACACTCTACGGCTTTCTCCAAGAGATTGCCTTCTCCTGAGCGCACACATTCGGTTAGCTCAGCCAAAGCTTGCTTTACTTTTTCGTTATCTCTGCTTGCGCGGAGTTGCTCGAGGGCTTCTTCCTGTTCCTTACGAACTGCTGAATTGTCGACTTCAAGGATGTCTATCGGGTCTTCGTGGTCAAGACGATACTTGTTAGTACCGACAATTGTTTGCGAACCGCTGTCAATACGTGCCTGAGTACGTGCTGCCGCCTCTTCGATACGCATCTTCGGCACACCGGTTTCTATAGCTTTTGCCATACCGCCGAGCTTTTCTATCTCCTGTATATGCTCCCATGCCTTATGCGCAAGTTCATTTGTAAGACTTTCAACATAATAAGAACCGGCCCACGGATCTATGTGTTTACAAATCTTTGTTTCGTTCTGGATATAGATTTGTGTATTTCTTGCGATACGTGCAGAGAAGTCTGTCGGCAGAGCGATAGCCTCATCAAGAGCATTAGTATGCAGACTCTGTGTGTGACCAAGTGCGGCTGTCATGGCTTCTATACAAGTACGTCCCACGTTGTTAAACGGATCCTGCTCTGTAAGAGACCATCCTGAAGTCTGACTGTGTGTACGCAACATCAGAGATTTCGGGTTTTTCGGGTTGAACTGCTTGATAACCTTTGCCCACAACATACGTGCGGCACGCATTTTTGCCACTTCCATGAAGTGGTTCATTGATATACCCCAGAAGAAAGAAAGGCGCGGAGCGAAAGCGTCGATGTCAATTCCGGCGTTTACTCCTGCACGTACATATTCCAAACCGTCTGCTATGGTATATGCCAACTCTATATCTGCCGTTGCTCCCGCCTCTTGCATGTGATAGCCGGAAATAGAGATAGAGTTGAATTTAGGCATAAGTTTGGATGTATATCCGAATATATCGCTTATTATTCTCATAGAGAAAGCAGGCGGATATATATAGGTATTACGAACCATGAACTCTTTCAAGATGTCGTTTTGTATGGTTCCCGCCATTTCTTCAAGCTTTGCGCCTTGTTCCAAACCTGCAACTATGTAGAACGCCATTACAGGAAGAACGGCTCCGTTCATTGTCATGGAGACTGACATCTTGTTAAGAGGAATACCGTTGAACAACACTTTCATGTTCTCAACAGAGCATATAGACACACCGGCCTTACCTACATCGCCTACAACACGTGCATTGTCGGGGTCGTAACCTCTATGTGTCGGCAGGTCAAAAGCTACAGAAAGACCTTTCTGACCGCTTGCAAGATTGCGGCGATAAAAGGCGTTACTCTCTTCTGCGGTAGAGAAACCTGCATACTGGCGTATTGTCCAAGGTCTCATTGGGTACATCATGCTGTACGGACCGCGAAGGAACGGAGGCAAACCTGCCGTATAATCGAGGTGTTCCATGCCTTCAAGGTCTTCTTTGGTATATACCGGCTTGACCTCTATATGTTCAGGTGTTTTCCATGTCGGTGCAATGCCGTTGTCTTTCTGCCATTGGCAACCGTCTACTTGCTTAATACCTGAAAAGATATCTATATTTTTGAAATTCTTTCTCATTTTATTCCCAATTTAGCGTTATACTCTTTCAATGTCTCAAGAACATCACAACGAACGTGAATGAAGTTCTCAATACCGGCAGCCTTGAGTTCTTCTGTACAAGCAGGGGCTCCGGCTACGACAAACATTGCACGTCCGTCAAGATACTTGTATGCAGGAACGGCGTATTCAGCATATTCGTCATCGCTTGAACATATCACGACGATATCGGCATTTGCTTTCAAAGCGGCGTCAACACCTTCTTCTACTGTTGCAAATCCGAGATTGTCAATAACCTTATATCCTGCACAAGCGAGGAAATTGCAGCTGAATTGGGCACGAGCTTGGCGCATTGCGAGGTTTCCTATTGTAAGCATGAATGCGACAGGAACCTTGTTGCCGGTCTCAACCTTAATGCGCAGGTCTTCAAAGTCTGCCGCCAAACGGGTTGATTCAATGGCTTTGAATGTGCTGTCATCATGACTTCCACATGAGCACTGGCATGTCATGGCACGTTTTCCTTCTGATTTCTCTGTGAAATTAGGGAATTGGTTTGTTCCCAAGATGAATTCCTTGCGTTTTGCTGCGGCATCATGACGTTTTAAGTTTGTTGCATTGATGTCGTCTTGAACGAGTCCGTTTTTCGCAGCATCCAAGAAACCGCCTTTTTCTTCTATATCAAGGAATATCTTCCATCCTTCATTGGCAAGCGAGGTTGTTAGTTCTTCGATGAAATAACTGCCTGCGCCCGGATCAACCACTTTGTCGAAATGGCTTTCTTCCTTAAGCAGCAATTGCTGGTTGCGTGCTATGCGCTCCGAGAAATCGTTCGGAGTTTCATATACAGCGTCAAACGGTGTTACGACAATTGAATGAACGCCTGCGAGAGCGGCACTCATGGTCTCTGTCTGTGAACGTAACAGATTGACATAGCTGTCGAATATAGTCATGTTGTAGCGTGATGTCGCTGCATTGACACACATCATGCATGATGTATCTTCCTTCGGAGCATATTGTTTTACTATCTCCGCCCACAGCAAACGTGCCGCACGGAACTTTGAAATCTCCATAAAGAAGTTCTCCGAAATGCCGAGATTGAACTTGATTTTGCTTGCGGCCAAGTCTGCATCTATGCCTGCCTCTACAAGTTGGTTAAGGTATT
>JBJFGK010000124.1:0-2838 GCA_051892655.1 Prevotella sp. | reverse complement strand
CTTCATCTTTAAAGGTATTTGTTGCCGATGGACCTAATGGCACTTGCCATGACTGAAATCCCGCTTCAGTTACTTCAGAAGTATTTCTTCCGGTCATGTCAAAATCAATTTTCTGTGCATAAGTCCCAAGATACGAAGCACAGAAACATGCACACAATAAAAGCTTTTTATTCATCATAATGTTTGTATTTAGATTATTAAAGTTAAAAAAATAAGATACTATTTCACAAAAAGACATGAACACAATAACATAAATTTGTCACATCAAAATATATTTCAAGATGCCACATTATCTATATAAAATGAAAATATTCATATATAGATTTTTTATAATAACGCATACTATATATTATATGTACCCATATAAAATAACATTTCAACTACATTATTATAAAACAATTGTATTTTCACATTATTTATTCACATTAAGCCTGAATCCTACGTTCAGATTTACATTGAAGGGTTTGTCCTTATAGATATTGTTAACACTTGAACCATTATTGAAATAATAACCTATACCCGGCTCAATAAATGCTCCCAAATGTTTTGAAACATCATATTGCACGCCTGCAATTGCATTGACAGAGAATTGTGGTTTGTTGTCTTTGCAGTCATCTTTTGAATATGAAGCCACCGACGAGCCGGTATAATGCGTCGTTTCCTTTTTACCCGACACACAAAAAGCCGCTTCCGCCCCACCCGTTGCATATACACTAAGACGTCCGGTGCTCCATATCTTATAACTTACGGCTATCGGCACGCCTATATAATGTAAAGATTGTTCTTCTTTAAAGCCCGCACTTGTATTGCCGACAGTATTTTCTGATGAGAGATAAGAATAATTGACACCCGTAATCAACGTAATATTTTTGGTAAGTCCGATACCTACAGACATGCCTACTTTAATAGGAGTATGATATTTGGTCTTTACATTCAAAGTAGCCTCGTCTCTCATATTGTTAACACCGGAGAGCAAAGCGGTTCCCGGCATGTTTCCGTTTATCGGATCAGACATTACGCCCAACTGTCCCGCAGAACTTGCAAGGCTCGCAGAGTTACCCATTGCCGCTATTCCCGACATATTAACACCTATAGTCATAGTATTACCACGTCTAATATTATCATTATTAGCCAACAACAGTCCTCCATAATTTTGGCGTTTGCGATTTCCTACGGCTTTATCAGAGGTTTTATTCCCATTATTCTCCTTCACTTTATCTTGTTTGTCTATCTTCTCCTGAGGCTTTGCATCCGGATTATTGTCGGTAATCACTACCGGCAAATCTGCATTTTCACGTTTCTCGTCATCAACATCCGAATATTTTGTTGCTAAAAATTTGGCAATAGCACCCATTGGCACATTCGCCGGCTCGGTTACATCATTTATAATATCCTTTATCTTATTGTTTAAATCGGCATTATTACGAGAGTTGATTTTGTTAACGTTGTTTGAAACATAAACAGGAGCGGTTTGTTTGGAATGCCAAATAAACACACCGACTACAACAGCAACCGAAGCGGCAACAGACAAAGCCTTCCACAATAGAGTCTTGCTGCGATTTACATTACCCTTGTCATGGCTTTTATTTGTATTATTAACAGGTTTGTTCGCCATGATATTGCTAATATCATTCCACAAATCATCCGGCGGTGCAATTTCCCTATTTTCAAACCTGTTTCTTATTTGTTCTATCCAATGTTCTTCCATAACAACAAATCTAACAATTGTGACATTTATACGCCTTTAATTTCTTGGCAAGCAAGGCTTTTGCACGAGAATACTGTGAGGCGGAAGAGTTTTCTTTTATATCAAGCATAGCCGCTATCTCCTTGTGACTTTTATGTTCAAAGACATAAAGGTTGAAAACCATACGATAACCTATCGGCAGAGACAAGATTAGTTCGTTTATAACATCATCAGGAATATCATCTATTTCCGGTTCATCAATAACATCCGGCAAGGCATCTTCATACTCTATAAAGCTTAAGATCGCGTTTTTCTTGAGAAATCTTAAGGACTCATTTACAACAATACGTGATATCCAAGATTTCAAAGCGTCATTATGGCGAGGCTCAAAAGCGTGTAGAGATGTAAAAATCTTAATAAAACATTCCTGCAGAACGTCCTTGCGGTCATTATCGGACATAATATAACGAGCCACTATGGCAGACATGTATTTCACATATCTGTCATAGATAGCCTTCAAAGCATTTTGCTCGCCTTGTTTGGCAAGCCGTAAAAGCCCGTTGTCATCAATAGTGTCAAGGCTTTGACTTTGCATCGTTATATCATGTATTCTTATCCCTACCCAAACGGACAATATATTTGGGGGTTATGAATTCAGAGTTTTATTTCACTTTTGCCCCACGTAGAGAACACGTTTTCAAATCTATTTCACCCGAAGACTTTCTGCAACAATAGTCAAACTCTAAGGTTTTCGGTCCTGAAAAAGACTCGTATTTAAGTGTCAGAGTTACCGTCTCGCCGTTGGTATCTGGCAGATCATTCAGTCTGAACGCTACAAGAGCATCTCCCAAAGGTCCGGAAACATCACCATAAGCATTATGTCTGAACTCTACTTCATAGGGGTTTTCAGGATTTACGCCTGTCAAAAGATTGACGAAATGTGCCACTTTACCGTCTCCCCATCTTGTTCTGAAGCGTAGAGTAAGATATCCATCCTCTGCAACAGTAACCCAATCATCAACGATTTCGACAGGGTCTGCACCATATTTCTCTGACGATTCTTCATCAATATATCTTACCGACGGCTTTGTCAGAATACTGTCTATCCAATGAACAAGCACGGAATAAGAATAGTCATTATTCTCTTTATT
>JBJFGK010000123.1:0-2853 GCA_051892655.1 Prevotella sp. | reverse complement strand
TGGCAAGACTATTACCAACGAAGTGTTTATGGCAGACTTGACAAAAATACCTCACTTGTTGGTAGCAGGAGCGACAGGACAAGGAAAATCTGTCGGATTGAATACAATCATTACTTCTTTACTTTATAAGAAACATCCTAATGAACTGAAGTTTGTACTTATAGATCCGAAAAAAGTAGAGTTCAGTATGTACAACCCTATTGCCAATCACTTTATGGCAAAAGTACCCGATGACAATGAGGAGCCTATTATAACAGATGTCAAGAAAGTTATACGGACTCTCAACGGGTTGTGTAAACTTATGGATATGAGGTATGACATGCTGAAGCTTGCAGGAGCCAAGAATATAAAGGAATATAACAGTAAATATGTAAACCATAAATTAAAACTGACAGACGGTCATGAATATATGCCGTACATAGTTGTTATTATAGATGAGTTTGGAGATCTTATAATGACAGCCGGCAAGGAGATCGAAACACCCATTGCACGTATAGCACAGCTTGCGCGTGCGGTCGGAATACATATGGTTATTGCAACTCAGCGTCCTACAACGACAATTATTACAGGTAATATTAAAGCAAACTTTCCGGGAAGAATGGCTTTCAGGGTAAGTTCTATGATCGATTCAAGGACAATTCTTGACCGTCCTGGCGCAAATCAGCTTATCGGACGTGGAGATATGTTGTTCTTGAATGGCAATGAACCGATACGTGTGCAGTGCGCTTTTGTCGATACGCCGGAGATTGAAGATATCAACAAATATGTTTCATCACAGCCCGGACCTGTAGAACCATTGGAACTTCCCGAACCGGTTTCAGAAGAAGATACTGATTTGTCACGCGGAGGTATAGATATGCATAGCATAGACCCTCTGTTTGAAGATGCTGCACGAACAATAGTTTCAACCCAGCAAGGCTCGACAAGCATGATACAGAGGCGTTTCTCGATAGGCTATAACCGTGCAGGACGCATAATGGAACAATTGGAAAAAGTCGGTATCGTAGGTGGAGCACAAGGAGCCAAACCGCGTGAAGTGTTGATAATGGATGAAGCGAGCCTTGAAAATATAATATCTCAGTTCAGGAAATAACATAAGTTTCTGATGTATGATTATGACAAATATGAAAGATAATATACATAAGAATATGAAACAGTTATTATGTGTTTTTTGTCTGTTCTTTTCTATAAATATTTATGCTCAAAACGCAGTTCAGGCACGTAAGATTTTAGATAAGACGGCTTCGGTTATTGGTAATAAGAACGGTGCAAGTGCAAATTTTAGTATATCGGGAAAGAGTATAAACACATCAGGAACAATTTCAATAAAAGGAAATAAGTTTCAAGCGACAACACCTCAAGCCATAGTTTGGTATGACGGAAAAACGCAGTGGACGTATGTTAAGTCCAGTCAAGAAGTAAACGTTAATAATCCGACAGAGGCTCAACAACAGACAATGAATCCATATAAGTTTATCAATTTATATAAGAATGGATTTAACCTTAGCATGAAAACAGTGTCTGATGGATGGCAAATACATTTGTACGCAATCAACCAGAAGCGTACGATAAAGGAAATGTATATTACGATAAATAAGAATTATCAACCGCAGACTATAAAGATGAGACAGGCATCCGGCTGGGTAACAATAAAAGTAAGTGATTTTAAGGCACGAACATTGAGTGATGGAATGTTTCGTTTTAATGCGAAAGACTATCCCAATGCAGAAATCATAGACTTAAGATGATGTAATTAATGGAATTGTATTATGACTAAGATTAATAAAATAAAATTATTCTGTTTGTTGCGTAAGAATATTAAACTGTCAGAAAAGCGCAGTTTGGCATATGAACAGAATAAAACAGCTAAGATTTTATTATATATAATGAGTGGCTTTGCTGTTTGTTATATGTTGTTTTTATCGGTAATGCTCGCATTGATAGCCAATGATATAGACACTTATACTTCAGCTGAATTCTTTTTCGGGTTGTTGCCGCTTTTTCTGGTTGCCGATTTCTTTTTCAGATTTGTAGGCCAGCAGACTCCGGCACAGCTTGTCAAGCAATATAGCTTGTTGCCTATTCCACGCTATACATGTGTGGAATTGTTCTTGATTTCAAGCGTTTTGTCTTCTAATAATTTATTATGGCTTGCCATAACTGTGCCTTATGCCATTATGACCATGCTTTTCAGTGATGGCCTGTTTCCTGCATTAGGTCTGATATTTGCTTTCCAGATAATCGTATCCATTAATAGCCAATGGTATTTGCTTGTACGCACTCTCATAAATAAAAGTCTGATATGGTGGGTTTTACCTATATCGTTATATGCGGCGGTGTTTTCTCCTGTATATCTAAAAGATTGGGACAAGTTACTTGAAACTTGTTCATTGTTGGGAGACGGTCTTGCGTTTTGGCATATATCTTATTACGCAGTTATTTTGCTTATATTGTGGGGTATGGTTGAACTTAACAAACGTGTTCAATATCATTTCACTTATATGGAAACTGCAAATGTTGAGAATGTTAAGATGAAACATGTTGTTGATTTTGCCGTGCTTAACCGTTATGGCGAGATAGGCGAGTATCTCAAATTAGAGGTCAAGAGCTTGTTGCGTAATAAGAATGTTCGTAAAACATTCATATTTGCAACTGTTTTTGTCATGTTGCTTAGCCTCGTAATTTCATTTACAGACTTATATCAAGACAACTTCTCAAGAAACTTTTGGGTTGTTTACACCTTTGTGCTTTACGGAGCAATGATGCTTATAAAGATTATGAGTGCAGAAGGAAACTATATAGACGGGTTGATGATACATAAAGAGAACATTCTTCAACTGATAACAGCAAAGT
>JBJFGK010000122.1:0-11685 GCA_051892655.1 Prevotella sp. | reverse complement strand
CTGTTTGTTTGGTCGCGTAGAAGGTGCGACTATAAAAGATCTTACAATCAAAGACAGTTATTTATTTTTTGGATTATCGTCGCATACGCCGGAAGTGAGTCAGGCATCATTTGTCGTTGGCAGTGCATATAAATCGAATATCAGCAATTGTCATGTTGTAAATTGTGTCGCTGATTTTACAGGCTATTTTTTTCATATTGGAGGCATTGTTGGAGAGGGAGAAAATTGTACTGTTACTAATTGCACTTTTAACGGAACAATAAATATACATGCAAAGACTGCAGATACTTATCATTACAAGAGTTCTGTCGGCGGTATTTTGGGCTATTTTGAAGAAGGTACAATTAAAAATTGTCATTCAAGAGGTACTATTAAGATAACAGAAAGAGCTCGTCCAAGAATAGGTGGCTTTGGCGGAAGCGTATTAGACATTAACGTTTCCGACTGTACAACCAGAATGAATTTAATTAGTGATAATTTGAAAGAAGGTTATTTAACGGATCCGTATTATTTCGGCGGTTTCACAGGTTATTTCAACAATTCTACATTTAACCGTTGCGCTTCTTTGGGTAATATCAGCATCGGAAATGATTCCGCTGATATAACTTTAACGAAAACTCTTTACATCTCCGGCTTTGGCAACGGAGAAGGCACAGCTAAATTCTATGATTGTGTTCGCTCGGGAAAGATAACTTTCAATGGCAAGGTGGCAAGCCCTCATACAAGCATAAACGGTTTTACATTTGGTTTTGATGATCTTGAGATTGTTGCCCAAAGATGTGTCGCCTACAATGATATTGATTTCGGTACTGATTTGGTAGTGCACGGCACACCCGTTGCAGGCACGGTATATAAACGCTCGTTCAATCCGATGTTCGGATATCTGGATGAAGACGAAGATCAGGACTTTAAAGATACGAAAGATATCTACTATACATACGTGAAAACAGGCGACAACATAAACGGTACGAAGAATTATGGAGAAGAAAAAGATTTGTCTTATTTAAAGGGAGAGCTTTGTACGTACTTAAAAAATGATATATTAAGTCCAAAATGGGGAACCTACGCCAGCGATGATGAAAACCAGAACGGTCTTCCCCTTCCTGTTACCTGTGGCGGAAATATTACAGACTTTGTCGGTAGCGGAACGGAAGCCGCCCCCTATATAATCACAACGGAAGCTGAGCTAAGGGCGTTGCAATCGTCAATAGAAAATGGATCTGTGACACAGAATATCTATTACCGCCTTGATGCCGACATTAATATGCTTGCAGACCCCATGCCGCCGATAGGCAGCAGTACTGCCCATCCTTTTGAAGGAATCTTTGACGGCCACGGACATAGTATAAACGATATTGTACTTGAGAAAGGCTATCTCTTTGGCTGTCTCGGAGGAACGGTAAAGAATCTCACATTGGCAGGAGTAAGACAGGCGGACTATAGCACTACGCTGCTTTATCCATTAGCATACCGTGTAGGTTATACCATAACCAATGAGGAAGAAGTCTCGCAAAAAACTCCCGGATATATCAACAACTGCTATGTTAATGCCGACCTGTATATCTATCGCTCGCCTAATAACGCAGACAAAGACATACGAGTTTCCGGAATATGCGGGTTCGTAGAAAATGCATCGATAGTTAAAGACTGCTATTTCAAAGGCAGCATCAACGCTTCATCGCAGCCGGTTAGCGGAGAAACAACGCTAGATAATCCATATCTATACGCTTCCGGCATTTCCATAAACGTTGATTCAGATGCCAGTCAATATAACTGCTATGCCTCATATTCATACAAGACAACCGGAGATTTTGCCGCTAATAATAACAAAGGAACAATATCTTATTATTCTCCTGAAAATAATAACAAAGTAAATTTCAACTATTTCGTCTGCGCGAATGTTGAAAATGAAAATACTGACGATAGTGGTATCAAGAAACTGTCAAAGGACAGCGAACTGACAGCCGAAAATATGAATCAACATGAGGACGACCCGCAGTGGCTGCAGGGCATGTACCGCCCGGTAGTTAGAGGCAGCAAGTATTACACCGTAACCACTCCTGACGGTGGCACGGCATATCTTGATATAGTTCCCGAAAGCAATCCGAAAGCCAGCTATATCGTGAACATCACACCCGACGAAGATATCTATTCCGACAAGCATATCTGGCAGTTGCCCAACGTAGCGATTTATGTTCAGGCTGAAAATACAGACTATATCGTTGACGGCCGCCTCGACCAAAGCTCAGATTTCAATTATAAAGCCAACGCCAATGCGTCAACGACAGTAGGCCAGCTCTATTATAGTCTTACGCAGACCTCTACCGGCTATCATATGATATGCCTTCCGGGCGTTGTTGACAATGACGACCTTCCCGAAGGCTCAAAGGTAATGATATGCGGAAAGGTGACAAAAGATAGCGAAGACAAAGAGACGATAAACATCATCCTCGCCGACAGCATCCCCGCCGGCGTGCCCTGCATACTCTATATTCCGACAAGCGAAGTGGTGGCAGGCAATAACGTCAACATAGTAATGCGTAGCGGCATAGTGTCAAGCAGCCGCCTTGTAGATAGTAACAGCTCGCTGACAGGCACCTTTGCAAAGACAACGGTAAGCGACTACTGCAATACGGCGACAGTGGATGAAGGAACAGGAACGGTAACATTCAAACGCAGTACGGAAGCGACCGATATGCTGCCGTTCACAGCATGGATAACAGGAGCCACAGGAGACGTTACCGTAGTTGACTATCTGCTACTTGACGAAGACAACAACTATATTACGAAGACCCTCAAGGACTACAACAGTACGGAAGAGAGCCTGAAAACGACCAACATCAAGCTCCACCGCACGCTGAAGAGCGGACAGTGGAACACCGTCTGCCTGCCGTTTGACATGACAACAGACGAGATAGCTTCAGTCTTCGGCTCCGAAACGAAAGTTGAGCAGTTCAACTCATGCAGCTATGATGCGGCAACATCGTCATATACCTTGCAGTTCAAGACCTCGTCAGAGGGAATAAAGGCAGGCGTGCCGTATCTTGTCAAGCCGTCAAGCCCTGAGATGTCAAACATCTACGACCTGAAGGACAGGAATATAAGCTGTACGGACGATGTCCCCGAAGGCAACACCCAAGATACCGGCAGCGGTTACAGTGTCACCTATCAGGGAAGCTACAACAAACGCACGATAGGCGAAGACGAATACGGCTCAACAGAGATATACATCATCAGCGGAAACAAGATATACCATGTCAATTCCGAAGTCCTGATGAAAGGCTTCCGTTGCTATTTCACCTGTTCCGGCACCGGTTCATCTTCCGCACCGTCATTCGGCAATGCCTCAATAGGACATGACGACGGCACGACGACAGCGCTCGAACTGATAGAGACCGGTTCTCCGGATGACACAGAGGTCAATATCTACGATATCGCAGGGCGTCGCCTTAACGCGCCGCAAAAAGGCATAATGATAGTCGGCGGCAAGAAGAGAGCCGTGAAATAAAGACGGAAGAAAGAAAAATACAGATAATAACAACAGACCAAAAGACAAAGACAATGGAAAAGAAACAACAATATATCACACCCGCCACAGAAATCTATAACGTACAGTCGCTGTCCCTTCTTGCCGGCAGCATGAATGGAGGAACCGAAAGTGGAGAAGATATAGAAGGTGGCGGCGAAACCGGCTATAACGGAGTAATAGATGTAGACTGACGTGGAATAACAGCATCCGGATCAATTGTAAATACATAAATAATTCAGACGTTTTTAAATGAGCGTGGGAGCAGCCGTGAAGCAATCCCCACGCTTTTTTACGTCATAACATCGGAAAGTCAGTCCAATTGCTGTGCCGACAAGACATGGCGTCAAATTCGGTGTATGAAGGTTAACAGACGTAACTATGCTGTTTAGGGGTCGTAAAAAGGTCAGTTAGGTGTCGTAAAACGGTCAGTTACGTGTCGTAAAACGCCATGTTTTAAATGACATCCTATTACAAGTATTATGTCATAATAGCAGTTTTAAGTCATTAATACTTGATGAATAGAAAATCATTTGCATTAAAAATTTGGCATTTAGTTTTAAATAACGTATTTTTGCAAAACATTTTTACATAATAATTACATGAGCACTGATCATTTGACGCAGGTTCTTACCTCAGCAACGGAACGCCTGTCACAGCCCGAATCGTTAAAGGAATTGTTTCATCAGCATCGTGACGGAGACCCATTACCTTCAGGGAAAGCGTTAAAAGAAATTATAGAACTTGCACGCTCTATTCTTTTTCCCGGTTTTTTTGGAAAGTCAACAGTAAATATAAGAACCCTTAAATATCATATAGGTGTAAATATAGAACGCCTGCACAAGCTGTTGTCCGATCAGATAGAAGCCGGATTGTGCTTTATCGACAATGAATATCGTTCAGATACCAATCTTACGACACGTCACAGAAACAAGGCCTGTGATATGGCGTCTGATTTTATAAGCCGTTTGCCCGATATAAGAGCCGTTCTTGCAACTGATGTAGATGCAACATACGATGGGGATCCTGCAGCCGAAAGCAGGGGAGAAATCATTTCCTGCTATCCGGTCATAAGGGCATTGACCAATTATCGTATAGCCCATGAACTGCTGATTATCGGAGTGCCGTTGATACCGAGAATCATTACAGAGATGGCCCACTCGGAAACCGGTATTGACATTCATCCAGCGGCACGCATAGGAAAATATTTTACCATAGATCATGGGACGGGTGTGGTAATAGGAGCTACATGTATTATAGGAAACAACGTGAAATTATATCAGGGTGTCACGCTCGGTGCCAAGAGTTTCCCTCTTGACAGTAACGGAAACCCTATAAAGGGAATACCAAGACATCCGATACTCGAAGACGATGTCGTAGTCTATTCAAATGCTACGATACTTGGCAGGGTCACGATAGGCAAAGGCTGTATTGTCGGCGCCAATATATGGATAACGGAAGACATGGAGCCGCAAACGAAAAAGTACAAGAAATGATATTGTAAACTGTTGTTCCCACGAATGATATGGGTCTTATATGTCTCAGCGGGGCAACAAGGAAACGGAAGAAGTTTTTAGATTATAATCAGGAACAATAAAGTGTAGAACTAAAATAATATAATGGAACAGGAATTTGAACTTATTGCCAAAACATTCATGGGATTAGAGCCCATATTGGCGCAAGAACTAACGCAGTTGGGAGCCGACAATATTCAGATAGGGCGACGCATGGTGTCTTTTACCGGTAATAAAGAGTTGATGTACAGGGCAAATTTCCAACTACGCACGGCCATCAGGATACTAAAACCGATAAAGCATTTTAAGGCAAACAGCGCAGATGACGTTTATGATGCCGTAAAAGACATAGACTGGAGTGCCTATCTTGACCTGAAAAAGAGTTTTGCCGTTGATTCCGTAGTGTTTTCGGAGGAGTTCAAACATTCTAAATTCGTATCTTATAAGGTCAAGGATGCCATTGTCGATCAGTTTAGAGAAAAGACAGGCCAGAGACCCAACATCTCCGTAACCAATCCGGACATCCGTCTGAACATGCACGTAGCTGAGTATCAATGCACATTATCGCTTGATTCGAGCGGTGAAAGCCTGCATAGGAGAGGCTACAGGCAAGAGGCTGTGGAAGCACCTCTGAATGAAGTGTTGGCTGCCGGCATGATTATGATGACCGGCTGGCATGGTGAAACAGACTTTATCGATCCGATGTGTGGTTCGGGAACCTTGCCGGTAGAAGCCGCTCTTATAGCCCGCAATATAGCGCCGGGAGTCTTCAGAAAAGAGTACGCTTTCGAGAAATGGGCGGATTTTGATGCCGAACTGTTTGACCGCATATATAATGACGAAAGTAACGAACGCGAGTTTGAACATCATATTTACGGGTATGATATAGATATTACGGCAGTAAACAAAGCCAACCTCAATGTGAGAGCCGCCGGAATGACGAAAGACATAACCATAAGACAGGCAGACTTCAAAGATTTCAAAAGGCCGGAGAAAAAAGCTATCATAATAATGAATCCTCCCTATGGAGAACGCATATCAACACCTGATTTGTTCGGAACATACCGTATGATAGGAGATGTCCTCAAACATCAGTTTAAAACAAATGACGCATGGGTGCTGAGCTATCGGGAAGAATGTTTCGACCAGATAGGCCTGAAGCCTTCCATAAAGATACCTCTTTATAACGGTTCCTTAGAATGTGAATTCCGTAAATACCAGATGTTTGAAGGCAAATTCAAGGATTTCAGAAGTGAAGGCAATTCAATAAAGACGGATGAAGAAAAGCGGATTATGGCAGAGAAACACCGCTTTAAAAAGAACAGGGACTTCAAAAAGAGACTTGAAGAAGAAGAGGAAAACGAAGAGGGAGATATCAGAAGCTTTAAATTCCACCATATATCTTTTGAGCGGAAAGAGATAAAAGGGCGTGAACGTAAAAACGACGAGGACATGCGAGAACGCCGTAAAGATCGCGGAAACCGTAATCAACGGAATTCAAAAGACAAAAGATATGACGACCGTCGTGGTAAAAGAAAATTTGATAAAAAAGACAGAAGAAACTATGAAGATTGAAAAAGGACACGCAATGAAGACACTTAAAACCTCCTTGATCTGTATCTTATGTTTGATGACAGTGCTTTGTGCGTATGGACAAAGCAGGGAGCTGACTCTTGAAGATCTTAACTTCGGAGGTAATAATTATTATAACATGATACCAAAGAACAAATCTTTAATATGGTGGGGCGACAATCTTGTCAGAACAGACAGCGTCGGTTGTTTCATCGTTGATAAAAACAACGGTAAGGAGAAGCTGTTGTTCAACAATGATGATATTAACAAATGGGCTTCGCTTGAAGGACAGCATAAGGTTTCCATATACATCTGTTCTTATTATGACAGATTAAAATTCCCGTATAGTGATAAAAGTCTTGTAATGGTTGCCAATGACGAAGAGCGGATGCTTGTCGATTTCAAGAAAAAAAGCGTTGTCTGGCGACAGAAAACAAAAGACGAAGACAACGAGGAATGGAATCCGTCATCAAAGGCGGTAGCCTTTGTCAAGGAAAATAATCTGTATGTAACAGACGCCGAAGGCAATATAACCCAAGTGACAACCGACGGCAGTCGTGAAATAGTCTATGCGCAAAGCGTTCATCGTGACGAGTTCGGTATATATAAAGGTACTTTCTGGAGTCCTGACGGCGGTAAACTTGCTTTCTACCGCATGGACCAGAGCATGGTAAAGGATTATCCTCTCGTGAATATCGATCCAAGAATGGCAACCGAAGAGCCTGAAAAATATCCTATGGCAGGTGAAACAAGTCATAAGGTAACAGTCGGCATATACGACCTTGCCACCGGAAAAACGACTTATCTTAATGCCGGAGATCCGACAGACCGCTATTTTACCAATATACAATGGGCTCCGGACAGTAAGCATATATATATATCAGAGCTTGACCGCAGTCAGAAAAACATGCAACTGACAAGGTATGATGCCATAACAGGCGACTTGGATGCGGTGTTGTACAAGGAACATAACGACAAATATGTACATCCTGTAACCGCCATAACATTTCTTCCTTGGGATGATAATAAATTTATTTTGCAGAGTGAGAAAGACGGATATAACCATCTGTACCTTTTCGATACCGACGGCAGGGAAATAAAACAGCTCACAAAAGGAGAATGGGTCGTAATAAGTCTTTTAGGCTTCAACAAAAAAGACAAAAAGGCAATATTCTTATCCACAGAAAACAGCCCTATACAAAACAATCTCTATACTGTTGATATTGTAACGGGAAAGAGAACCCTTCTTGACAATGGTTGCGGCATGCACGCCAACACCTATGACCGTAGCGGCGTTTGCAGTAAAATAATATCGGCTTCGGGGCAATATCTTTTTGACAACTATTCAGAGCCTGACGTTCCCCGAGTTATTGACATCATCAATACGGGAAACGGAAAAAGATTCTGCTACTTTAAGGCTGATGATCCTTGGAAAGAAAAAGATTCACCGATATTCACATCCGGAACGATAAAGGCTGCAGACGGTAAAACGGACTTGTTTTACAGAATGGTAAAACCGCATGATTTTGACCCCCAGAAGAAATATCCTGCCATAGTTTACGTCTATGGCGGTCCAGGTATCCGTAACGTCGAAGCGCGCTGGCATTATGCAAGCAGAGGTTGGGAATCATATATGGCACAACGCGGTTATGTACTCTTTATCCTTGACAACAGAGGCTCTAGTGATCGCGGATTGGAATTTGAACAAGCGACATATCTGAACTTGGGACAAGAGGAGATGAAAGACCAGATGCGAGGCGTCGATTTCTTGAAACAGCAGGAATATGTAGATACGACAAGAATGGGAATACACGGCTGGAGCTTTGGAGGATTCATGACAATATCACTTATGACCAATTATCCTGAAGTGTTTAAAGTGGGAGTTGCCGGTGGTCCCGTGATAGATTGGAAATGGTATGAGGTAATGTATGGAGAGCGGTATATGAGTACTCCGCAGCTGAATCCGGAAGGATATGAAAAGACAAGCCTGCTTAAAATGGCAAAAAACCTGAAAGGCAAGCTACAGATTATTATCGGTCTTAACGATCCTATTGTCGTACCGCAGCATGCACTCTCTTTTATCAAGGAATGTATAAATGTTGAAACGCAACCGGATTTCTTCGTTTATCCGGGTGAAGGACATAATATGCAAAGGAGAAAAAGTGTCCACTTGCACGAAAGAATAACGCAATATTTTGAAGATTATCTAAAACCGTTGTCTTTAACAAAATAAAGATCGATGATTTTAGGTGTATCTGTCTTGAAATAAAAAAATAAATTCACATAAAGCATTATACATATATGAAAATACTATTGTTGGGCAGCGGTGGTCGCGAACATGCGTTGGCTTGGAAAATAGCACAGAGCGAGAAAACGGAGAAACTATATATTGCACCGGGTAATGCTGGTACTTCCGCTGTGGGAAAGAACATTGATATAAAGGCCGATGATTTTGAAGGTATAAAGGATTTTGTTTTAAGTGAGAATGTGGACATGGTTGTCGTCGGTCCGGAAGATCCTTTGGTAAAGGGCATCTACGATTATTTCAAGAATGACAGTAATCTTGCAGGAATACCTGTAATAGGCCCGTCAAAACAAGGTGCGGTGTTGGAAGGAAGTAAGGATTTTGCCAAAGCCTTTATGAAAAGGCACGGAATACCGACGGCAGCGTATCAGACATTTAACGGCAATAATATAGAAGAGGGGATGCGTTTCCTTGAGACGCTGAAAGCACCTTATGTTCTTAAGGCTGACGGATTGTGTGCCGGTAAAGGTGTTCTTATACTGCCGACGTTGGAAGAGGCGAAAAAGGAACTCAAGGAAATGCTTGACGGAATGTTCGGCAATGCATCGGCAAGAGTTGTCATAGAGGAATATCTCAGCGGTATAGAATGTTCGGTCTTTGTTCTTACAGACGGCAAAAACTATAAAATATTACCGGAGGCAAAGGATTATAAGCGTATAGGCGAACAAGATACAGGCCTTAACACGGGAGGAATGGGAAGTGTGACTCCCGTACCGTTTGCTACAAAAGAGTGGATGGGGAAGGTTGAGAACCGAATAATCAGACCTACAATAGAAGGTCTGGCTGAGGAAGGAATAGATTACAAGGGATTTATATTTTTCGGACTTATCAATGTTGACGGCGAACCAATGGTAATAGAATACAACTGTCGGATGGGTGATCCTGAAACAGAGAGTGTGATGCTTAGACTTAAGAGTGACATCGTTGATCTCTTTGAGGGTGTTGCCAACGGAGATTTGGATAAACGTAGCATTGAATTTGATGAGCGTGCCGCAGTCTGTGTCATGCTTGTCAGTGGCGGTTATCCCGAAAAATACACGAAAGGATATACAATAAGCGGTATAGATGATGTGGAAGGAAGTATCGTGTTTCATGCAGGCACATCTTTGAATGCCGAAGGCGACGTCGTTACAGCCGGAGGACGTGTGATAGCCGTCAGCTCTTACGGGAAAAACAAGGACGAGGCACTTGCGAAATCATTTGAGGAAGCACAAAAAATAATCTTCAAAGACAAATATTTCCGCAGTGATATCGGAAAAGATTTAGGATAGTTGTTTGCCGACAGATAAAAACGTTATAATAACAGCCTGATTTGTGAGAAAAAGGATACAGAACACCATAGCTGAAAGCCGAATGACCCTGCCTGTAACTATTCTGATAGTTGCATTAATCTGGGCTTTTAAAGGTGTGACGGATGATGATGCGTACTATAAAATGGCATTCTTGTCTATTTCGACCTATCTGATGGTTGAATTGAATAACCGTAATGCATTGATAAGAGTCTATAGCAGGATGGTGTCGTGTTCTTTTGCAATACTCACCACAGCAATTGCCGTTATTCCTGTTGACATGTACGCCTTGTGTGTTCAGACATGTTTTCTGGGAACTTACAGCATGCTTTTCAAGTGTTATCAGGACAAACGTTCTCAAGGATATGTCTATTTCGCATTCCTTTTTCTTGGCATTGCAAGTCTGTTCTTTATACAGATAGTATTCTTCATTCCCGTTTTATGGATATTGATTGCCTCAAATCTAATGGCATTGAGCTGGAAGTCATTAGGGGCATCATTGCTCGGTGTATTAACGCCGTATTGGATATGGAGCGGATATTGTTTGTTTACGGGAGATATCTTTCCGTTAATTGAACACATACAGACAATATCTGTTTTTGAAAGGCCTTTTATGTATGAAATAACAGATATGCGCATACCTGTTACGTCCGCATATATTGTCATTCTTTCAGTAATCGGTATAGTACACTTTTTTCGTAACAGTTATAAAGATAAGATAAGAATACGCATGATATATGAATTTGTAATAACGATGAATATACTCATACTCGTATTTACCGTATTGCAACCGCAACATGCAAATTTTCTGCTATGTCTTTTTGTTATTCATACATCAATATTGATAGCCCATTTCCTCACTCTTACCCATACATGGCAGACCAATTTCGTTTTCATGCTAATATTAATACTCACAACAGCCCTTATTAATTATAATCTATGGATTTTCTCATTGATATCCTGACTAATTATGGTTATTGGGGGATGCTTGTATCGGCGTTCCTCGCCGGCAGTTTTTTCCCTTTCAGCAGTGAGGCGGTAATGTTAGGCTTGCTTGCGTCCGGACTTGATGGCGGACAACTTGTCGTATATGGTTCTGTCGGTAATGTAGCAGGCAGCATGTTCAACTATGGAGTGGGGCGTATGGGGCGGCTTGATTGGATTGAAAAATATTTGCATGTCAGTAAAAAGGATCTTGACAAAGCAAGACGTTTTATGTCCGGACGAGGGGCATGGATGGGATTTTTTGCGTTTTTACCTATTCTTGGCAGTGCCATAACCATTCTTCTCGGTCTTATGCGTGCCAATATCCCTATATCGATACTTAGTATAACAATAGGCAAGGTCTTGCGATATGTCATTCTTGTCTATGGCTGAATAGTATTCCATTGTATGTATGTACCACACCCCTCGTGGCGGGGGTGGGGGGCTGTCTGGGACTCAGGGACCCCTCCCTCCCCACTCTCACCCCCACACAGA
>JBJFGK010000121.1:0-11743 GCA_051892655.1 Prevotella sp. | reverse complement strand
GTTGCATCTTCCGTCATCTATCACACCGGAATTTATCAAAGAGGTGCAAGAGTGTGCAAACATAATGCGCGAAAACTGCGAAGCTATCGTTGTAGCCGGCATTGGTGGCAGTTATCTCGGCGCACGTGCGGTAATAGAGTCGCTAAGCAACTCTTTTGCATGGCTCGTTAACGACAAAAAGAATCCTACGATACTCTTTGCAGGTAACAACATCGGTGAAGACTACCTGTATGAACTGACAACTTATCTCAAAGACAAGAAGTTTGGAGTCATCAATATATCAAAATCAGGCACGACAACAGAAACTGCACTAACATTCCGCCTGCTGAAAAAGCAATGTGAAGAGCAACGCGGCAAGGAAGAAGCTAAGAAAGTAATTGTTGCCGTAACCGACGCTACAAAGGGAGCTGCGCGTTCTTGCGCTACAAAAGAGGGTTACAAGACATTCGTAATACCCGATAACGTGGGCGGACGCTTCTCTGTTCTCACACCGGTAGGCCTGTTGCCTATCGCTTGTGCAGGCTTTGACATCAAACAACTCGTTGCCGGAGCAGCCGAAATGGAGAAAGTGTGCGGTCTGAATACACCATACGAAGAAAATCCGGCAGCCATTTACGCAGCAGTACGCAACGGATTGTATGCTCAAGCAGGCAAGAAGATAGAGATAATGGTTAACTATCAGCCTAAGTTACACTTCATCAGCGAGTGGTGGAAACAACTGTTCGGAGAAAGCGAAGGTAAGGAAAACAAAGGAATTTTCCCTGCATCTTGCGACTTCACTACCGATCTTCACTCTATGGGACAGTGGATTCAAGAAGGCGAACGCACAATATATGAGACCGTAATCAGCGTAGAACAGCCAGAAAACACACTGCTTTTCCCAAATGATGAAGAAAATCTTGACGGTCTTAACTTCCTTGCAGGCAAGAGAATTGACGAGGTTAATAAGATGGCGGAATTAGGTACACGTCTTGCACACGTAGACGGAGGAGTTCCAAACATCAGAATTTCTGTTCCTTTTCTCAATGAATACTACATCGGACAGTTAATCTACTTCTTTGAAATAGCATGTGGCATAAGCGGAAACATCCTTGAGGTAAATCCATTTAACCAACCGGGAGTTGAAGCTTACAAGAAAAACATGTTCGCACTGCTTGACAAGCCCGGCTATGAGGCTGACAGCAAAGCGATAAAAGAGAGACTCAAGAACGAAGAATAATGAGATAAGGCCAACAAACATACTCTATGGCCTAAACAAATAGTATATATATCATAATAATGATAATAGACGAATACCTGAAAAAGCACGGCTTTGAGGCCTTTTCGCCCAAAGCCGTGCTTTTTGATATGGACGGCGTGCTGTATGACAGCATGAAAAACCACTCGGAAAGCTGGCATAAAGCAATGGAACATTACGGTTTGAAGATGAGCCGTGATGATGCTTATTTGTACGAAGGCATGAGAGGAGTGGAGACAATAAAGCTTCTGGCAAGACAGCAATGGGGAAAAGAACTCCCGGAAAAGGAAGCTGAAGATATGTATGCAGAGAAATCACGACGCTTTAACAACTGTAGTCCGGCAGGAGTAATGAACGGTGTCAAAGAACTGATGCACAAGATAAAAGCCTGCGGACTGAAGATAGTGGTCGTAACCGGTAGCGGACAACGTACTCTGCTTGATAAATTGGAAAAAGATTTTGAAGGGTTGGTAACCAAAGAGCTTATGATTACAGCCTTTGATGTAAAGAACGGCAAGCCTAACCCTGAGCCTTATATACGCGGAATGGAAAAAGCCGGCATAAAAGCATGGGAAGGTATCGTGGTAGAAAACGCTCCTCTCGGCGTAAGAGCCGCTGTTGCCGCCAGATTGTTTACTGTTGCAGTAAATACAGGACCACTTCCTGACAGTAAACTATCAGATGAAGGTGCTGACATAATATATCCTGACATGCCGACTTTCAAAGATGATTGGGAAAATTTCTACAAACTACAACGATGAAACAGATATTTATTGCCGGGCCGTGCGTAATAGAATCGGCTGAATTGCTTGATATTGTTGCCCAAAAGATTGTAAACATAAACAACAATCTTGGTACAAACATTATCTTCAAGGCATCTTTTGATAAGGCGAACCGTACATCCGTGAGTTCTTTCAGAGGTCCCGGACTTGACAAAGGACTACAGATGCTTAATGAAATAAAGTCAAAATACGGTTTGAAAATACTTACAGACATACACGAAAGTTGGCAGGCTGCACCCGCCGGAGAAGTTGCAGACATATTACAGATACCGGCTTTCTTGTGCCGGCAGACAGACTTGTTACTTGCTGCAGCAAAGACAGGAAAGACTGTAAACATTAAAAAAGCACAGTTTCTAAGCGGTAAGGATATGAGATATCCTGTAGAAAAGGCCAAAGACGGTGGTGCGACAGACATATGGCTTACAGAAAGAGGTAACATGTACGGATATAACAATCTGGTAGTTGATTTCCGTAACATTCCGGATATGCTTGATATAGTACCAAACGTAATAATGGACTGTACTCACAGCGTTCAAAGGCCCGGCGCCGGTGGTGGAAAGACATCGGGAGACCGACGTTTTGTACCTGCAATGGCACAAGCGGCAAAAGCATTTGGTGCCACAGGTTTTTTCTTTGAAGTACATCCGGAACCTGACAATGCCCTAAGTGACGGACCTAACATGCTATATCTCAAAGACCTTGAAAGTGTAATAAAAGACCTTATTATGTGATATCTATCACATAATTAATATAAATAAAGGATATGAGAATACTTCTACTCACAGCTCTGTTGGCTGGAAGCACAGCTATAATGGCTCAAGAACACAGAGGAGTGACATTGAAGAGCGAAATAACAATGCCACAACCGATGACCGGACTGGTATTATGGCCCGATCAAGCAGCAGATTTGAATGATACATACGGCAAAAGTATTCAATTGGAATTTGCATATTGCCTCCCCTGTAAAGTTGTTAAAGGATGTGACACAAACGGCAATATAGTATATGATTGGACTTGGTTTGATACCATTCTTGACGATGTGGCATCAAGAGGACACCAACTTATAGCTCGTTTCAGGTATGAATATCCAAATTCCAAAGATGTTGACGGTAGCACAAAAGGTATGACGGCCGTGCCACAATACATAAAAGAGATTGACGGTTATGAAGAAACGTACAATAAAGTATCAGGTGACGGACCTACATTTTATGCCGATTGGAGAAACGAAGAACTGAAACGATTTACAAAAGTATTTTATACAGACTTTGCCACACGTTACGCAAGCGATCCGAGACTTGCATTTGTCGAGATAGGTTTCGGGCATTGGAGTGAATACCACATATACGGAACACCTCTGGAACTTGGCAGGAACTTCCCTTCAAAAGAATATCAAAAAGAATTTCTATTACATTTGAAAGAGAATATGAGGGATATTCCGTGGGCTATATCCATTGATGCTGCAGACGATACATACTCCCCTATTGTCGCCGATACCGAATTGATGAATCTTAACTTCGGTAATTTTGACGACTCATTTATGCACAAAGAGCACGAAATCGGTACAAACGACGGATACAACGAGGAATGTTGGCGTGATTTGGGATACAATTACAGATGGGAAAAAGGTGTTGCCGGAGGTGAGATAAGCTATTATACAGATGACGATCAGAAAAACTTTCTTAACCCTAACGGCATGTATGGACACACTTGGGAAGAACAAGCTGCAAAATATCATATTACATTTATGATAGCAAACGATGCTCCGGAGGGTAGTTATGGTACAGCCGATAGATTTGCCGATGCATCTATGGCAACAGGATATCACTTTAAAGTAACACAATGTACCACAGACGGAACGACAACAAAGATACTTGTAAGTAATATAGGTATAGCCCCACTCTATCGTGACGCATATTTCTCAATAGACGGGCACAGAAGCGAAACCTCACTAAAAGGTCTTTTACCGGATGAAAACTTATGGATAAGCGTGCCTTACGGGCTTACTCTTAATGAAAACAACACTCCCGTAAACAAGCCGATAATTGTAAGTGATTATATATTGGATAGTCAGAAGATAGAATATGAGGCCGATATCAAGGCAGAAGCATCTGCCATACACGAAAAGCTATTCACGGAAAAGACGAACAACAGTCCTGTTTATGAGACAAGCGGAAAGAGAGTCGGCTGTCATAATCATGGAGGGCTGCTAATAAAAGGCAACAAAAAACATATTGTAAAGAAACAATAATCAATTATGAAAAATAAAGGATGTAAAGATGTAAGACTGTTTGCAGAAGAGTGTATAAAAGAAGAGGCTCAAGCCGTCTTAGGTCTACTGCCACAGCTGGATGAAAACTTCGATCGCGCAGTTGACTTGATGTACAGATGCAAAGGGAAAATAATAGTTACCGGAGTCGGTAAAAGCGGACATATAGGAGCCAAAATAGCAGCGACATTATCAAGTACAGGAACTCCGTCATTCTTCATTAATCCTCTTGACGTTTTTCATGGCGATCTCGGCGTGATGACAAAAGATGATGTTGTTTTGGCAATAAGCAACTCTGGACAAACGGACGAACTACTGCGATTCATCCCTATGGTTTTACACATGAATATACCGATAATAGGTATGAGTGGCAATCCTAAATCATTGCTTGCAAAATACAGCAATGTACATCTGCATGTCGAAGTTAGCAGAGAAGCATGTCCGTTAAATCTTGCACCGACAAGCAGCACTACCGTTACACTTGTCATGGGTGATGCCCTTGCCGTTGCATTGATGCATGTAAGAAATTTCAAACCGCGAGACTTCGCACAGTTTCATCCCGGCGGCGAGCTTGGGAAAAGGCTCCTGACAACGGCAGCTGACGTAATGAGGACTAACGACATGCCAATCATGTCTCCTGATACTCATCTCGGCGAAGCTATAATTACGGTAAGCAAGTGCAAACTCGGACTTGGTGTGGCTGTCATTAACGATAAAATAGCAGGATTGATAACAGACGGTGATATAAGAAGGGCTATGGAACGCTGGCAAGCACAGTTCTTTGACAAAACCGTAAAAGACATTATGACATTGACACCTAAGATTGTAGCACCTGAAACAAAAATAACCGAAGTGCAAAGCATAATGAACAAGTATAAAGTACATTCGGTTTTGGTTGTTGATGCAAACAATCATCTACTCGGTGTTGTAGATCATTATAGTTGTATGATATAAATCCAATGATGAAACGATTACTTCTCCTATATTTCATTCTGGCTTATACAAATGTCTTTGCCCAGACTTCCGATTCTTTGATAGTAGAATGTCTGCGCAAAGAAGGTGTATCTTTTTCTGACAACAATTCTGTTACATTGCTAATGAGCGGACAAGAGAAGTTTGATGATATGTTTAAGGCAATCAAACAGGCTAAAAGCAGTGTTCATCTGGAATATTTTAATTTCAGAAACGACTCCATTGCCTCTCTGTTGTTTGACATTTTGGCAGAGAAAGTAAAGGAAGGTGTTGAAGTGAGAGCCTTGTTTGACGGTTTTGGAAATGACTCCAACAACCGCCCTTTGAAAAAAAGACACCTTGTTGATATCCGTTCCAAAGGCATTGAAATATATGAATTTGACCCTGTACGTTTCCCTTGGATCAATCATGTGCTGTTAAGAGACCATAGAAAAATAGTCGTTATTGACGGAAAGACTGCATATACCGGAGGTATGAATGTTGCAGACTATTATATTAACGGTACCCAACAGGTTGGAGAATGGCGAGATTTACATTGTCGTATAGAGGGAGATGAAGTGAATACGCTGCAAAGTATTTTTCTTAGAATATGGAACAAAGTGAGCGGGCAGACCATATCGGGAGCGAAATACTATCGTGGAATACATGGAGCAGACTACATTACCGGACTTAAACCAGACACATGTCCATCTGCCGGACACAAGATGGTAGGGATAATAAACCGTGAACCAAAGATATCAAATGCTATAATAAGAACATTCTATACTGAAGCCATAAACCACGCACAAGACAGTATAAAACTCGTAAACCCGTATCTTACTCTTAACAGACAACTAAAAAAAGCCTTGAAAAAAGCAGTTAAGAGAGGTGTAAAAGTAGAAATAATGGTATCGTCCCATAGTGACATCCCACTAACACCGGACTGTGTGTTTTACAATGTACATAAACTTATGAAGCACGGTGTTAATATTTGGATATACGAGAAAGGGTTTCACCATACAAAAGTGATAATGGTAGACGGTCGTTTCTGTACTGTTGGTAGTGCCAATCTTAACTCTAGAAGCCTAAACTTTGACTATGAAGCTAATGCCGTAATAATAGATCACTGCACTACACAGCAGTTAAGTAACATGTTTGATAAAGACAAAACATATTCTTTTAAGCTTACCGAAGAATCTTGGGATGCTTGGCGCACATCTTGGAAAAAGTTTGTCGGATGGTTTGCCCACCTGTTAGCTCCCGTACTTTAAAGATACAAGATCTGACATCATGGCGAAATCTCTTGTCGTAATTCCGTGTTCATAAAGGAAAGTAGAATCTTTATAAAACTCTTCTATCAGTAACTCTGCATTGTTTTTCACATCAGACAGACGACAAAAATTATAAAACTTACCGGCAGCATCAGCTATATGACCTTGTAACCATTGACAATAGCCGTAGTTTAACCAGTCGCCCGTTTCAACATTTTCATGTTCCAAGAGACGCATATACTCTTTTTCCGCCTGTGAATAACGGGACATACACATCAACGTCCATGCCAAAACACGTGTTACATTGTTATTTTTTGGTGTTTCAACAGACAGCTTATATAAAAGGTTAATAGCTTTTTCATACTCCTCATTTTTAGCCAACGCCATGCAATATAACAAAGTATTGTCTTTGTTTTCAGAATCTTTCATATAGATACGTTCATAACACAAGGCGGCATTTGAATATTCTTTAATCTTTAAATAAGCGGAACCAAGCATTTTCAAGGCACGTTTATTGTCCGGTTCCTTGTCAAGTATCTTCTTCAGGCATGATATTAATTCCGAATTGTTGCCACCATAGACATTCTGATATACCGCTTCCATCATCAGCAAACCAGTATCGTCTGTATTTGAAATTTTATGATACAAACACTCCAATGCTGATTTTTTCTTATGTTTAAGCATAAAGTAAAATATGCTATGCATGGCATTCCCTACAAGACTTTCACTCAATTTATCATCATCAAAGAAAAAGAAAGTATCTTCATCAAATGGACTTTTAATGCTATCACGATATTGGAACAAGCGGAAAAAGCGATACATGTCATGCAAGATCATACGTCTTATATAAACAGGGTCACTTTTATCTACATCTATCATCATCGGACTGATTTCCCCACCATCAAGCATCTCACGCATTTCCTTTGGTATTTGATTTATAATACTTGATAATGCAATGGCAAAAGAATATTTATCACTATCACAAAATGGTCCGTTATCTATCATTGTAGATATAATTGACGCATTTCCAAATTTATCAACAGATTTTGAGATTTCCGGATTTTGTATATAGAACGGCATGAACCAATTTGCTATCTTATAAAAAAACGGATAACGCTTCATTTGTGAAAATCCGCCAAAATATATATCTGAACCCGCTTTCTGCATATCTACCATTTTACGGATGCTTTCCTCCATCTTCTCCATAGCCTTATCAGAAGCTTCCGGATTAAGTATGTCATCCAAAGGGTCTTCTTCTTTTTCCTTTATTCCAAAAGATGTGAACGTAAAGTTTTGCCCTTTCATGATATCTGGTATTATATCTTTCTGTATGAATGAGTGATCTTTCTCTGCCTCCATACACAGCACGACCTGTTTCTGTAAGTCTATTAATTCCGAGCAGACAATATTGTTTTCTACTGTTCTACTTAATATATCAGCATAATAAAAATCAAGATAATAAGGAGAAGCCAAGGCAAAGACCCAACCAACAAATGCTTTCTGACGAATAGTTTCGTTGTCAGAGTTCATATACACATTGACCAATGTTTCAAACTTACGTCTGTCGGGATAACAAACAAGAGCAATTGTCATTGCGCTTATAATAAGTTGCGCATCTATAGCATCTGTTATCGGTGAAAGTAAAATATCATTAAAGGTCTTGGCACGTGATTCGCTCCAGAACTCAGATACCAGAATGTGACAGAAAAGAGTTTGACGAAAGTCGTCATGCTTACGATACAATTCTTGCCCGTCAACTCTTGCGGTATCTTTGTTTTCCAAACTAAGCATAGCAACATCGGCTACATAGTTCTGAATATGTGACAATACGATGTCATCAGAGAAATCACTGCCAATTGAAACATTATAGATATTTTTGAAAAAAGGTTCGTTCTTTATTTCATATAAGGCAATCATCCGTATGAGACATTCAAATGCTTTCTTTCTTAGGCCGTCAAATATCGCAAGATTCTGCGGGTCTTCATATCCTTGTCCCCAATAATGCAACATCAGATTATATTCTCTGTCTACGTTGTCTATATCATCAATGTTTATGACACAACGGTTTTCGTCTACAAATGTCCGCAACCGACTTATTGCAGTACCAAGAGCCATTGTATCAAGACTGTCCAGTATCTTCTGAATTGAGTCTTTAACATTATTGTCTTTTATCATCTCGACCTTTGTTTTTATCAATTAACCGACTCCAACCATTTATCGACACATTCCAAATCTGCTTGCACTGGTTTGGAAACCTTACCAAATTTTATATCCGGCATAGAATCTATGATACGTTTATCCAATTTATAATATTTAACCAAGATATCTGAATAATGCTTTATACCATACTTGTCTATAGAATCGCATGCTGCAGCATATCCTTTCATAAAGACATCTACCTGTTGTCTTCGCTTCTTGTCAGACACTTTATTGCCATTGAAAACCATAGCACCCAATTTTACCTCCAAGCTACGACTGTCCATCAATACATTATTCTTATACATCCGTGCCACTGTCGCATAAGGTTCATCCAACACAACAGCATCAATTTCATTGTTAAGGAGCATCTTAAGGCGCAAATTCATATCATTTATCTGTATCTTAAACACATTATCTCTATGCAGACGCACACTATCTGTGGCGTAATCTGCCAACAATGCAAGTGCAGAGAAGCGTGTCATGCCTATCATCTTGTCATCAAGTTGCTTTATAAGCCTTATTCTTGATTTCCTATTGCCAATAATCTGCCAATAAGCATCGGTAGAAGTAGCATATACAACAGATATTCCTTTTGATTTAAGCCGTTGTCCACGTACCAGATCTATAACTCCGCCCTCCAATTTACCTTTAAAAATATTATCCTCAATGTCTATCTGTGAATCAAACATCTTCAAACGAATGTCTGCCTTGACTGTATCAAAAAGACATTGTTCCTGTGCTACAAATAAGGGAAGACAATCTATAGTCGGAGAAACACCTACTTTAAGTGCTACAGAATCAAGTCGACTACGACGCGTTTGCTCTGCCTTGTCCTTTTCCCTGTCTTTATCAAATGACGAACCACATGCAACAAAGACTGATAACAATATTACCAAACATATATATCTGGTTTTTCCCATATAACAAACGATATTTTTATATACTGACAAAACAACAGGGGCGACATGTGTCTAACGCACAAGCCGCCCTCTTTATTATTTATTTAATGTGCGATATTAGCCATCTGCCATACCATGATTTTGCAAAGTTAATGATTTATTTTGTAACACAAAAAATAATCACTATTTTTGCCGATAACAAAAACAGCGGGGTAATACCATAAATAAAGATAAAAATGGCCAAAGACAAAACAGCATACGTGTGTTCCAATTGTGGATATGACTCAACAAAATGGATTGGCAAATGCCCCAATTGCGGACAATGGAACACATTCAAGGAAATACGTATCTCAGCAGATAACGGACAGAAGGCCGCTGCATCGGCTGCCGTTGCGGCAAGAAAGTCTTTCAATACAAGCGAAAATCATCCTTTGCCGTTAAAAGACATATCTGCAAAAGCCGAGCCACGCATAGACATGCTTGATGAAGAACTGAATCGAGTACTTGGTGGTGGGCTGGTACAAGGGTCTATCGTGTTGCTTGGAGGAGAACCGGGTATAGGAAAGAGTACGCTGACACTGCAAACAATATTAAGGATGAAAAACAGACACATTCTTTATGTAAGCGGTGAGGAGAGCAGCCGACAACTTAAAATGCGTGCCGAGCGTATACCACATATTGAAAACAACAACATACTGATATTATGTGAGACTTCTCTTGAAAACATATTCAAATGTATAAAAGACTCCGTTCCCGATCTGGTAATCATAGATTCCATACAGACAATAAGCACTGACAGCGTTGATAGTTCACCCGGCAGCATAACCCAAGTGAGGGAATGTGCTTCCGCCTTATTGCGCTTTGCAAAATCAAGTGGCATACCGGTAGTTCTCATAGGACATATCAATAAAGAAGGAACACTTGCAGGCCCGAAAATTTTAGAGCACATAGTGGATACTGTCATTCAGTTTGAAGGAGACCAGCACTATATGTATAGAATCCTAAGGTCAATAAAGAATCGTTTTGGCAGCACATCAGAGTTAGGCATCTATGAAATGAGAAACGATGGATTAAGACCGGTAAGTAATCCTTCGGAACTCTTACTGACACAAGAACATGAAGGGCTGAGTGGTGTTGCCATTTCATCTGTCATAGAAGGAGTAAGACCTTTTCTTGTGGAGACTCAGGCTTTGGTTTCCACCGCTGCATATGGAACTCCACAACGTAGTGCCACCGGATTTGACCAAAGAAGACTGAACATGCTGTTGGCAGTATTGGAGAAAAGGGTTGGTTTCAAACTCATTCAAAAAGATGTCTTCATAAATATAGCCGGAGGATTGAGGGTAACTGATTTAGCAATGGACCTTAGCATTATTTCGGCAGTATTGTCAAGCAATGTTGATACAGCTATTGAAAACGGTTGGTGCATGGCAGGAGAAGTGGGACTTAGCGGAGAAGTAAGACCGATAAGCCGAATTGAACAACGTGTGGCAGAAGCCGAGAAGCTCGGATTCAATCATATCATTATACCCAAAAGTAACATGCAAGGTCTCAATACCAAAAGATATAAGATAGAACTCATACCTGTACGAAAGGTTGAAGAGGCATTGAGGGCATTGTTCGGTTAAAGTGTTTATTAAAAATACGCGAGTTCGGGATAAGTTTCGTCCAAAAGAGTGCTTCATTTGAGAACATAGAGTCAATACTCAATTCAAAAGTATGCGACTGCTCCCATGCATGAAAACTTTCCCATCAAGCGAGATTGATTTCTGTCCAAAGATTGACGGGCAGGAAACTCATAGAGTCTCTATTGCAACATTGATACTGTGATTGGTGATGTCTCGGAATATTCTATCACAAAGGAAGGTTCTTGAAAAAATGCACAATTTTTGGTTCTTATTAGTATTTGTCCTCATCACACAATATCAGCTGTAGTTTTAGTAGGCTGTAATATTGCAATTAATAGAAATATAACATAAAGAAATCATAGTAAACATGTTGTAGCCAACAGAGTTTATCGAGCATAGATTGTTTTCACTACACGTAACTTTTTTCAAAAAATCAACACAATTAGATATTTTCAACTATATTTGTAGAGACTATAACTAAAAACATTAATAATCAAAGATGAAAAAGAC
>JBJFGK010000120.1:0-2894 GCA_051892655.1 Prevotella sp. | reverse complement strand
CGTTTGTTGGTAATATTCAGAAGTAGAGTTTTTATAAAAATAGATTCAACTATGGGGATGTGGCATAATTGTCACATCCTCTTTTTGCTATTTATTATAAATTATGTACTAAATATTTCCATTAATTGTTCCAGTTAATAATGGTTCTTGTCTTATATTTACTATTCTATTTTACTACACTTTTGTCATAATGTTGTTCCAATGGACTTATTGACAAAAAAATATTATTATTTGTTTTGATTTAATTCACAATTTTAATATCTTTGCATCAATTGCTTTTGGGCATGTTTATAGATAAGATAGGTTTATTCTTATATAAAATTAGTTTTATGGTAAACATCTTTAAGACGCGCAAGGGTCTTGATATTAAGATGAAAGGCTTTGCGCAAAGATTTAAGGTAAAGATTGATTTAAGTGATGAAGTGGCGCTTTTACCTTCATCTTTTTGTGGTCTCACTCCTAAAGTTGTTGTAAAAGAAGGTGCTAAAGTGCTTGCGGGTGACACCTTGTTTATTAACAAGCAATATCCTAACATCAAGTTTTCGTCACCTGTCAGCGGTACTGTTTCGGCTATTGTTAGAGGCGAACGTCGCAGAGTGTTAAGAGTTGTCGTTAAAACCGACAAAGAACAGAAATATGTTGACTATACCCGTCGTGATGTTGATAAATTATCGCAGCAGGAAACAATAGATTGTATTGTTGAATCCGGGCTTTTCGGATATATTAATCAGCTACCTTATGCCATATCAACAAATACCGAAGTATTTCCAAAAGCAATATTTGTAAGTGCATTGAGGGACAAACCGTTATCGTGTGATTTTGAATACGAGCTTTTAGGTAATGAGAAACATTTTCAAACAGGACTTACAGCCTTGTCAAAGATAGCTAAGACATATCTTGGAATAGGTCGCAATCAGGCGTCACAATGCCTCCGTCAAGCTAAAGACGTTGAAGTTAACATCTTTGACGGTCCATGTCCTGCAGGTAATGTCGGCGTCCAAATCAATCATATAAACCCTGTTAACAAGGGCGAAACAGTATGGACGGTAGATCCTACGGTAGTTATATTTATTGGAAGATTGTTTGATACGGGTAGGGTAGACCTTCGTCGCACTATAGCAATATGCGGCAGTGAGGTTGAAAAACCTTGCTATGCCGATGTTGTTATAGGTCAAAAGATTTCATCAATAACTGAAGGACGACTTAAAACAAGCGGACATAACCGTATTATTAATGGCAATGTGCTGACAGGCATCCAATGTTCAAACGACGATTTCTTGCAAGCCAACGCTTCAGAAATTACAGTTATACCTGAGGGTGATGATAATCACGAAATGTTCGGTTGGATTATGCCGCGCCTGAAACAGTTCTCCGTTAATCGCAGCTATTTCAGTTGGCTTTTTAAGAACAAAGATTATTCTCTTGACGCACGCATAAAGGGAGGCAAGCGTAATATGATAATGAGCGGAGAATATGATAGTGTTCTTCCTATGGATATTTACGGAGAATATTTAATTAAGGCAATAATCACCGGAGATATAGACAAAATGGAAGCACTTGGTATTTATGAAGTGGCTCCGGAAGACTTTGCCCTTGCCGAATTTGTTGACTCGTCCAAATTGGAATTGCAACAAATAGTACGTAACGGCCTTGATATGTTACGTAAAGAAAATTCATGACAACAGAAAACAAATAAGAATATGATAAGAAAATATCTTGACAAACTTAGACCATCTTTTGAAAAAGGTGGCAGATTTCATTGTTTTCATAGTGTATTTGAGGGCATGGAGACATTCCTTTATGTACCTAATACAACGTCAAAAAGCGGATGTAATATTCACGACTCTATTGATTCAAAGCGAATAATGAGTATTGTAGTGATAGCACTTATACCCGCCTTGTTTTTCGGAATGTATAATATAGGTTATCAAAACCATGCCGCCGCAGGAACATTAGCGTCTGCATCATGGTTTGATATGTTCTTTTACGGTTTTCTTGCAGTACTTCCTAAGATAATAGTAAGCTATGTTGTCGGTTTGGCGATAGAGTTCGCTTGGGCGCAATATAAAGGAGAAGAGATACAAGAAGGTTATTTGGTTAGCGGAATCCTAATACCTATGATAATACCCGTCAATTGTCCTCTGTGGATACTAGCGTTGGCGGTAGCCTTTTCGGTGGTATTTATAAAAGAGATTTTCGGCGGTACCGGAATGAATATATTTAATGTAGCACTTGCAGCTCGCGCTTTTATGTTCTTCTCTTATCCTACAAAGATGAGCGGCGACAGCGTTTGGATTGCTAATGAGTCAATATTAGGTTTCGGTAACACACTACCTGACACATTTACTCAAGCCACTCCGCTTGCTCTTGTGGCTCAAAATACCGAGACAGGATACAGTCTGCAAGACATGATTATCGGCTTTATTCCCGGTTCCATCGGTGAAACAAGTGTCATAGCCATAGCGATAGGAGCCATTATCCTGCTCATTACAGGCATAGCAAGTTGGAAAACAATGGTAAGCGTATTTGTTGGCGGAGGCTTGACAGCATGGTTGTTCCAGTCTTTGGGCATGACCGGCATTACTTGGTACGAACATCTGGTGTTGGGAGGATTTTGTTTCGGTGCCGTATTTATGGCAACAGACCCCGTAACATCTGCACGAACAGAGCCGGGAAAATACATATATGGTTTTATTATCGGCGTTTTGGCTGTGATAATACGCGTTATGAATCCGGGATATCCCGAAGGCATGATGCTCGCAATACTGTTTATGAACATGTTTGCCCCATTGATAGACTATTGTGTAGTACAACGCAATATCTCAAATAGGCTGAAACGTATGTCTGACAACAACAAACAATAAATCAAAACAGGAGGATTTAAAGTTATGGGA
>JBJFGK010000119.1:1314-2896 GCA_051892655.1 Prevotella sp. | reverse complement strand
AGAGCGGACAGACATACGCAGATCCGGACGACACGCCTCAAGAAGGTGTAGAAGACGATGGTATATTCCCGAGTGACGAGCCGGTTACAGAGAGTACTGCAAATACAGATGGTGCAGCTACCAATTATGATGCCACAGAATTGGAACATTATGCAGCAGCAAGCTTTGACAGCGGTTCGGGAACAGAAGATGATCCATATATCATCAAGACAGTAGAACAGTTTATGAAACTCGCTGTTGAAGTGGAAAACAAAGGACGAGTTGATAAGAACTGGGGTGGCGGATATACCAAAGGCAAATATTACGCACTCGGTGCCGACCTCGACTTCAATCCCGGAATAAGCCCGATGAGCGGTATTACATGGAGACCATCAACAGAACTTAACTTCAATACTTCCGCAAAGGACATCAACTATGTAGCACCCGGAGGAATAAAGACATTCAAAGGTATAGGTTATTATCTTACAGATCAAGACGTTCAATATTTTGCCGGTACATTTGATGGTCGCGGACACAAGATTAGAGGAATGTATATAAGTGCAGGTGCTAATGGAGTTGGTGTGTTTAACCGTGCTAACGGAGCGGTAATTAAGAACCTTATTGTTGAAGACGCATTTATTACAGCAAATAATGCGCTCGGTTTCATTGTTGGTAATGCTACAAATACTACAGTTATGAACTGTGAGGTTAAGAACGTCGGAACATACGCAGCCGGTTCTAATACAGGTGGTATAGCAGGTGTTATTACTAATTCCAATATTTACAACTGTAGTGTTAATGGTACATCAACATTCCTGCAGGGTAAGGATAAGATTGGCGGTATCTGTGGTGGAAGCAAAGAAGCATCGGTTATAAACAACTGTTTCTTCCAAGGAAACGTGGCATTCCGCTTTTGGACAAGTCCGTTGAACTCTGCAGCTTTACGCACTTCACGTTATCTTGGTGCCGGTTGTCCCGAATTTGCAGGCGAGGCTTACAACTGCTTCTGGCTTTCAGACAGTAAGGCGTACAATCTGCATAAGAGCGATGCAAGTAAAGATTTGGGATTCTATAACTATGACACAGTATCAACAGGATTGGTGACCAACTGTCTTTTGTTGCCATCAATAGATCAGACTGTAACAGAATTGAATGACCATATTTCTTCATTCGTAGGAGCTTATCCTTGGAAAACGGAAGTTAATGCCGCTATCTTGGATTTCTCATCAACGCCGACAGGCATAGAGCAAATACTTATCGGCGAAAAGGATAAGCAACCAATCTATAATATACAAGGCCAACGCGTGGTAACACCAACGAAGGGTATTTATATCAAGGGTGGCAAGAAGATTATGTATAAATAGAAGAAATAATTATTTCTGAAATAATATCTATGAAAACGCCGCTTCCTGTTTTGGGGGCGGCATTTTTTATATCTCAATATAATGTACCGATTTGGGTTTATCTTATCATGTCGCCCAAAACCATAAAATATCAGTTTACTTTTGTCGTCTGCTTTGTGCGGAACTTGCATTTTAGTGCAGTTTAAAGTGTTAAAACTTGCATTTTAGTGCAGTTTAAAGTGTTAAAACTTGCATTTTAG
>JBJFGK010000119.1:0-1214 GCA_051892655.1 Prevotella sp. | reverse complement strand
AAGGTGTAATAAAAGTATATTTGCATTCGGAAAGGTTCTTACTATTTTATTATGAATGAGAAAGATATATTAAGAGTACTTGTCGATCAACAAGAAGAGATCGCCAATTATAATGCCAACAATTGGTGTGAACGTATGGAAGAGCAACTGTTTGATATGGAGAGTTCTTTGGCTCAAGTTGTAATAGGAGTTAGACGTTCAGGCAAATCCACGCTTTGTCATAAAGTTTTGTTGCAACGCAATATCCGTTATGGTTACGTCAACTGTGATGATGATCGTCTTATAGATATGTCAACATCAGATCTTAACATCGTACTTGGATGTATGTATCAATTATATGGTCAAGAATTAAAATATATATTCCTTGATGAAATACAGAATGTAGAAGGTTGGCACATATTTGTAAATCGTTTGTTGCGTATGGGTTTTCATGTTTTTGTAACAGGTTCTAATGCAAAACTACTTAGTAGCGAACTTGCCACGCACTTAACCGGAAGATATAATGAGATAAGACTTTATCCGTTCTCGTTTCTTGAATATTGTAAATACAAAGATATAGACGTAAGAGATTTAACAACAAAAGCTGAATCTATGCGAAAGGCAGCTCTAACCGAATATCTTTTTGAAGGCGGATTTCCGGAATTGTTTAATATTAAAAACAAACGTGCATATGTACAAGGAATATTGGAAGCTGTCATAACAAAAGACATAAAACATCGATACCGATTACGTAATATTGATTCTCTTAGAATAATTGCCCACCACCTGATTAATAATACATGCCAAGAGATTAATTATAATGAACTTGCAGAAATAGTCGGATTAGGCAGTCCAACCACAATAAAGAAATACGTTGGTTATCTTTCACAGGCTTTTCTAATACAGCAGGTTCAAAAACTGTCATTCAAAAGTCGTGAAAGGTTGCGAGCATCAAATAGTTATGTTGTAGATACAGGACTAATAGCAAATAGAGAAAACACTTTAATTTTGGAAAATTATGGTTGGCGTCTTGAAAATGTTGTATTTATAGAACTATTGCGCAGATGTGCCCCGCAGTTTATGGACATATATTATTATAAACCTTCCAGTCGTAGTAAGGAAGTTGACTTTGCCGTATGTAAACAAGGTAAAGTAAAACAGCTATTACAAGTCGCTTATTATATAGATGAGCCTAAAACTTTCAAACGTGAAGTTGACGCACTTATTCAAGCTTC
>JBJFGK010000118.1:0-46730 GCA_051892655.1 Prevotella sp. | reverse complement strand
GAAAGGATTTCATCTTCTATTACATTATTTTCCTTTTGAAGATGAAAAAAATTAAGTGTTATTTGATTATGACACTTATAGTCTCTTGCCTTACTGTTATGGCAAAGGATTATAAGTACCAAACGGAAAAGCGAGATATGATGCATACGCGTATTTATACTCTCGACAACGGATTGAAAGTTTATATGTCTGTAAATAAGGAGAAACCACGTATACAGACATATATAGCAGTAAAAACAGGTAGTCGTAATGATCCTTCAACAACAACAGGATTGGCTCATTATTTGGAACATCTGATGTTTAAAGGTTCTAAACAATTTGGTACAACGGATTATATTAAAGAGGCTCCACTTTTAGATTCTATACAGAATCTTTACGAGTATTATCGAACGCTTACTGACAACGAGAAGCGTAAAGTCTGTTATCAACAGATAGATAGTATATCGCAACTTGCATCAGAATATTTTATTCCTAACGAATATGATAAGTTGATGTCTTCAATTGGAGCAGAAGGGACAAATGCATACACAAGTAATGATGTTACATGTTATGTGGAGAATATTCCTTCTAATGAAATGGAAAATTGGGCAAAGATACAAGCCGATCGTTTCCAGAATATGGTAATAAGAGGTTTTCATACAGAATTGGAAGCTGTGTATGAGGAATATAATATAGGGCTTGCAAATGATGGAGAAAAAGAATGGAATGCCATGACAAGGTTGCTTTTCCCCAATCATCCTTATGGAACTCAAACGACAATAGGAACACAAGAACATTTGAAAAATCCATCAATTATCAATATTAAGAACTATTTCAATAAATATTATCGTCCTAATAATGTGGCAATATGTCTTGCCGGAGATTTTGATCCTGATGCTGCTATAGTATTAATAGACAAATATTTTGGTACATGGGAGAAAGGTATAGATGTTTCAGCACCTGTATATGCTCCTGTTCCGGATATAAAAGAACATAGAGATACTACGGTAATAGGACAGGAAGCCGAGAATATTATACTTGCATGGAAGTTTGACGGAGCTGCCACTCTGCAGTTTGATACATTGCAAGTTGTTTCTTCAATGTTAAGTAATGGCAAAGCCGGATTGTTAGATCTTAATCTTACTCAAAAGATGAAGTATCTTGGTGGAGGTGCGGTGGCAATAGATATGGCAGAATACTCCATGTTTATAATGGAGGGATTTCCAAAAGAAGGACAATCTCTTGATGAAGTAAAGAATCTGTTGCTTGGAGAAATAAACAAAATAAGAGAAGGAAACTTTGATGAGAATTTAATTAAGTCTGTTATTAATAATAAGAAATTACAGTATAATAAGTCTATAGAAACAAATGAAGGTCGTGCCGATAAATTTGTTAATGCGTTTATCAATGGTCGTAAATGGGCAGACGAAGTCTCCACACTTGATAGAATATCAGAAATAACCAAACAGCAGATAATAGACTTTGTCCGTTACCATTTTAAAGACAATTATGTAGCTGTATATAAACGTATAGGCATTGATAGTACTCAGAAAAAAAATAGAAAAGCCGGCAATTACGCCTATACCTGCAAATCGTGATATGCAGAGTTCTTTTGTGAAAAATATTATAGAATCAAAACCACAACCCATTTTGCCAAAATTTGTAAATTTTGACAAGGATATGCGTAAAGGCAAGACAAAAACAAACCTTCCTGTTCTGTATGTGAAGAATAATGAAAATGGACGTTTTGTATTGAGTTATGTTTTTGATTTTGGTGTCACAGCAGATAAATGGTATCCTTATGCAGGAGAATATATCTCTTATCTTGGTACGGACAAGATGACGGCAGAGCAATTGAAGCAAAAGTTCTATGAATTGGCATGTTCGTTTAGTATAAATGTTTCAGATAGAAATATTACTATGTCTGTTTCCGGTCTGGACGAGAACAAACAAGAGGCGTTGAAACTTACAGAATATTTTCTAAACAACATGCAATTAGATAAGGAAGCTTATGACAAATATGTGGAGTTGGAAGAAAAATCAAGGAAAGACGATAAACTCGAACAACGCAAAAACTTTATGGCTCTTAGATCTTATGCTATGTTTGGATCATATAATCCAGTACGTAACAAACCTTCGTTAGAGGAATTAAAAGAAATGAATCCACAGAATCTTATAAATATGATTAAGAATCTGAAGAATTACAATCATACCATATTATATTATGGCCCAACAGAATTTGATAACGTGGTTACATTAATAAGTGAATTTCACATTACACCTAAGAAATTTCTGCCAATGCCGGTTTCTAAGCAATATGTAAGGCAACAAGTACCGGTAAATGAGGTCTTTATAGCCCCTTATGATGCAAAAAACATATATATGTCACAATATAATACCGATAATAAAACATGGAGTGCAGAAAGACAACCTATTGTGGAACTCTTCAATGAATATTATGGTGGAGGTATGAATTCTGTTGTATTTCAGGAATTACGCGAGACACGTGGCTTGGCATATAGTGCTGGAGCACATTATATTACACCACGTTTCCAAGATGATGTTGACTACGTTCAGACATTTATCATTTCTCAGAATGATAAAATGATGGATTGTATCAATACATTTAATAATATTATAGATAAGATGCCACGTTCTGAAAATGCTTTTGTTTTGGCTAAACAAGCATTAAAGAAACGTATATCCACATCACGTAAAACAAAGATGGATATACTCAACGCCTATATCTCTGCTCAACGCCTAGGTATTAATTATGATATAGACAAAAAGGTATATGAAGATATTGATAAATTGACAATAGAAGATATTGCCACTTTTGAGCATGAAATAATGGCAGACAAGAATTATAGATATGTTATTCTTGGAAATGAGAAAGAACTCGATGTGCAGTCACTTGAAAAGATAGGAACTATAAAACGGTTTACAACGGAAGATATCTTTGGATATTAATTATTGCAGTCCATGAAAAAATTATTATCTTGGCTCTTGGTTATAACTATTTCGTAAGGAAAAGAATATCCCAAAAGAGTGGTGGCTCGTGAGCAATATCAGCACTAATTATTATTTACAGAAACATTATTGGACAGCAACAGAAGTTAATAACTCAACAAAATAGCGGAACAATTTGTTCCGCTGTTTTGTTGAATAGAAGTATTAGACTTCAATTAAATCAGTTTGTCAAATTTCTCTTGAATTTTGGATTTTGTTGCTGCACCGACATGTTTGTCTACAACAACGCCGTCCTTGATAAATAAGATTGTTGGAATGTTGCGAATGCCAAATTCCATAGCAAGATCATCGTTCTCTTCTACATCGCATTTGCCAACAACGATTTTCCCATCATACTCATTTGCCAACTCTTCTATTATTGGAGCAATGGCACGACATGGGCCGCACCATGTTGCCCAAAAGTCAACTACCAACGGCTTATTCCCGTTTTTAAGACTTTCAAAATTTTCAGTTGTGATTGTAACTTCCATAGTCTTGATTTTTAATTCGTATTATTGTTTGTCTTTTTAGTTTATTTTATAGTCTAATGTGTCTTCACGTTTAATATAGTTAATCAGTTCTTTGCTGATGTTAATCTTACATTTTTTACTATATACGGTAAAAGGCCTTGAAGACGTAGTGTCGTTAATAGTAAAATATAGTTCTGTCTTTCCGGGATATTTATTTAATAAAGATATTAGGTCTGATGTGATTTTTGTATTAATCTTTTCCGAATCAAAAACAATGGTAAACTTATCTATCTGCTTGTCTTTTACAGTCTGAAGATATTGTATATCGGTGATTCTTAGTTCCTTATATTTGCTATCTTTGAATCTTTGTACAAATTGAGCCTTTACCATAACAGAATAACCATTTTCAAGCATACCTCTCCATTTGCCCCATTCTTCTCCGAAAAGAGCTAATTCTCCGGAACCTTCAAAATCTTCAAATGTAATAAAGCCACAAGGTTTGCCATTTTTGGTAAATTTACTTTTGACATCTGTCACTATGCCTCCGAAAACAATTTCTTGTTTTGAAGACAGCTGCTCTTTATCTGTTAATTCCGAGCAATGTGTATTGCACAGGTTGTTAAGTATTATCTCGTATTCGTCAAGTGGATGTGCTGAAAGATATATACCAACGAGATCTCGTTCCATATTAAGGATTTCGATGTTGCTCCAGTGCTCATTTTCCGGAATAACAGGTGTCGCTATTTCTACAGCGTTTTCATCACCGAAGAGAGAGTTTTGGGCTTGATTGAGTTCTTGCTGATAAAGTTGTCCGTATCTGATAAGCGTATCAAGGAATACCTCTCCTTTATTGTTTTTCCCAAAATAGTTCTCACGTTTGATGCCAAAACTATCTAATCCTCCACTCAAAACAAGGCTCTCTATACATTTTCTGTTGCATGCAGAAAGATTGACGCGTTGTACAAAATCAAAAATATTTGTATAAATACCATTATTCTCTCTTTCGCTTATTATGGCCTCTGCGGCATTACCTCCCATTCCTTTTATGGCCGCAAGACCAAAACGAATGGCTCCTTTGTTATTTACACTGAATTTCAGACGACTTTCATTGATATCCGGACCTAATGTTTCTATGCCAATAACCTTGCATTCGTCCATTAGTTTGGTAATTTCAGAGATGTTGGTAACATTACGGCTCATATTTGCTGCCATATATTCTGCCGGATAGTGTGCTTTAAGATAGGCCGTTTGGTATGCTACCCAAGAATAGCATGTCGCGTGACTTTTGTTAAAAGCATAACTTGCGAACTTTTTCCAATCTTCCCAAATCTTTTTTAGTACTTTGACATCATGCCCGTTCTTTTGTCCACCTTCATAAAAAAGCCCTTCAAGATGATTCATTTTTTCTATGAGTTTTTTACCCATAGCTTTACGAAGAGTGTCAGACTGACCTCTGGTAAATCCTGCCAATTGTCTACTTAAAAGCATCACCTGCTCTTGATAAACAGTAATACCATACGTGTCTTTCAGGTATTTCTCCATGCAAGGTATGTCATACTTGATCTTTGACGGATCCTTTTTACGTTCAATAAACTGTGGTATATAATCCATCGGTCCCGGACGATACAAAGCATTCATGGCAATAAGATCTTCAAAAACAGTAGGATGTAATTCTCGAAGATATTTTTGCATTCCGGCCGACTCGAATTGGAATGTTCCTATTGTGCGTCCTTCACTGTATAGTGCGTAAGTTTGTGGGTCATCAATAGGTATATTGTCCAAATCTATTGTCTTACCTGTTGATAGTCTTATATTTTCTACCGCTTCTTTAAGTATTGAAAGTGTTTTTAAACCGAGAAAGTCCATCTTTATGAGTCCTGTCTCTTCAATCACACTTCCTTCATATTGTGTACAGAGTAATTTGTTGCCTGTTTCTTTGTCGTCTGCTGTTGAGACGGGAACCCAGTCGCTTATCGGATCACGACAGATAATTGTACCACATGCGTGTATGCCTGTATTCCTAACATTCCCTTCCAACATTTTTGCATACTCTATGGTCTCGTGAAGTTTGGGATCGGGTGACGCTTCGGCATCTCTAAGCTCCTTAACGCATTTTATTGCATTTGTGAGATTCATTTTCATGCCGTCCGGCAACTTGTCGGGAATAGCTTTGCATAATCTGTTCGACTCATCAAGTGGCAGTTTTTCAACTCTTGCCACATCCTTTATTGCAAGTTTTGTGGCCATTGTTCCGTAAGTGATGATATGAGCAACCTTGTCGGCTCCATATTTTTCTGTAACCCAGTCTAATACTTTGCCACGTCCGTCATCATCAAAGTCTGTGTCTATATCAGGTAATGATATACGATCAGGATTGAGAAAACGCTCAAACAGCAAATCATATTTGATAGGATCAATTTTTGTTATACCAAGACAGTATGCAACGACAGAACCTGCAGCACTTCCGCGTCCCGGTCCGACCATAACACCAAGGTGGTCTCTAGCGCTGTTTATGAAATCTTGTACTATTAGGAAGTATCCGGGAAATCCCATAGTCTTCATTATATGCAACTCAAACTTGATTCTCTCTTCAACTTCTTCAGACAAAGGAGACCCATATAGTTTGTTTGCACCTTCATAAGCAAGTTTTGCCAAATAGTCCGCTTCAAATTTTATGCGATAGAGCTTATCGTAACCACCAAGTTTCTTTATTTTTGCTTCTCCTTCTTCGCGAGACATTATCTCTTTGCCGTTTTCGTCTCTCGTAAATTCTTCAAAAAGTTGTTCTTCTGTAAATTTATTTCTGTATTCTTCTTCTGTTCCGAAATCTTCCGGGATAGGGAAAAACGGCATTATAGGACCATGGTCAATATCATATTGCTCGATTTTGTCAAGCACTTCACATGTGTTTTCCAATGCTTCAGGAATATCAGAAAACACTTCATTCATTTCTTCTTGTGTCTTAAACCATTCTTGTTTGGAATAAAGCATACGATTGGGATCGTCAAGATCTTTGTTTGTCGAAAGACATAACAGCCTGTCGTGTGCTTCTGCATTGTCCTCGTCTACAAAGTGGCAGTCATTGGTACAGATTAGTTTAATGTTGTATTTTCTTGCTAATCTTATGACTTCTGCATTGGCTTTCTGTTGCAAAGGGAATGTTTCTCTGTTTGCTCTTATTGAAGGGTCTTTAACTTCGTGTCTTTGTAATTCCAGATAATAATCGTCACCAAATAGATTTTTATACCATTTGACAGCTTCTTCAGCTCCTTCAATATCGCCTCTTAATATTTTTGCCGGAACTTCTCCCGCAAGACATGCTGAGCATATAATCAAATCTTCGTGATATTTCTCAAGATCAGCCCTGTCGGTACGTGGTCGCATGTAGAAACCGTCAACCCATGATCGGCTAACCAACTTTATAAGATTCTTATACCCATGATAATTCTTCGCCAAAACAATCAGGTGATAGCCACTTTGGTCCCCCTTGTCTTTTACTTTGTCTTCTTTTGTTCTGCGGGCGACATACATCTCACACCCTAAAATGGGCTTAAATTCAGGCTTTCCTTGCTCTTTTAACTCCTTGTTCTTTTTTTTGCAATAGTTAAAAAAATCCTTTATTCCCATCATGTTGCCATGATCAGTGACCGCCATGCCTCTCATGCCGTTGGATACAGCCTTGTCCACAAGCTTTTTTATGCTGGCCTGACCGTCAAGGATGCTGTAATAAGTATGGACATGAAGGTGAACAAAATTATACATGGCTTTTGAAAGGTATAGTATTTTGGAGCTTCAAAGTTATATGTAAAAACTGATACAGCCAAAAGATTGATATGAAAAATTTGTAAGATACATGAAAAAACACTACCTTTGCAGAGATTTTTACTTTGGAAATACTATGGGACAAAGAATAAAAAAGATAAAGAATGTCAGGATTCATCGCGAAGGAACCGATACATTATTGTATGGGTTGGTTGCTTTTGTGACGATATCGTTGATTCTTTGGTTTTATGTAGATAATAAAATCCCATTTTGGTTCTTTGTTGTTGTCTTCGGTGTTGTATATTGTGTAGCCGTAAACTTCTTCAGATGTCCAAAGCGTTACTTTGACGGAGATACTGAAAGGGTGGTTGTTGCTCCGGCAGATGGTCGCATAGTAGTGATAGAAGAGGTCTTTGAAGACAAGTATTTTCATGACAAGCGTCTTATGATAAGTATTTTCATGAGTTTGTTCAATGTTCATGCCAATTGGTTTCCTGTGGATGGGAAAGTGCTTTCTGTGCTTCATCAGAACGGTAATTATCACAAAGCATGGTTGCCGAAGGCAAGTGAGGAGAATGAACATGCGGATGTCATGCTCGAAACGCCAGAAGGAACGAAGATTTTATGCCGTCAGATTGCCGGTGCCGTTGCACGTCGTATAGTTACATATGCAAAACCGGAGGAAGATTGTTATATAGATGAACATCTCGGTTTTATAAAATTCGGTTCCAGAGTTGATGTTTATCTGCCGTTGGGAACTGAAGTCTGTGTTAAAATGGGGCAGGCAACAACCGGTAATCGTACAGTTATTGCCAAACTGAAGGGATAGTTTTATGCTTTAAAGGCTTAAATGCTGTCTTAGATTTTGTGTTTATAAACAAGTAACTTTTCTGTATCAGACTGTTCTTATTATTTTTCATTCTATAATCATTTATGAATAATTTTATTGTAAGGAACATTCCAAACACTATAACATGTTGCAACTTGATTTCCGGTTGTATAGCAACGACCTTTGCTTATGTAGGATGCACGGAGAAAGCGTTGCTGTTTATTATTATAGGTGCTTTATTTGATTTTTTTGATGGTATGAGCGCGCGCTTGTTGAAAGTATCTTCTTCGATAGGCAAAGAGCTGGATTCTCTTGCAGATGATATTACTTTTGGTATTGCACCTTCAACATTGTTATTCTATGAGTTGAAGGTAATGGAATATCCGCACATGATAGAGTCGTGGCGTGGCTTTTTACCTTTTGTGGCATTCATCATGGCTGCTTTTTCTGCGTTGCGTCTTGCAAAATTCAATCTTGACGAGCGTCAGACAACATCGTTTATCGGTATGCCCACGCCTGCTAATGCTTTGTTTTGGGGCTCACTTGTCGTCGGTTCATGTGATATTTTGGAGTCGTCTCCCTATATGTTGCCGGCTGTAATTGCCCTCATGTTCATATGTTGTTATTTATTGGTAAGTGAGATTCCGATGTTTGCCTTAAAGTTTAAACATTGGGGTTGGAAAGATAATGAAGTTAAATATGTTTTTGTTGCTTCATGCGTGCCATTGCTTGTTATATTCGGCATTTCTTCATTTGCCATAATTATTGCATGGTATGTTATACTTTCAATATATGTAAATGTAAGTAAACGAAAATGATAGGAGCTCTTCTTAATTTAATATTTCTTGTATTTGTATTTTTTGTGGTGATTGCGATAGTTGTCGCATATCGCATTGTGAAGTCTTTCATGGATGTTAAGAAGACTTTTTTCAGCAAAAGAAATAAAGGTTTTTATGGTAATCGTGCCGCTGATAAGGACGATGTTGTCATAGATAATAGATCTCCTGAGGATGTCAAAAAGAAAATTTTTGATAAGAATGAGGGAGAATATGTCGATTTTGAAGAGGATTGAGAATTATAATATAGTTTTCTGAAACATAATTTTCTGTCGTTTCAATTCTATCTCTCTTATATTGATATATGCCAACTGGTCAAGATATTTCTTTAGTGACTTTATTTAAATAAATAAAGGATGTTTGTTTGCGGTTGGAAACATAGTGTTCTTTGGCTCAAAATGCTGTGTTTTCGGACTCTAAACACTATGTATTTTGAGCCAAAGACAGGTAGTTATATTTGTTAACAAGCAAGGTCTTGTTTTGACACTTGTTTGCTAATTGTGTACGAGTGTGCCTATTTCTTCTCCGTTCATTACTTTTTTCAGATTTCCCACAATATCCATATTGAAAACATATATGGGCAGATTGTTTTCTTTACACATTGTTGTGGCTGTAAGGTCCATTACTTTGAGCCCGCGTGTGTATATTTCGTCATAAGTTATGTCCTTGAATTTTGTCGCGGTAACATCTTTTTCAGGGTCTGCCGTGTATATACCGTCCACGCGTGTACCTTTAAGCATGACGTCCGCTTCTATCTCTATACCGCGCAAAGACGACCCTGTGTCTGTCGTGAAATATGGAGAGCCTGTGCCGGCACTGAAAATACACACATATCCCGCCTCCATGGCTTCTATCGCTTTCCATTTATTGTAGAACTCGCCAATAGGTTCCATGCGGATAGCCGTAAGAACTTTGGTCTTTGTCCCCAATGCTCCAAGTGCAGAACTAAGTGCAAGTGAGTTTATAACGGTTGCGCACATGCCCATTTGGTCTCCTTTAACACGGTCAAAGCCTTTTCCGGCACCGCTGAGGCCGCGAAAGATGTTGCCTCCACCAATAACTATGCCTATCTGAACTCCCATTTCGTGAACTTCTTTTATTTGTCTTGCGTAGTCGTTAAGGCGTTCCGGATCAATACCGAAGTTCTGTTTTCCCATGAGGCTCTCGCCACTGAGCTTCAATAATATTCTTTTATATTTTGCCATTTTGATATGATGTTATGTTATGATGTAATAATAAATATCTGTAGATGTATATCTGAGACTTTCAAATAATGTATTTCACTTCTTTAAACGCATAGGATTTTACTGTCCCGTCATTTCGGCGCAAGACAAGATGTCCGTTCTGCATTATGTGGTCAATGTCGGCTGTAAAGACGCCACTGGCATCTTGGAACGTGTGGTTATGGCCTTTATTGCGGTATTGAGCTTCATGATACAGCCGGTCAATATGGTCGTGACAGCCGTTGTTTACCATGTCTATATATTTTTGTAGATGTATTATGAACGAATCCAAAACCTCTTTCTTATCTATATCATGTCCTAATATTTGTGCCAATGATATCGGATTTGGAGCGTCGCTTAGGAAACAGGTCTGATTGACATTGATGCCGATACCGAAGATGCAGTAATCTATATATTTGCCGATGATGCTACACTCTGATAAAGTGCCGCTTATCTTATTGTCGCGCCAATAGATATCATTTGGCCATTTGATGGATAGATTTTCTGTAAACCCTTCCAGGCAGTCCTTTACAGCAAGAGCTCCGGCTTCAAGCAGTATAAATTGTCTTGATGCAAGTATGTTTTTGGGATAAAACTTTATGCTGAACGTAAGATTTTTACCCGGTTCGCTCTCCCAACAACTGCCTCCTTGCCCATGCCCTGCAGTCTGTTTGTATGCACAAACAATGGTGAAAAGTCTTCCTTCTTCACCGGTATAGTCTTTTAGGAAAATGTTTGTTGAAGACGTTTCCCTAATGTCTATTATTTTAATATCGTCCATATGCAGTTTTGCAAATTTACTATTTTTCATCTATATGGCAAGGGTGTTAAATTGAAAAGTTGTACTTTTGCAAAATAATAAATGAAGGATATGCAACAGGAAGAAGATGTTCGCTATATGAAAATGGCATTGGATGAAGCACGAATTGCGTATGATGCCGGTGAGATACCTGTGGGTGCTGTTGTTGTGTGTAAAGGTCGAGTTGTCGCACGTGCCCATAACCTGACCGAAGCTTTGTGTGATGTCACTGCCCATGCAGAGATGCAGGCAATTACTTCTGCCGCAAACACTCTTGGAGGAAAGTATTTGACAGATTGCACTCTTTATGTTACGGTAGAGCCATGTATAATGTGCGCCGGTGCGATAGGTTGGGCGCAAGTCTCACGAGTGGTCTATGGCACCGCTGACGAAAAGCGTGGCTATTCCTTGTTCGCTCCTAAGGCAATGCATTCCAAAACAAAAGTGTCTTGTGGTATATTGGAAGACGAGTGTCGCAAGCTTATGCAAGACTTTTTTAAAGAAAGAAGAGGTAAGTAGCAATAGTTTTTTATTCTGTCATGCTATTACTTCTTACCCCTTTTATTTAAGTATAACAATCGAATATTATAGGTCAAATCTCCATTTGGCACCTATGACAATCCAGATTCCGGGTTGTTTTACATTGCCATAGTCAACATAGTCTGTGTCGGTGACATTATTGCAATTAAGATAGACGTTGTATGCAGGCTTGTCCCACGACAGGCGTGCGTCAACAACAGTATATGGCTTGTAATTACAATTTATGCCTTCAGACGTGGTATATGATCCGATACGATCTTGGAACCGATAACTTATACCTCCGTTTAGACTTGAAAACAAATGAAACTTTAATGACATTACTAATTTGTGACGAAGATATTCGAGTGCATATAACGACTGTATGTTTTCCTCTCTTTTCTTTGTCTGGTCTATGTAACAATATGAAAAATCAATAGATTGTAAGAGCTTCTGACCGGAGAATAGAGTCTGTAAGTCAAAATTGCCACTTGCCTCAATGCCGGTAGAATTGATACTTGTATGATTGACAGAAGTCCATACGGCATCTTCGCCTAAAGATGTATCCATTATCCAGTCTATCATGTTCTTTCCGTGACGATAATATGCTGCAAATGTAGCATTTATTCCTCCATACGAATATTTTATACCGCCTTCAATAGCACTCATTTCCTCAGGTTTAAGATATTTGTCGGCTTTATGACCGTCAACAGAATAATATAATTCTGTAAATGACGGCATGCGTAGTGACATGTTGTAGGACGCAAACAACTTGATGTTACTGCATAAACGCCAACTAAGGTCTATGCCGGGATATATTTTGAAAGGCATTTCGTTCCAAGTATTTTTTACAGCTGTAAAACCTGCGGATAGCGTAAAGCGTTTAAGAAGGATGTTATGTTCCAAGAAAAGGCTTAAATTGCTTCTGTTAAGACCTAAAGTATAGTCACGATCTGTACCATGAATGTGTATTGGCTTGTCCAGCGGTTCCCCTAAATTGCCGCTTATCAGGTCTTCATTGCGGTATTCTCCTCCGAATGCTGTACGCCCAAGATACCAGTCAAACCAACTGTTGAGGCCTAATCCGAATACGTCTGTGCGATGATAATTAAAAGGAACCTTATCCGGGGCATCTCTAAAAAATTCATATCTGTCTTGAAAACGGTTCCAATAGATATAAGGTTTAAGATGGAAATATCCGTCTTTTGTCTCTGCTTGAACGGCTGTAAAGTATTTTGTGGTGTGTTCGTATTGTTCATCAGATTTGATACTATAAGACGTATTGCTTCCCCAACCTTTGCTACTTATTCCGGCATGCCATTTTACAGCAATGGATTGGTCTTCGTATCGCCCTTGATAGAACGCTTTACCGCCTTTGTAATCGGCGTTTAAATTGCCATTTTTGCTCCTTTGATATCCGTCACTTCTTGAATAACTGCCACTAATTTGATTGCTCCAATATCCATGTGCCAAATTGGCTCTTGCACCTGTAGTTGCATAACCAAACGAACCGCCTTCAACTCTGATATCGCCACCACTTTTTGCCGCAGCTTTCGTAATAATGTTTATGGCTCCAACAAGTGAAGAGGTTCCGTAAACACGTCCGGCCGGTCCTTCTGTAATCTCAATCCTTTCTATCTCGCTTTGTTCTACTGGCAAATCAAACGCATTATGCCCGGTTTGTGGGTCGCAGATATTGATACCATTAATTAAGATTGCGATATGCTCGCTTGTTCCTCCGCGAATACTGATGTCGGTTTGGGCTCCAATAGGTCCTCTTTGTCTGACATCTACGCCGGCAACATATTTGAGCAAGTCATTAACACTTTGTACGGGAGCGGCAGCAATGGCTTCACGGTCCAGTACAGTTACGATTCTCGCCGTCTGACCTCCGGTCAGCGGTGCACGCGATGCGGTAACGTCAACTCCGTCAAGTATAACGTCTCTGTCTGATTTTTCCAGAGTGGAATCGGCTTTCTCTATGTGAGTGCTGATGCCGTCGGCCTTGGCATAAGTCAAGGTCGCAACGCTCAGCGTGCCGATAAGCACCTCTTTACCAAGACAAGAGAATAGGGCATATCCCTTACGCTTGAAATGTGTGAACTTGATACGTTCGCGCTTGTTGAATAATAATTTGTACATAAATAAATAATTGTAAAACATTTTGCTTATGCAAAACGTCTGCAAAGATAGTATTTATCCTTAAAAAAACAAGGAGCGAAAACTCTGAAAAAGGTTTCCGCCCTTAGAATTTTCGCTCCAATATTATAGTGGGGATTCTATACTAATCAATGACAATCGGTTTATATTTCGGAACAAGTGTCTTCATAATACTCCAACCGATAAGATATGCAACGGCACAAATGCAGAAGATAATCATATATCCTGCAGGTTTGCCATCAAAACCCATAAAAGTGAAAGCTTCGCCTTGACCCTCTGCATATGTAAACAGCATACCTGAACCTTTGTTTATAAGGAATGAACCGACACCACCGGCCATAGCTCCTATACCGGTAATGGATGCAATGGTACTTTTGGGGAACATATCGCCAATTGTAGAGAATAAGTTTGCAGACCAAGCCTGATGACCGGCACCAACAAGACCAATTATGATACATGGCCACCATGCACTATATTGACCAAGTGGCTGTGCTACAAGCGCGAGGATAGGGAAACAAGCAAAAATCAACATGGCAAGCATTCGGCCAGCATAAGGATTCATGCCTTTCTTGTCTACAAAATAAGTAGGTAAGTAACCACCAAAGATAGAAAGTATAGTACATATTGCATATAGTGTGAATATAAGTAATATACCCATAGAACTATCTGATGTGAAACCATATTGGTCAGAGAAATATGCTGGTGCCCAGAATAAGAAGAACCACCATACACCATCTGTCATGAATTTGCCAACAATGAAAGACCATGTTTGGCGATATGTAAAGCATTTGCCGAAACTTATTGTCTTTTCTTCTTTCTGCTCAGATTTTGTGGCATCTTCTTCATCGTCTTGTTCAATATAAGTAAGTTCGGCTTTGTTTACGTGTTTGCTCTTTTCTGGTTTATCGTAAAGGTACACCCAAAGCCCCATCCAAATATAACCGAGTGCTCCGATGATAATGAATGCCATTTCCCAGCCCCATGCACGTGCTAATAATGGTATGGTTGCAGGAGCAGCCAATGCGCCTACAGAAGCACCTGCATTAAAGATACTTGTTGCAAAAGCCCTGTCTTTTTTAGGGAAGAATTCTGCAGTCACTTTAATTGCAGCAGGGAAGTTGCCTGCTTCACCAACAGCAAGAATAAGACGGCATGCGAGGAAAAGCCAAACGCTTGTTGATGCAATGGCTAGTGCCAGATTAGAACCGGCTTCTACAGCACGCAATGCTTCAAGGGAAGCAACACCTTCTATATTCATTGTAACCCATCCGCATATTGCATGAAGGCATGCACCAGTAGACCAAATGAAGATAGCCCATAGGTATCCTTTCTTTGTTCCCATCCAGTCTATGAATTTTCCGGCAAAAAGGCAAGCTAAAGCATAGAAAATAGAGAAAAGACCGGTAATTGTTCCATAGTCGCTATCCGTCCAGTGGAATTCTGGAGCTATGAAATCTTTCCATGTTAACGACAGAACCTGACGGTCCATGTAATTTACGGTTGTGGCGAAAAATAACATCGCACAGATGACCCAACGATAATTTGTCATCTTGGTAGTTTGTATTGGACTCATTTTATTTAAGGTATTTAATTAAATGCTTAAAAGTTTGTTATTACTATCATTTAACAATGATATGTGCAAAGATACGTTTTTTTATTAAGGATTTACACTAAAAACTCATTTATTAACAATTTATTGTCTTTTGACCTATGTATTAATGTTATAAAAAATATCATGTAGATCTCAAAACTAGTATATTAGTCTTGAAAATATATTCGTTTGACCCTATTGCTAATACTTGTCAGAACCTCATATGGTATAGTGTCAAGAGCATCGGATAGAACAGTTACAGGCAAATTGTTTCCGAATATTTCTACACTGTCACCTTCTTTGCAGTCAATACCTGTAAGATCAATCATTGCAACATCCATGCAAATATTCCCAATATATGGGGCTTTTTTGCCATTGACCATACAATAACATTTCCCGCGACCGAGTTTCCTGTTTAATCCGTCTGCGTAACCGATAGGGATTGCTCCTATAACACTATCTCTTGAAAGAATACCTTTGCGGCTATATCCGACAGTTTCTTCTTTTGGTACATTATGTATTTGGAGTATTATTGTTTTTAATGTGCTTACAACATTGAGTATGGAATTATCTCTACTGTCTATTCCGTAAAGTCCTAATCCTAAACGACACATATCTAATTGTCGATCTGGGAAATGTGCAATACCTGCAGAATTGTCCATGTGACGTAGAATCTTGTGACTGAATGCGCTTTGCAGCTTATCACTTGCTTTAATGAAAAGATCAAATTGTTGGGCTGAAAATCTGTCGAAATCATCGCTGTCTGAACCTACAAAATGTGAAAATACAGATTTGGGTATTATCGCATTCTGGCTTTTAAGGATTGTTATAAGTTTGTCCATATCGTTAGTGGGAGCGAATCCGAGTCTGTGCATACCGGTATCAAGCTTAATATGGACAGGATAATTTGTTATACCTTCTTTCCTTGCAGCTTTAATAAGTGCATCAAGAAGTCTGAAACTATAAACTTCCGGTTCTAATTTGTAGTCAAAGATGTTTTTGAATGCGGTCATTTCAGGGTTCATGACCATGATGTTGGATGTTATTCCATTTTTTCTAAGCGTTACTCCCTCATCGGCAACAGCGACGGCAAGATAATCGACTCTATGCTCTTGAAGTGTTTTTGCTACTTCAATGGCTCCGGAACCATAAGCATTTGCTTTGACCATACATACAAGTTTGGTCTTGGAATTCAAAAAAGATTTGTAATAATTGAGATTTGATACTACGGCATTTAGGTTTATTTCCAATATGGTTTCATGAACTTTTTGTTCTAAAAGTTCAGTCAATACATCAAAGTGAAACATTCGTGCCCCTTTAATCAATATAACTTCATTACGCATCTTTCTGAAAATGTCACTGTCTATAAAAGAGTGACAGTCATCAAAGAAGTATTTCTCTTTGATATTAATACAATCTGCATTGTTTTTTATTTGTGGACCAATTCCAATAAATTTCTCAACACCACGTTGTGATACCATATCAGAAACTGTAGTATATAAATTATGGGTTGATTTGCCACTTTGATAGATATCGCTGAGAATAAGAGTCCGCTTGAGCCCCTCGTGATTGGGACGACGATTCATAAAATCAAGCGCAATATCAAGAGAATTAATGTCCGAATTATACGAGTCATTGATTAAAGTACAGCCATTACGTCCTTCTTTGACTTCAAGTCGCATGGCGACAGGCTCAATGTTTGTCATTCGCTGTGCGATAATTTGTGGTGAAAGTCCCAAATGTAGTGTGGCGATAGTGCAGGAAATAGAATTTTTAATAGATGCATCATCAATGAAAGGCAATATATAAGAACCTTCTATTCCATTAAATACATATTTTATGGTTGTTAATGTTCCTGACTTCTCAATTGATTTTATATACATAGGAACGCTTTTATCACATAGTGACCATGCGAGTTTTGTTCCTTTGTAATTGTAAGATTCGATACATTTGCGTATTGTCGCATCATCATGTGGATAGATGATAACTTTAGAATCGTGAAATAAACGTAACTTTTCCCTACATTTTTCTTCTAACGATGAAAAGTTCTCTTGATGGGCATTGCCAAGATTTGTCAAAATGCCAATGGTCGGTTGTATTATATCATGAAGAGCTTTCATCTCTCCAACTTGACTTATGCCGGCTTCAAAGAGAGCAATCTGAGTGTTTTTGTCAAGTAGCCATACAGAAAGAGGCACTCCTGTTTGTGAATTATAGCTTCTTGGGCTTCGTGTCACGACAAAAGATGGTGATAGAAGCTGGTATAACCACTCTTTTACAATGGTTTTTCCATTGCTTCCGGTAATGCCTATTATTGGTATGTTGTATTCGTCTCTATGTCGTTCGGCTAATCTTTGTAAAGCTTTAACGGTGTGTGGAACCTTAAGAAAATTGCAATCTTGATATGTTGCTTGCCAATCAGCAGGTAGTTCTTCAACAACAAAGTTTCTAACTCCGCGTCTGTATAGTTCTGAAATATAGTTATGACCATTATTCCGTGCAGTAGTAATGGCAAAAAACAATGTCTCTTCAGGAAAACATAAACTTCTACTGTCTGTAAGAATCCATGTTATATTACTTTCATTATAACCATATCTGTGGGCACCAATAAGAGTGGTAATTTTTTCTATTGTGTAAGTCATAATATGTAATTTTGTGCCATGTCAAACATAAACATTTTCTTGAATGTGACTGTTTGGCCAACCTTTAAAATACAAATTTCGGGTATTTTTTTGAAAGTTCCTTCACTTTTAACATTGTTTTATCTATAAAGGATCTGTACTCTTGTGATTCGGGATTAAAGGGTTTATGTCCTAACGCCTCTTTTATAGGTCTCCATTCCTCAATAAACTTTTTTGCAGATTCCGAAAAAAATGTTTTGGAGAATCTCTCCCAAATATATTCTATTGCTTGTTGTGAAGGATGTATCATGTCTGGAGAAAAAAATCTGTAATCTCTCAATTCGTCATTGATGATTTCATATGCAGGGAAATAAAACACTGTGTCATTATACAATTTAGCAACCTTATCTGTTGCAAGTAATAATGTAGCTTTTGATAGTGTGCTACGATGGAATCCATATTTTTTATATCTTATAGGACTAACTGTGATTATTACCTTTATGTCATGTCTCCTTTGAATTAGAATGTCTATAGCTTTTATCAGATATTCCGCACATTCGTCGATTGTCAGTTCTTTTTCAATAAATAAGCTTTGTGGCTTTTTGGCGCAGTTATCTACAATCTCACCTGTTTCTTTTAGGATATACACATGATTTGTACCCAAAGTAAATATTGCGATTCTATGTTTTGCGTCAGTTCTCATTACGGAGTGAAATACACTGGCTGGATTATACATCACTCCGAATGGATTGACTGTGACATTGAACTTTTCTTCTTCAAACCTTTTCCCGATATTGTCGGCAAAGCATGAGCCGACAAGAAGAATGTTTTCGCAAGCGTCAATATTGAAACTGGGCTTTTTAATATCTACAATTGTACGAAAATCCATTATCGTCTTATTATCAACTTCTACTGACTTGTAAACCTTTTGTGCTTAATGACATGTCAACAAAACGTGCATTGCCATTAGGTCTGTTTTCGTTGAGAATATGTCTAATACGCGCTGCTGCATCTTGATCTTTTGCAATCATATAAAGATATCCACCTCCGCCGGCTCCGGCAAGTTTATATCCTATGCAAAGATCGTCAATGAGTGATGTAATGGCATTGACGCTGTCTGGCTTTGTTCCGCTGTCAATAGCCTGATTCTGCATCCATGTCCTGCGTACTAACAATCCCATCCTTTCAAAATCAGCTTGTTGTATTACCTCACTCATGTCTATTGCATGTTGTTTCATTTCTCTCAGTTGTTCCATCTCTTTACTATGGTTTAAGAACATGCGTCTGACAATTTCGGATAGTATGTTTTTTGCAGTTCTTGTTATTCCTGTGTAATATAAAAGATGGCAAGGTCTATATTCCGTTTGTATAAAAATATCATTGGGCAACCATTTTACGATAGGACTTTGGTCGAAACCTCTGTTTGTCTGGAGAAGTTTGACTCCTTGTAAAATACCTCCATATTGGTCTTGCCACCCTCCACCTGTAGTTAGAAGCTGCTCTAAAACAAGTGTGCGACGTGCAATCTCGTTTTTGTCCCAAGCTAATCCGCAGAAGTCGTTTAGCGCTCCAAGAACAGTTGAAGCAAGTATGCTGCTTGTGCCTAACCCACTGCCGGCGGGAATAGCTGATAAAAGAGTGACTTCAATGCCACATCCGAATGATTGCAACTGCTGTTTTAAAGAACTAAATGATTCTACTGCATATTCGGGAAGAAATCCGGCAAGGGCGAGTGCGGCTTTGGGTATAGAAAACGGACTCCCTACATGATTGAAATCTGCCAATTCAGAGAATGATTCAACAATTTCCATTGCGCCTAAATCAATGCTTCTCAGAACGATATGATATTCTTTGCATGGTTTTACATATGTCTGTAATGGTGGTTGCCCATTTAGTTCTATAGCAAGATTAACAACACTTCCTCCTTCCATAAGGCAATATGGAGGTGTGTCAGTCCAACCTCCTGCGATATCTATACGTACAGGGCTGCGTCCCCATACAATTTGGTCATTGTACACAGACATTTTAGGACGCTGTCTGATGCTTAGAACTTGATGCGTCAGACCTTCTCTTAGTAAACAGAAAGCTTTTTCTTCATTATTAATATATTCGCCTCCTTTCATTTTTTCTAATTCAGACCTGAACATACTATCATGTATACGGGTCAACAAGGGGGCATTGTCATTTATGGGAGTAGGTTCCGGTATGTTGAATCTTTTAAATTCCTGAGCTGCATCGTAAAGATCTACTTGATAGAATACACTATGCTCGTAATTCTTGGATAATGCTATCCAATTTCCGGATCTTAATTTGTCTCTTTGTTGTGTGAGCCTCAATAAATCTGCTTCCGCAGAGATGTCATCAGCACTTAACTTGCGAGCTTCTTCCCAAATGGTTTTTCCTTCAGAAAGATGAGGCTTGCTAATCATCCATAGCAATAATGTTTCTGCTTGTTTTATGTTGCATGTAACGGGGAATATACGTGCAGATTGCAGATCCTCTTTCCCGTCAATATTTTCTATATCTATGTTTCGCTCTTTAGCCCATATATAAAAAGGTTTACCTAAAAAACATGTTGTAGGATCTGATATGTTACCACGAAATCGGTCATTATATCCGTATGGCCGTATGGCATATTCGTCGTCACCAACAGGTATAATATCTATACATTGTTCAGGTTGTAGATTTATTTCCCATTTGTTTTCCGGAACGCCCGTTATGATATTTTTGTTGGCTAATGTCCATGATGAAGGTACATAACTGTTTTCAATCCACAAATTTTGATTCTCTTCTTTAATCGCCGTCTTTACATCTGCATTTTGCACAAACATGGCGGGATGCGGCTTCAGTGAGTGATGCATTATTTCACGTTGGTCATTGACAATGTTTTGAACGGCAAGTGTAGAAGACAATAATTCATGGCTGGTTCCAAAATGGTAGAATTCCCCTCCTTGTAGAGGTAATATTGCTACTTTAAGATTGTTTAATTCAAAATCTTTTATTGTAGGATTAGTCCCCAATGAACATCCAAATTCAGAATACAAGTCATAATTCTTTATTTGTTCTTTATCCTTAGACCTTTCAATCAATAGTTTTACAGCTTTGTCACTAAGCAGCCAAATCCCTATATCAGTAAGATAAAAATGATCTTTAAGCAATGTTCCGAGAGTTTGAACGGATGGTTTCTGTATCATACATTCAAGTATCTCGGGTGTTTCTCTTTTGGATACAAAAACTCCATGATCTTTTGCAATTTCCGGCCCGAGCCATAAACCGTAGCAAATAACATCTGCCTCAGGAATGGGTTGTAAAGATTGTGTTGTCCGTATGAATACATCACCGCTGACAATCATGGTATGAATGTTGTTGGGCACATGTTTCATCATCTGTTCATATAGAGGAATCTGTATTGACAACAGATTTTGTGACAATTTTTGCCCACGTCCCCATCTGAAAACAGGAATTGGTGTCAGTATTTTTCCTGATGGTGCATAAGCCGGTAACCTACGGCTTTGACCTCCGGCATGCAAAAGTATTTTTTTATCTTTTGCAATCCATTCCTCAAATGATAATGATTCATTACAAGATTTATGGCATGCTTCAAGTAGCCATGCTGTTCCTCCTCCGGAACCCAGCTTATGTCCTATAGGGTCATTAGTGCAAAACCATTCGTTCCGATTGAATCCTGTTATATCATGGAAACAATTTACGAGATTAGGTGGTAATGATAAGAGCTTTTTCATATCTTAGTTTGTTTCTTGCGTTCAATATAAACAGCAAATAATATTGACAAAATCAATACGCAATATGCAATATAAGCGATTGTTTCTGTAGTGTTTACACTTTGGGGTTTAAACGTTAAAACTACTTCATGTTTACCGGGTGTGACGTTTATGGCTCTCAAAATATAATTAACACGCCCTAATGTAGCTTCTTCTCCGTCAATGGTTGCTGTCCAACCCGGATAATAGACCTCCGAAAACACTACAATACCTCCGCTATCTGATTCAATATTATATTTCAACTGATTAGATGAATATGATATTAACTTGGCAAATGAGACATGTCCTTGTTTTTTAGTTTCCTTTAGACAATTCTTGTATTTTATATCAGCAACAGCCTCGTGTCGTAAGTTGCATTTGCCAAGCATTCCCAACTCTTTATTGGCATTGTCAACGTATGTGATTTTATCTATCAACCATGCGTTGCCATAGACATATGGATTCTTTAATGGAACAGTTTGTCCGTTTTGTAAAGGTATGATAAAATATCGTGTGTTGAGCATATTGAGAATGGGGAATATGCTGTTACCGTCTATTTTTGTCATGTCTCCCGCAGCTTCATATATTTCAGGTAATAGTTTTTCCTTTTCAGGTGCTATATATGCATCTATCATGTCTTGATATCTACGCAGTTTAGCTGCATGATATCCGCCGATACTATTGTGATAATATGAAGTCTCGTTTTCATTAAATGTATTTGACGCCAAATTCAGCACTCTGTAACTTCTGAAATCGCTGTTGTCTTGAAGTATCGTTTTGTCGGTTTCTGTCATTTTTACGGGTGCTTCTCTTACGCTCTTATCAACAAACATGTCGTTGTTCAGATACCTTTTGTTTATCTGCCACATATCAATAAGGCATAGAACAATTAATACAAAAGCCATGTATTTGGAACTTATTTTCTTTTCTTTGTAAAGTAAAAGACATATTGTTCCAATAGCGATAATGAAGAAAGATCGCCAACAATCAGCTTTAAACATAGCAATCCTCATTTCTTTGAGATTGGCGAGTAGCGGATTGAGATATTCTTGAGGTATGTCTTTCATCGCTCTTAACTCGGAAGATGATATGAAATCCGAGAAAAACAGGGTGGGGGCTATTGCAAATAATAGTGCAATTCCTCCTGTCAATGCAAAGCTTATATATACATATCTGATGTTGTTCTTAATTATATTCGGGTCTTCTGTTATCTTTTGTAGTGCCAACATGGCTAATAGAGGTATCGTAAATTCTGCAATGACGAGAATTGAAGCTACTGTTCGGAATTTAGAATACATAGGAATGTAGTCAAGGAACAAGTCTGTGAATGGCATAAAATTACGTCCCCATGACAGCAGGATTGATAGGATTGTTGCTCCAAGCAAAGCCCATTTGATAGACCCTTTGACTATGAATAGAGATAAAACAAACAACATAAGAACAAAAGCCCCTACATATACGGGGCCGCTCGTGCCAGGTTGTTCTCCCCAATATTGCCCTAATTGTTGGTAAATGTCAATGAAGTCATAATTGGCATGTTTCATTGCTGTTTCACTTTGTGTTAGTGGAACAGATGCACCACCCTTTGCGTTTGGTATGAGTAGAGTCCATGTTTCACTTATACCATAGCTCCATTGAGTGATATAATCTCTATCAAGACCGCTTTCTGTTTGGTTTGCAGTGTTTTTTATCAGTTCACTTTTGCCTCTCATAGACTCTTTACCATATTCCCAAGTATGGTATAGATTGCTTATGTTCAGACAAATACCGATAATGGCTCCTATTGCGCAAACTCCGGCTGATTTATAAAAGTCTGTAAGCTTCTTGTTCCTTATTGCATCAATGAGATATGCTATAATCATAAACAATATGACAAAAAGGAAATAATATGTCATCTGTATATGATTGGCATTGATCTCAAAAGCCGAAAACACAGCTGTCAATATAAATCCCCATATATATTTACCTTTGAACGATAGAACAATACCGGCAATCATCGGAGGCAGATATGCAAGTGCCATGACTTTCCATATGTGTCCGGCTGCAATGATAATGAAAAAATAGCTTGAGAAAGCCCATATTATGGAACCGAGAACAGCCAAATACCATTTGAAATTGAATGCTCTCAATAGTATATAGAATCCAAGTAGATATACAAAGACGTACCATACATATTCCGGCAGGAAAAGATGATATGCTTTTAAGGCTGTTCCGAGTGCTTCGGTGCTTGAATATTCAGGTGCTGTCTGGTACGTTGGCATACCGCTAAAGGTGGAGTTCATCCACCTTGTGGTTTCTCCTGTAGCTTCTTTGTGTTGCGTTATTTCCCTACCAAGACCTTTTCCTGCGGCTGCATCATGTCTAAATAATATTTTTCCTTCTATATCTGCAGGGCAGAAATAGGCAAACGAAATTATTGCAAATAATGCTATTGCCAGTATATCCGGCAAAAAATTCTTTAGTGTTCTCATCAATTATGTGAGTTATAGTGTATTAATATTCATTTGGGTTGTGCAAAAATAAGAAAAATAACTAATACATAAAACTTTTTGCATCTTAAAGGGTGTCGTTTTTCAAAACTTTATGTTTACCTTTGTTGCCAATAAAATATTGTTTTATGATAATTGGTATTATTGTGGCTATGGACAAAGAGTTTGTCCAGCTCAGGGCTTTATTGGAGAATCAGAGAATAGAAAGGCACAACAATATAGATTTTGTTATAGGAGAAATAGCATGTAAGACCGTTATTGTGCAAAAGTGCGGCATCGGGAAAGTCAATTCAGCTATTGGTACAGTCGAGCTTATCAATAATTATACTCCGGATCTTATCGTTTCTACCGGCGTGGCTGGAGGAATAGACGTTGATATGAATGTGACTGATGTTGTTGTCGGTACGGGTTATTGTTATCATGACGTTTATTGTGGTAATGAATGTGTATATGGTCAGATTATGGGAATGCCTCCAATGTTCCGTTCTTCTAATACTCTTGTCGAAAAAGCCGTAGCTCTTTCAGGTAAAACAACGATACATAAAGGTCTTATAGTTACAGGTGATTGGTTTGTTGATAGTTCTGACAAGATGAGGGATATATTAGAACATTTCCCTAATGCAAAGGCTGTAGATATGGAAAGTTGTTCCATTGCTCAAACGTGTAGTATTTATGGTGTCCCGTTTATTAGTTTTAGGATAATAAGTGACATACCTCTGAAAGATAATAATGCCTCACAATATTATGATTTCTGGTCGCGTTTGGCTGAAAGTTCGTTCAATATTACGCGCAGATTTATTGAAAGTGTATAACATATATAGATACGACAATCTATAAATGCAATATGTCTTAACCGTGTTTATACGATTAAGACATATTTTTTGTATTCTGATTAAACAAAAGACGTTTATTGATGTGTGTTATTATAATCTGTCATACACCATGTTTTCATCTTTTATGTTTTCAAGAACCTCGTTGAGATATTTTTTAGCCTCTTTTCGTGCTTCTGGAAGATTATGAAGTTGCCAGTTTCCACAGTCACGAGGTGCAGCTCCGGGTATATCTTCTTTGTCATATTCAGCAATAAACCTGAATGTATCTTTCATTAGTTCAAGGATATCTTTGGGCTCAAGATTTCCGCATATAAGTAAATAGTTTCCCGTAAGACATCCCATAGGTCCCCAATATATTATTTTATCTTTCCAAATAGGGTCGTTTCTTAACCATGTAGCTGCAAGATGTTCGATTGTATGTAAAGCATCTGTTCGCATTACGGGTTCCCGATTGGGTTCTTTCATGCGTATGTCGAAAGTTGTTATCACCTCGTTGCCGACATGATCTTTTCGAGATACATATATGCCTCTAAGTAATTTTTCGTGGTTTATTGTAAAACTTGGGATTTTTTCCATTATGATATCTTCCTTAATGTTTATTTCAGGACATTAGCCAATGTCGCAATCATTGTGGCTATAGATGCAACCGATGTGCCTATTGTCAGTTTCTCAGCCATTGTCATCTTGTTGATGTCTTTTTCTGGAACTACAATCTCGCAACCCGGTTTGGGCTTTGCGTTACCTGATACTTTGGATATCATACCGTTCATATATATAATATATGTCTGGTGTTTTTTGGCTTTATTATTGAAACCTCCGGCCTGGTCAATATAGTAGTTAACTTTTTTGCCTTTCTGATATCCTACAGTGTTAGGATACATGACTGCTCCGTTTATCTTAACAGTAGCGTTGTATTGTGGAACAAAGAGTTTGTCGCCTTCTCTGAGTACAATGTCATATTCACTTCCGGGATTTGCCAGAGCCTTATCTAATTCTATTCCGACTGAATAAGTGTCTTGTATCTCGTATTTCTTAATCATTTCACTGTTCTTAAGGTCTATTTTCTTGTTCTCGCTTGCGGCTTCCAACTCAAGCATTTCCAATTGTTCCTTAGCCTTTTTCAGTGTCGCTTCCATTCTTTTGCGTTCGTCTTCGTTGACTTTTCTTTCTAATCGGGCTCCGGCAATGTATGCTCTGTCGTTAACTCCTCCGGCACTTTTGATGATGTCACTAAGACGTATGTTCTTTTTGGCAAGTGTGTATATGCCGCTAAACATGACTTCTCCTTGCACTTCTACGTTTTGCTGCTTGTAGAAACCGGGACTTTTTCTAACGTAAACTTCATCGTATGGCATAAGCTTGAAACCGGGTTCTCCGTCTATAACAAAACCGTCTTTTAATGCAAAGGTATATGTATGAGCAAACAGAGAGTCTGTTTCAAGGGCTTTGGGGTTAACGATACGTCTGGCAACATCTACTTTTACGGTAGATGCTGTTTGTTTTAGGCCTCCGGCTTGAAGTACAAAATCCTCGAGAGTCTCGTTTTCCGCGTATTTATATATGCCGGGATAAAAGACCTCTCCATGTATGGTAATAGTCCTTTCTTCCATCATTTCCTGTTTCGTAGGTATAAACAGGACGTCATTAGGCTGTAAAGGAATGTCTGCAACTGTACCTGCCATGATGCCATCCACGTCAACCGGCACAACTTCAAGGGTTCGATCTTTCCTCATTCTGTGCATGACGGCACGTGCGGTAAATGCTTCTTCTTTTAGTCCGTCTGCATTTTCGATAAGGGCTCTCACGCTGTTAATGTTTCCTCCCACCTGATACATGCCCGGACGGAATACGGCTCCTTTTATTTCAGCCATATTGGAGAAACGTGGAATAATGGAATCAACACTTACAGAGTCTTCGTCAGCGACTTGAAAAGATGTCATGTCAAACTCGTCAACATTATAGACAGAATATTCTTTGCCTGTCTTTCTTACTACTCTGACTGATTTTTTGTATGCGTCACCTGTAAAACCGCCTGCGTATTTTAGAAGAGTGCCGATGCTCTCATTCTTTTTCATTTCATAAAACATAGGTCGTTTTACTTTTCCTGTAATATTTACAAGACAATCATAAGTACCGACGGAAATGACATCATTGTCAGCAAGTTTTACGTTCCCTGTGAGTTTGCCGTTAAGAATATAGTCGTATATGTCGACAACAGATACGAGCCTGTTGTTTCTGTATATCTTTATATTTCTCAAAGTACCCAAGTCGTTGGTGCCTCCAGCCATATACAAGGCATGGAAAACGGTAGCGAAAGCCGGCAAGGTATATGTTCCGGGATTGTTAATCTCTCCCATTACATTGACCATAATGCTGCGTGTGTCTCCTACGGTAAGTTTTATTTTCGAGCTACTGTATCTTGTTCCGAGTGTAGCTCTCAGTCTTTCGTTCGCTTGCGCTACGGTCAACCCGTTTATATTGACAGGTCCGAAGCCTTCAATAGTTACAGTTCCGTCCGGAGATATGGTGCTTTCTATTGTTTTTTGTGATGCTCCGTAGATATCTATATATACGGCGTCACCCGGTCCCAAACGGTAATTTTGCGGAGTGGCAATGTTCATGTTGGGCTCGAACGTCAGTTCCTTGTTGTTGAAGATGTCGCGTCCGAAGACAATCTTTTTGTTTTTCTCTGCCAACAGCTTTTGCAACATGGCCGTAGTATCCGGAACGAATTCGTTAAGTTCGTCTTCCATGTCGCTCCAATCAGGATTTGTCTTGTTGTAAACATATTTGTTTTTGTTGGTCCTGCCGTCTTTTAGGAGATATTGTGGCAGATCTTCTTCTTCCTGATTTTTGTTTTCAGTCTTGTTTTTAGTCGTGCGTGTACGGTCTTCTTTGGCTGTCGTTGTTCCTAATCCTTGATCTTTTGCCAGCCTTTCATACTTCTTTCTAACTCTGCGTATCTGTTCTATGTCCACACCTCTTTGCATAAGTTGTGTGACAATCTGGGCTTGGGACGTGCCGTTGTTATGTTCTTTAACAACAAATTTCATTACCTGCTCATCTGTCATTGATGACTGTGCTGTTGCGCATAATGGTAACATTGCGGTAATGGCAAGTATTAGAATAAGTTTTTTCATTATTGTTGTGATTATTCTTTTCAATGATTATTATTATCAGAACTTTTTCCCGCTGATTATGCTTATTGCAGTTTTTGCTATGATTTTCATGTCAAGCCATAAAGAGCGTTTTCTAAGATACTCGATATCCATGTGTAAACGTCTTAACATCTTTTCCATAGTGTCGGTATAGCCGTTATATAGTGTGGCTTCCGATGTAAGTCCGGGACGCATCTTGTATATTAGGTTATAGCTGTTGTCTATTGCCATGATCTGATCTATATAGAACTTGCGTTCAGGTCTTGGTCCTACGAATGACATGTCTCCTTTGATAACATTCCATAATTGTGGCAGCTCGTCAAGATGATGCTCGCGTAAGAATCTTTCTGTCTTAGTTGCATTGCTTTCATCGCATAACGGAATCAGTTGGGGCTCTTGTTCTTGTGTGCTAAGTGTCCTGAATTTGTATATGGTGAATGGCTCCCCGCCAAATCCGATGCGTTCTTGCGAAAAGATAACCGGTCCGTTCTTTTGTCTTTTTAGCATTACGAATATTAAAACGAATATCGGTGATAATACGATAAGCCCTATTAGTGCTGCCGTAAAATCAATGATGCGTTTTATTACCAGTTGTATGCTATTCATGGCGTCATGTGTACTGACCGTCATTTCCTTTTCTTTTATTTTTTTGTTGTTATCTTCCACTTTTTGTTGTGTAGTTGTCTTATTACTTATAACCGCAAAAAATGAATTTTGTTGCAAAGATAATAAAATTATTTAAAAATACTATTCATCTCGTTCTTATTTATAGGTGAATATGGACATGTGTGTTAGCCGGATTAAACCTTTTGTCTGTTGGTTGCGTCACATATTGTATATGAAAGCGAATATAGTTAAAGGTTTAGGAAAATTGGTAGTTTGCCTGTTGATATTGGCAGCAATATCGGTATCTCGTGACAAGCGTCTGATGGGACATGATGTTTGCGGGACAGATACAAGTGCCGTTTCAGACACTGCGACAATCTCAATGAAAGGTGGTATTATTACGGTCAATTCCTTGAATATCGGTAGTGACATAGTCGGATATGCAGGTTCGACACCTTTGAAAATATATATTAGCGGAAATCGTATAGACAGTATAGGCGTGTTGCCCAATAATGAGACTCCCGAGTTCTTTGAACGTGTGACAGAAGAGATATTGCCACAATACTACGGCAAGGAGATAGACATTGCAATGTCTATGAATGTCGATGCTGTCACGGGAGCCACTTATTCGTCAGAAGCAGTCAAGGCAACGGTAAAACGTTCACTCTCAGCCGTGTCCGACTTTACTGAGAATTATGAGAGCACCACTTCTTGGGGTGTTAAACCGCTTCTTGTATTGTTGGTTGCAATATCTGCCGCCGTATTGCCACTGATTGTCAGAAACAGACGTTATCGTATTGTCCAGCTGTTGCTCAATATTGCTGTTATGGGCATATATGCCGGCACATTTGTCAGCTATAGTTCGCTTGTATCCATATTGTCAAACGGACTGATGTGGCAAAGCGTGGCGACATTTGTTTTGATAGTTACCGCTTTTATCTATCCGCTATTAGGCCGTAAAAGCCATTATTGCGCATGGTGTTGTCCGTTAGGTTCGGCACAGGAAATGGCAGGTATGCTGTATAAACATAAATTGATGTTAGGTAAAAAGTGGCGGAAAGGTCTTCGGCTGTTCAGGCAAGTCCTGTGGTGTGTACTTATGATATTGGCATGGAGCGGCATTTTCTTTGAATGGATGGATTATGAATTGTTCTCGGCTTTTTTATGGGAGTCGGCTTCATGGATAATGCTCGTATTTGCATTTATAACACTTCTGACATCAGTCTTTATACACAGGCCGTATTGTAGATTTGTTTGTCCGACCGGAACTCTGTTGAAAATTTTGAATTAAGATACGCTTTGGCATTTGCAAACAGCCTCTTTGCGACACGTAACTATGCTGTTTGCATGTGCTAAACAGCATAGTTTCGACTTCAGAAACGCATAGTAAGGTTTGTTAACTAAAATCGTGACTGTTAGCAAAATGTAAATAAAAAAGGTTTTTTGTTTTGCTTTTCACAATACAAACACTATCTTTGCACAAAGAATGTGCCATCGGCACCGTCGCAAACAAGGGGTTGACCGGATTTGACAGCGGGCTGAAATGGTACGTAAGCACGCGGAGCGCAGTCTGCCGGCTCCTTAATCCCGGTGGTCAATAAGTTTATCTGGCGAAAATAAATACGCTCTCGCTGCCTAACCGAATAATAGTAGGTTCTTGGCTTAATCCTGTTACAAGGTGACAGGACGAGACACTGCCCGGTTGCTCTTGTTCCGAAGCGTTCCGAAACGGCAGTGCGGTAATATCGGGAATAGTCTTGTTGGGCCTCGACAATAGGATGAAGCTTTAGAGGATAAGGTTGTAACCGGTGGCTGAGGTCTTGTTGCAGCACGAAAATAAAGTCTCAGATAAGCGTGTAGAAAGCGTATGGTTTCCCTGTTTGGACGAGGGTTCGACTCCCTCCAGCTCCACTTTTGAGTGAAAAGTATAATGCTTTTCTTTTTTATTCACACCGTTTACTGCATAAAAATATGAAAACCGCAATCGTAAAATCATGGCATACAACAACATTGTTGCTTGTTATAGTGCTGATGTGCAACCGTTCAACAGTTGGTGCAATATCTACATTGGATAATATTCCATGTGTCACAGAGGTAGGTGCAAAGGTAATGCCTTCTGTTGTGGCTCCTTTGGGTAACTTGCCCTTTAAGATGAAGGAACTTAAAAGGCCGGTTTTTAAAAACAAAATAGTATATCTGACAGAAGATGACAAAGATGGTGAAGGCATGATAACAATGTCTGTTAATGACAAGATTGCCAAACTGTCAAAGCAAGGAGGCGGAACGGTAGTGCTTCCTGCCGGTCATTGGAAGTCAGGACGCATAACATTAAAGAGTGGCGTTGAATTGAGAATAGACAAAAACGCCATACTTGAATTTTCGGAAAATCCGGAAGACTATCAGCCGGCAGTGTTTACAAGACATGAAGGTGTAGAGGTAATGGGAGCCGGAGCCTTTATATATGCTTATAAACAGAAGAACATCGCTCTCACAGGAGAGGGAGTTATAACCGGTCCGGCTATGGATGTGGAGATGAGACGCTTGCGTAACGGCAACAACGTAGTGGAGAAAGATATAGATTGGAGGATGCCTGTAGCCCTTAGAATATGCGACGGAAAGGAGGGACGCACGTTTTATCGACCAAAATCTTTCTCACCCATAGACTGCAAGAACGTGCTTGTAGAAGGTGTTACATTTGAAAAAAGCGTGCTTTGGAACATAAATCCAATTTACTGTGATAATGTTATAATACGCGGTGTCACGGTAAACTCGGTGGGAGTACCCAGTGGAGACGGAATAGATATATCTTCTTGCAGGAACGTTCTTATTGAATATTCTACACTTAATTGCGGAGACGACTGCTTCACTTTGAAAGCGGGACGTTGTGAAGACGGCTTGCGCGTGAACAAACCGACGGAAAATGTAGTAATCAGATACTGTCTGGCAAAAGACGGACATGGCGGTATAACATGCGGAAGCGAGACAGCCGGAGGCATACGCAACGTTTATCTGCATGATTGTGTCTTTTATGGCACTCGCACAGGCTTTCGTTTCAAGACCAGACGCAATAGGGGTGGTATTGTAGAAGATATTGTTTACGAACGTGTAAGGCTTGTTGACATGAAAGAGGCATTTACGTGGGACTTGCTCGGTTCGGAGATGTATGTGGGAGAATTGGCACGACGTAATCCTCCGCTTGAAATTACCCTGTTGACACCTACGGTAAGAAATATTACAATACGCAACTTTGTTGTAGAATCTTCAGACAGAATGATGACTGTTAATGCCATTCCGGAGATTCCTTGTTCTGGAATAAACATTGAAAATGGAGTGGTAAGAACCAACCGCATTATAAGAACAATCAATGATGCAAACGGTATAACGTTCAAGAATTTGGAGATACAAGCGACAGACAACCGCATAGTATTGGACAACAGCAAGAACATAAACTTTGACAATGTCGTTTTTTATGTTCCCGGAGCGAAACCGGACATTGTAAACATCAATAACTGAAATCGTAATCCGGAAAAACTGTAACAAGATAAATGAAGACAGTCGCTATTATAGGCGGAGGTGCTGCCGGATGTTTTGCCGCAATAGAGATAAAAAGCAGATGCCCCGATGTGCCGGTCATGGTCTATGAGGGTGGCGGAAAACCATTGGCGAAGGTCGCATTGACAGGTGGAGGACGTTGTAATCTTACGAACTCTTTTGAAGGAGTTACCTCAATGGAAACGGTATATCCGCGAGGGGCGCGGCTGATGAAACGGTTGTTTATGGATTTTGACCATAATGATACCTGTAAATGGTTTGAGGAAAGAGGTGTTAAACTTGTTACACAGGCTGATGGTTGTGTCTTTCCGCAATCACAAAATGCGTTGCAGATTACAGAAACCCTGATACGTCTGATGAGAAAAACGGGTGTTGTCTTGAAGACAAATCATAGGGTAGAACATCTGACACGAGAAAATGATAGATACAAAATGTCTTTTTCTAACGGTCATGTTGCTTTTGCCGATATTGTGCTTGCCGCTCTTGGCGGATGCCGGAAGCAAAGACTCATGAGCATTTTTGACAAGTTTGAACTTGAATTTGTGGAGACTGTTCCGTCTCTGTTTAGCTTTTGTATTGATGACGGTACGATAAGCAGTTTGATGGGTATAGTTATAGAAGATGTCGTTGCCGGTATAGCAGGTACGAAGATGAGGGCAAGGGGGCCGTTACTGCTGACTCACTGGGGTATGAGTGGCCCTGCCATACTTAGGTTGTCATCGTATGCCGCACGTTATCTGTATGATTTAAAGTATCAGGCTGCTCTCAATATAAATTGGACAGGAGGTAAAACAGAGTCAGATGCACAGGAAATGCTTGTGACAATAGCTGAGCAAAACAGGCAAAAGATGGTATCTTCTACATGCCCAGACTTCTTGAACATGCGTCTTTGGCGTTATTTACTCAACAAAGCAGGATGTCGGCAGGAAATGAGATGGGCGGAAATAGGTCGTAAGGGGCTTAACAAGTTAGCATCCACACTCACGTCAGATACATATCGGATTGTTGGGAAAAACCGCTTTAAGGACGAATTTGTTACATGTGGCGGTGTTGCTATGACAGCAATAAACAATACTACACTCGAATGTAGGACTTCACCCGGATTATACTTTGCGGGTGAGATGCTTGACATCGATGCCGTTACAGGTGGATTTAACCTGCAAGCGGCTTGGACTATGGGGTATAAAACGGCAAACAGTATTATTGAAAGTTACCTTTGAAGAATTTGCTTGTGCCAATTATACCATTACATTCTTTAATTTTTCAATATAAACTCCGGAAGGAAGTCCGTTGCCTCTCCTCCGGGTGCAAAATCGCATTCTCTTGCTTGGGCGTTGTCAGATAGCATAGAAGTGCTATCTGTAACAAATGTAATGATTTCATCTCTATAATGTTTTAGTAGTATGTTGTGTTTGTAAAATTAAAGCCTTGATATGGTTTGGGCATATCAAGGCTTTAATATACATGTTGTATATAAAATATCTGAATCTAAAAACAAAAAGCTACGGAATATTGTTAATCCATGTTGCGATGTCTTCTAAAAGTTCGGGAGAGATTGTCTCTTCTATCTTTCCGTATTCATTTACATTTCCAGTTGTACAGTGTTGGAATAGATGGTTTAATCCGGGATAGGATTTTATTACATTGTTTTTATTGAATGGCAAAGTTTTGCTTATAGCTTCAAGATTAATTTTTGCAGAAACCTGTGTGTCATGTGTACCATTAGCTGCAAAAACCGGACATGTTATTTGGGATATGTCTTTACGCGGATCGTATGATATGAAATATTTAAGCCATGTCGTAATGCTTTTGTTCACATTATATAAATTGCTTTTGAGGTTATCAGGTAAAGACAAAAGCGATGAATCTTTTGTCAGCATATCATAAATAATCTTTTTCGATTCTTGTTGTGTACAGTTATTTATTGCATGTTCAAATATAACCTGTAAAGCACGGCAATAGTTGTCAACGGTTTCTTTGGTAAACCCGTTCATCATTAATATAGTTCTGTTTTGTTCGACAAGTAAACTGTCGCCTCTTACAGCAGTTCCTGCCAGACTTATTGCGAAGTCACATTTACCTTCTGCGGCAATCATAAAAGATATACATCCTCCTTCGCTATGTCCAAGTGTCCCGATTTGTTGGAACTTTTTATTGTTACGTAAATAGTTAATGGCAGACAAGGCATCGTTTTTAAATGTTAGAGTAGTTGCATTTGTAATATCTCCGGTTGATTTTCCTGCTCCGCGATCGTCATATCTTAATGTAGCAATGCCTTGTCTTGCAAGGAAATCTGCAATCACAAGGAATGGTTTGTGCCCGAATATTTCTTCGTCCCGGTTCTGTTGTCCGCTACCGGTTATCATTACTACTGCTTTTAGGTTGTCTTTATCTGCCGTTGTAGATGAAGGCATGGTAATTGTACCTGATAGAATTGCACCGTCATCAGGATTTGTGAATGTGATTTCTTCGGTTGTATAAGGGTAGGGAGGTTGTGGTGTTTGTGGTCTGTTAGTCTTACATACAGTTGTTTTGTAAAGATTTAGAGGTTTGGAGAAACCTGCTTGACTGAATGTCCCTTCAATACTGTCACCTTTCAGCGAACCTTTGTAGACTAATTTTATTGCTTTGACTTCTATCGTAAGCGAATGGTCTTCATTAATGGAAATATCGGCCGGTATGTCTTTTGCCCCTTGATCAGGGCTGTCCATTGTGCATGATAATGTATTGTTCTCATCTGATGATATATTGAAAACAAGGTTGAGTCTTGCTTGTCCGAGATCAAGCACACCTTTCCAACTTCCTGTGAAATCTTGGGCGGTAGATGATATAGCCGTTATTAAGGCAATACAAATAATAAATAATCTTTTCATAAAGCAATTTTTGTGTTTATGCAAACTTACATAAAACTTTTGAATTTACATACATTGCTTGATAGAAAATGAATTTGTATAGTTTTTCATTATAGCCGGATTGAGGCTAAAATAATAAAACGATAACGTCCTCATGGATAGTTGTCGTTATAATATTAACCCCCAATTGGCTACAAGGCCAACCGGGAGTTAATAAAAAATGAAAGTAAAGTATTGTTTTACATTTTTCCAATAACACCAAGTTTTGTGTCTTTCAGGAAATTGATAATATTGCGTATCTCTTTCCCATCCGGTACTTGTTCTTCAACTTGTATAAGTGCATCAAACACACTTGTCTGTCCATGGAATATCAAACGATAGGCATTGGCGATGTGCGCAATTACTTTTTCATCGACGTTATAATTACGGAGCAACGTTTCGTTGACACCTCCGTATTTAACGGGATTGTCTGTGGCGATGATAAACGGGGGAATGTCTTTGCTGAAACGACATCCGCTTTGTACCATAGCTGCATCACCGACACGTGCGCCGGGATTGGCTATTACTCCTGATGAAAAGATTGTGCGGTCTCCTATCAAACAGTCTCCGGCGATTTTTGTACCATAACCGAAGACGTTTGCCTTGCCTATTTTTGTATCATGGGAGATGTGTACACCCTCCATCAAGAAGTTGTGATCTCCGATGACCGTTTTCCCGTCGCTGTGTGTCGCACGGTTTATCACTACGTTCTCCCTGATAATATTACCATTGCCGATTATAAGGCGTGTATCCTCACCTGTATAGTTGAAATCTTGAGGGATTGCTCCTAATACGGTGTTTTGGAATACATGGTTGTTTTGTCCTAACCGTGTGCCTTTCATTATGCTGACATACGGATAGATGATGCAACCATCGCCTATCTCCACATCGTCTTCTATATAGGCAAACGGATATATTTTGACGTTGTTCCCGATTTTTGCTTTTGGGCTTATTTCTGCTTTTGGACTTATCATGTTGTTGATTTTTTAATTACTTTATTATGTCCGTGCTCTTGGAGTCTGTTTTGCTTTTACGTTATTACAGACAGACGCAGACCTCTATTCTCTACCTCCGCCTAAAGCATAATAGAGATTGACAACAGCCTGCATCTTGTAGAAATCATCTGCTATTTTTGACAATTCGGCATTGAGCAGGCTCTGCTGGGCTGTTATGACTTCAAGATATGTACTTCCTGAACTTGCCATAAGCTTTTTCGTGTCTTCTACATTTTGTTTAAGAACCTCTATCTGCTTGCTTTCAATAATGCTCTTTTCGTTAGAAGAGTTGTATAAAACAAGTGCATTGCTGACTTCGCTTCCTGCAGAAAGTACTGCGTTCTGCCATGTGTTATATGCCTGCTCCTGTTGTGCTTTGGCAACTTTAAGTCCGGCAATGAGTCTTCCGTTTTGGAATATTGGTTGTACAAGAGAACCAACAGCATTAAGCAACCAGCTGCCGGGATTTACTATTCCTGTACCGGAATTGTTAGTAAATGCTCCCGCTCCGCTAATGGTAATATTTGGATAGAAACGTGAACGTGCCGTCTGCACATCATAGAAACATTGGGCAAGTGACATTTCTGCATAGTGTACATCCGGACGATTGTTCAGCATCTGAATGGCTATGCCGGTACTGAATTTTGTAGGTAGAGATTGTTCCTCCAACTTACCGCGTTTTATTGTTTGCGCTTGCTGCCCTAATAAAAGAGACAAAGAATTTTCAACTTCACGTACTTGTCTTATGAGGTCTGTCTTCTGCGCTTGAACAGAATAATAGTTGGCTTCTGCACTTTGAACAGACGTTGAGCGATATCCTATTTTGTTGTCTTTCAGAAACTTCATGGTCTCCCATGTCTCTTTCGTAAGTCTCTCCATGTCTGTAACAACCTCTATTTGCTTATCAAGCATCAATAATGTATAATAAGCATTGGCTATGTTTGCTATAACCTTAGTCTTTACGACAAGTTGATAGTCTTTTGTTGCAAGCAACATAGTTTGTGCACTTCTTTTTATAGAGAGAAGATTGCCAAACAAGTCGATACTCCAACTTGCGTTGATAGGGAGCGAATAAGTTTTTGTCGCTTTTCCTCCGTCCCATGAAGCGATCGTTCCTTGAGGTGAAAAAGTAAAAGCGGGAACAAAAGCAAGTTTGGCAGAAATAAGTTGCGCCTCAACTATTTTTACATTAAGTGCTGCATTCAGCAAGTCGGCATTATTATCCAGACCTTGTTCTATTAAACTCTGGAGTTGCGGATCTGTAAAAACGCTACGCCAAGGTAAATTACCGAAACTTGTAGTGTCATTTACAGCCAAAGTGTCGGTTGAAGATACAACATCTCTTATAAGTCCGTCTGTCTTAATTTCAGGACGTTCATATTTGTTGTACAGACCGCAGCTGCTCATAAGAACAGCTACGGACAATAGTATAATATTAAATTTCTTCATTCTGGTTTTCCTTTCTTATCTTATTTATTGGATAAGTATATTGCAAGAGTTCTGTATCTACTGATGCGACTTCATCTCCTTCAAATTCAATAGGCTTGATCTTCTCTTGCAGATACTGGAAGATGACAAAGAGAGCCGGTACAATCATGATCTGGCATATCATACCGATAAGCATACCGCCAATGGCTGACGCACCGAGCGTCTGGTTCCCGTTTGCTCCAACTCCGAAAGGCCAGAGTAAAGGCAGCAAACCGATAATCATAGCTAATGAGGTCATTAATATCGGACGTAAGCGGGCACCTGCTCCGAGTACGGCACTCCATGATATTGCCATACCTGTGCGACGGCGTTCCAATGCAAACTCGACGATAAGAATGGCATTCTTTGCCAACAGACCGATAAGCATGATAAGCGAAATCTGCATATATATGTCATTCTGTTTTCCAAATAGATTTGTAAAGAGGAAAGCTCCTGCCAAACCGAACGGAATGGAAAGAATAACAGATAAAGGCAATAGATAGCTCTCGTATTGGGCACTTAGAATCAAGTACACGAACAGCAGACACAATACAAAGATTATACCTGTAGTATTGCTTGACTCTTGTTCGGAACGGGTAAGACCTGAGAACTCGTATGTAAATCCGGCGGGAAGGATTTGTCTTGACACTTCCTTTACGGCATTAATGGCATCGCCGGAAGAATAGCCTTCAGCTGCGGTTGCATTTATATCTATAGATGTAAACAGGTTAAAGCGTCCTATGGTCTGCGGTCCGTAAACTTTTTTCAGATTTATGAACTCCTTGATAGGTGACATCTGTCCGGATGCAGTCCTTACATAGATATAGTTCAGGCTCTTGTAATCTTCTCGCATGTTAGGCTCACCTTGTACATACACACGATACAGTTTGCCATACGCGTTATAGTTAGAGGAATAGAGGCCTCCGTAATAGCCTTGCATCGTTGCGAGTACAGATGATGGCGATATTCCGCTTTGTTTACATTTCGCGACATCTACATCAATAAGATATTGCGGATAGTCGGAACGGAACGTCGTCATGGCGTTACTTATTTCCGGACGTTTGTTTAGCTCAGCCAAAAAGTCTTGAGTAACTTTAGAGAAACGCTCGACAGTTCCGCCTGTACGGTCTTGCATGGAGAAAGTAAGTCCGTTGGTTACGGAGAATCCCTGTACCATAGGAGGTTGGAATGCGATAATTTGCGCTCCTTTTATAGAGGCTGTCTGTTTGTATAACATTCCGAGTACGGCTGTTGATTGCTCTGTCAGTCCTCTTTCTTCAAAGTCTTTCAGCTTGATGATGAAAGCTCCTTGATTAGAGCCTTGTCCGGCAATAAAGTTATAACCGGTAATTCTCAGGCGGTGATCTATAGCCGGATTGGTAATAAGCATGGAGTCAATCTTGTCCATGACTTTGTTCGTCGCATCAAGGCTTGTTCCCGGAGGCATGGAAACCGTACAGAACACAGTTCCCGTGTCTTCATCAGGAATAAGACCGGTGCGTGTGTTCATGGCTGTAATTCCAAGAACTGCAATTGCGATTATTACCGTTATTCCGGCAATGATTTTATGCTCGATAACACGGCGTACTCCGTTTTTGTATTTGTCAAGAATCTTGTCGTAAGACGCGTTAAATGCAGCATGGAAACGGTCTATTCTTGACATTTTGCGCTCTTTGCCGTTCTCGTCTTTTGGTTTAAGAAGAATAGAGCAAAGTGCAGGTGAGAGTGTCAATGCATTAAGGGCCGAGATAATGATTGATATAGCCATCGTCACACCGAACTCTCGATAGAAAGTACCTGAGGTTCCGCTGATAAATGATACCGGTATGAATACGGCTGACATCACAAGCGTAATGGATATGATAGCTCCTGAAATCTCATTCATCGCGTCAATGGAGGCTGTTTTTGCCGACTTGTAACCAAGATCCAACTTGGCATGGACGGCTTCAACCACCACTATGGCATCATCGACGACAATGGCTATGGCAAGAACGAGAGCCGATAGTGTCAACAGGTTTATTGAAAAACCGAAGATCCAAAGGAAGAAGAATGTTCCCACCAAAGATACAGGTACCGCAATCATCGGTATGAGTGTTGAACGGAAATCCTGCAAGAATATATATACTACAAGGAATACGAGCAAAAGCGCTTCAAACAGAGTCTTTATAACTTCATGTATTGATGCGTACAGGAACTCTGTCGTGTCTTGAAGCGTCTGTATCCTCATTCCCGGAGGGAACGTTTCAGACAATTCCTCACAAAGTTTCTTGACGTCCGTAACGATTTGTGTCGCATTTGAACCGGCCGTTTGTGCAACCATCATCATTATGGCCGGATTGGCGTCAACACTTGATTTTACAGTATAGTAAAGACCGCCGATTTCAACTCTTGCCACGTCTTTCACACGTAGGGTACGGCCTGTTTCATCGCTTTTGATAATGATGTCTCCGAACTCCTCAGGTGTCTGAAGACGACCTGTGTACCTCATTACATATTCGTAAACATTTGTGCTTTGCTCTCCGAACTTACCCGGAGCCGCCTCAATGTTTTGCTCTGCCAACACGCCTTGTATGTCGCCCGGTATGAGATTATGCTCTTTCATCTTTATCGGGTCGAGCCACAGACGCATGGTATATGTTTTCAGACCGATTGATTGGCAATCTCCGACACCTTCCACACGCTTTACGGCAGGAATGACATTAATGTCGGCATAGTTGGAAAGAAATTCTTCGTCGTATCTTCCGTCGCTTGTCAACGACATGATAAGCACGTTGGAAGTCTGGCGTTTCTGTACGGTAACACCCTGTTTGGTTACTTCGGCAGGGAGCAGGCTTGTCGCTTGTGACACCCTGTTCTGTACGTTTACCTGAGCCATGTCGGCGTCATAGCCTTGCTCAAAGTAAACATTTATGGTTGCCATACCGTCGTTGGTCGCGGTAGAAGTCATGTATGTCATGCCTTCCACACCGTTTATTTGCTCCTCAAGAGGGGCAAGTACTGATTTCTGTACTGTCTGGGCGTCAGCTCCCTGATAGAATGTCTGCACGTTGACTGTAGGAGGTGCGATGTCGGGATACTGCTCTATAGGCAGCGAAGCCAATCCAAGTAAACCTAAAATGACAGTCAATACAGATATTACCGTTGACAGCACAGGGCGTTTGATAAATCTATCTAATTTCATTGTTTATCCTTTTTTGTTTTTGTTGCTGCTATAATTGTCAAATTGAGCAGACAAATAAATCTTATTTACCGGTTAAGGCCTTCTTGAGTTTCTTGGCATCGCCTTGCGCTTCGCCAAGTTGCTGTGCCTCTTCTATCTTTTTCTGATATTGGGCTTCTGTGATAGGCTTTATTTCAGCACCGTCAGTCAGAGCCGTAATACCTGAAACGACAATCTTGTCGCCTACTTTAAGGCCGCTTGTCACTATGTAGTTTTTGCCGTCATTGTTTGGCGAAACGGTTATTTCCGTATATTTTACCTTGTTTCCGGCACCTAAAACATATACAAAGTATTTGTTCTGTACTTGTGCTGTGGCATCTTGTGGAATGATAATGGCGGCATTATCTTTATGGGGAATAATGATTGCGCCCGAACCGCCTGTCTTCAACAAATGCTCCGGGTTAGGGAAATCTGCTCGTATAGATACCGAACCGGTTGCCTTGTCAATAACTCCGCTGACTGTCGCCACATGTCCTTCATGACCGTAAATGCTGCCGTCCGCAAGCTTTAACTTTACCGGCGGATAGTCTTTTATTGCAGCCGTAAGTCCTCCGGCTGTCTTTGTCATGTCAATAAGGTCCTTCTCAGTCATGGAGAAATATACCTGCATGTTAGAAATGTCTGAGACGGTTGTCAGCGGCTCTGCGTTAGAGTCTTTTACCAGAGCTCCCACTTTGTAGGGAAGATCGCCTACGACACCGTTGGTCGGGCTGGTTATATAACAGAAATCAAGATTCTGTTTGGCAGATACATAGCTTGCTTCAGCCTGTGCAAGGTTGGCAAGGGCTGATTCGTAATTGTTTTTTGCTTGTTCAAGTTCGTATGCGCCTATTACATTATTGCTGAAAAGCTTCTTGTTGTTTTCATAAGTAAGTTTTGAAGTGTTCAGCTGGGCCTTTGCCGAGTTTACGGCAGCTTTTGCCTGTCGTGCCGCCGACTCGTAGGTTACATTGTCTATGACAAACAGCAGTTGTCCTTTTTTAACCGCTTGTCCTTCCTGCACGCAAAGTCTGGTTATAAATCCTGAAATTTTCGGACGTATCTCAACATCCTGTACACCTCTTATGGTTGCCGGATAAGCTGTTTCCAGTTCGGAGCTTTGTGTCCCGATAGTCCTTACGGCATATTCATTGTCACCGAAATTTGGTTTACCTTGTTTGCCTCCACATGATATTAACATCATGGCAACGCATGTAAACAATAAGATTTTCTTCTTTTTCATACCTGTTATTTATAATTTATGATCTGCAATGATGAAAACTAATAACCCTCGTTCGGGTTTTCGGACTGCAAATGTACTAATAATTATCTTTTATGTGTAATAAGATTAAATTTATTATTTAGTTTTAACTTATTTTTTTGTCCTTTTCGGCGCAGTTAGTATTCTGTTTGGCTATGTTTTTAGCGTTTATTCTGCACTTTTATGCAGATGTCTAATAGTTAATAATATAATAAAAAGTAAAATCAACAGCTTTTGGGGGTTCGTAAATGGCTGTTTTGGTGTCGTAAATGGCTGTTTTTAGTGTCGTAAATGGCTGTTTTTGGGTGTCAAAATGGCTGTTTTTGGTGTCGTAATAAGCTGTTTTGGGTGTCAAAATGGCTGTTTTTAGTGTCGAAAATGGCTATTCAGTCCGCAGGGAATTCCGATACCATGCGGGTTTTTATGACCGGTTGGGGACAATGGGCATGAGAACGAATGTCATTGTTGTGGAGACAATCCCATTATTTTCGCTTTTTCCATTAAAAGCTGCATCAAAGGTTCTCTTTCGTTAGGAACACGATTGTCAAGAACCGCATCCTTTAATGTGGCTTTCAGTATTCCGACTTCTTTGGATGGCTTAAGCCCGAACATTTCCATTATTTCCGTTCCGTCTATACACGGCTGCAATAACCTTTTGTAATCTTTTTCCTTGAGGTCATAAAGCTTTGATCTGACGATACGGAAATTCTCGATGAAACGCTTTTTCCGTATCTCGTTTTTGCTTGTAATGTCGGCTTCGCATAGTGTCATCAGGTCGTCTATATAGTCTCCTGCATCGTTTATCAAGCGTCTTACGGCGCTGTCGGTAACAATCTCGTCGGCGATGACTATCGGTCTCATGTGCAGGTCAACAAGCTTTCTGACATATTTCATTTTGCTGTCCATAGGCAGTTTGAGCCTTCTGAAAATGTCGGAGACCATTTTAGCCCCTATAAAGTTGTGGTTGTGGAAAGTCCATCCGATATTATTGTCCCATTTCTTGGACTTGGGCTTGCCTATGTCGTGTAATAATGCCGCCCAGCGAAGCCATAAGTTGTCCGACTTCTTGCATACGTTGTCAAGGACTTCGAGAGTATGATAGAAGTTGTTTTTATGTGCCCTGCCGTTGCGCTTTTCCACAATGTCAAGGTTGGTAAGCTCCGGCAACAGGATATGCAACAGCCCGCATCTGTGAAGTTCGACAAATCCTTTGCTCGGAACAGGTGTCATTATTATCTTGTTAAGTTCTTCCTGTATCCGTTCTCCGCTTATAATTCTTATCCTTTCCGCATTTCTTTCGAGAGCGTCAAACGTTTCTTCATCAATAAAGAAATTCAGTTGTGTGGCAAAACGGATACATCTTAGCATGCGTAGGGGGTCGTCTGAGAATGTGATGTCAGGATCGAGAGGGGTGCGTATGATACCGTCTTCCATATCATAGATGCCGTCAAACGGATCGACCAGCTCGCCGAAACGCGCCTTGTTCAGACATATTGCAAGGGCATTGATTGTGAAGTCTCTTCTGTTTTGGTCGTCTTCCAATGTGCCGTCTTCAACGACGGGTTTTCTCGAATCATGCGAGTAGCTCTCTTTTCTTGCTCCTACGAATTCAATCTCTGTGCCTTTATATTTCACTTGTGCGGTACCGAAATTCCGGAAAACAGACAAATGAGCTTTCCTGCCCAATGAATTCTTCAACTCTGTTGCAATCTGAATACCGTTACCGACAACAACTACATCAATGTCATTCGACTGCCGTTGCAGGAATATGTCGCGCACATATCCGCCTACGACATAACATTCTAATCCTAACTTGTCGGCTATGTCTGATATGATATGAAAAATATCCTTGTCAAGAATATGTGCAAGCTCCGTGTTGTTAAATAACTTCATTGGGTAATATAATTTTTGCGGATGCAAAAATACTAAAAAAGTCGGAATAACCGAAAACAATATTGCCTACAAGTTGTTCTTTATGTTTAAAACGAATCGGTCGTTTGACCGGAATAATAGCAAGAGCGGCTGAACTTCATAGCTAAAACAGACACACAATATAGTAATTTGCACGAAACAGCATATTCATATGCGCTAAACTTGGTGTCTCCTGCCCCGCAAGAAGTAATTTGGTACTATTGTTTGCGACAACCGCAACTTTTGGCAATATTATCTCTTTTATAAGTTTATAAGCGCCTTTCCCGAGTTGAGCGTGCAAGAAAAATGAAGTGCAACCGCAATCCGGTAGTGTGGCGCGGCGTCTATCTTAACTTCTCGCGCACGTCTGACGGCAGGCTGCAGCCCCATTTCAGAGACGTCTCTTTGACCGGCAGCTACGACAGGGCTCTCTTCCCCTATGCGGTAGCCAACGAGCTGCACAAGGCCCTCAAAGAACTTTATCCTGATGACCGCGTAGAGGAAAGTGGTTTAAGCCAAAGCCAACGAGAGTGTTAAATTAATTAACTTACAGTTATACAGTTATACAGTTAAAAAAAGAGGGGTGTACCCCCTTTCCTATAATTCTATAACTAATTAATAATTAATAAGTTATATATATAATAGAGGAATAGTACCCCCTTAAAATACTAACTGTATAACTGTATAACTGTATAAAATACCAAACGTTTAATAATCTAAAAAAATGATAATCAAAGAATTACGATATCTTTTCCTACAAGGCTCCCAAGATGCCGGCAGTGCCGAAAACGGCGAAAATCTTGGATCTTGTGCTCAAAAGCGTGTCTTCTGACATGCGTGAACCCCTTGTTCCGATGGTTTTTCCTCTGCTGGGGAGCCGGGTTTCTGACGCAGAATTTCTCTATCCTGACAACACATACAGGGAATTGTGCGGTCAGATGGTACATCTTGTCGCCGACAGCGGGGCAAACAAGGGTCAGTTCGGCACTCTGGTAGAGCGCATAAACGGCGATTTGCGCGCCCACGACGAAGAAGAAATGCTTGAATCAGTAGCTTGGAAGAAGACCATAAAACAAGACACAACACATGGAAGATTAGTTAAGTAAAATTTGTGAAATTCATATACTTTTTGTATCTTTGCTAAAAGAAACATATTGTCGTATCAGGTATAAGTATAAACCAAATTTATTATGAGATTTACAGTAAAAAAGATTGTTACACTAATAGTAATATCCACCGTGTTTGCCGCATGTATCGATAACAGAAGACACACAGAGGCAGAGCAGTTGCTTGACAAGGCGCGGCAGTATTATTCCGACAAGCAATATGACAAGGCTTTAAAGTCAATAGATTCGCTAAGACGGGAATTTTCGTCGGAAATAGAGTTGAGGAAGGTCGCCCTTGAACTATATAAGGATGTAGAATTGGCTAAGGCGGAGAAAGCCCTGCAGAAGGTTGATTCGGAATTAAAGCAAGCGGAAGAATACTATTCTTTGATGTTGAAGAATGTCGAAAAACGAAGAAAGGAAGGCAATATCACTTATGACGAGTTGCTGGCAAAGACAAAGGCAAAGTCCCGAATGGATTCTTTACGGACAGCGTTCGATACCGAATGTGCCAAGATCAGACTTATTAAAATAAAAAAAGGTGAAGCAAAGTAGTAGTGCCTGCGCTTGATTTTCATTTTCCGTATATTAAATTGGTGTTTATTGCTAAAATTTAAGTAACTTTGCCGACGATAAAAATTCCGATGATGTCAAATACATTAAGAACAAAGGAACAGTTTGAATCTGCGCTTGCAGAATGTCGTGCACTGTTTGTAAAAAAACTACACGATTATGGCCCCTCATGGAGAATGTTACGCCCCTCTTCATTAACAGACCAGTTATATATCAAGGCGAAACGTATTAGAAGCCTGGAAATAAAAAGGGAATCTCTGGTGGGTGAGGGTATAAGGCCGGAATTTGTCGGTCTTGTGAATTACGGAATAATCGGTCTGATACAGTTGGACAAATCATTTGCAGATTCACCGGATATTACCAATAATGAGGCTTTGGCTTTATATGACGGTTTTGCAAGGCAGTCTTTGGAACTCATGCTTAAAAAGAATCATGATTATGACGAGGCATGGCGTTCAATGAGAGTCAGCAGCTATACGGATTTTATTTTGACAAAAATACAGAGAATAAAGGAAATTGAAGAGATAGACGGCGAGACATTGGTCTCGGAAGGTATAGACGCTAATTATATGGACATAATCAATTATGCCGTTTTTGGACTTATCAAACTTGCTGAATGATGAGAAATAAAGTCATAATGGCAGTTTTTGTAAATGTATGCCGTTTACTTGTTGCCCTGACTTTTGTTTTTTCGGGATATGTCAAGGCTGTTGACCCACTTGGCACCCAATATAAGATGCAAGACTATCTGTCTGTGTTCGGTGTCGCCGCAAATTCGTATAATCATGCAATACTCGTATTTGCTATAATTCTCGGCGCATTAGAATTTTGTCTTGGAATATATCTGTTTTTCGCCATATATAGGCGGCAGGTATCTCGTCTGTTGTTGGTTTTCATCTCGCTGATGACGTTGCTGTCATTATGGCTCATGATATATGATCCTATAACGGATTGCGGTTGTTTCGGTGATGCCTTGCTCTTGTCAAACACACAGACATTCATCAAAAATATCATACTTCTGCTCCTGACATGGGTTGTCGTGTACAGACCGGAGTCAATGTTGCGTTTTGTCAGTCATAACAATCAATGGATAGTGGCGAATTATACCGTTGTCTTCATTCTTTTTACAAGCA
>JBJFGK010000117.1:0-2910 GCA_051892655.1 Prevotella sp. | reverse complement strand
GACAACGAAAAACATCCCTGATGGAATGTATCTGCTGGACAAGGTCAGCGTTGTTTCAGACAACAGACAACTTGACGCCGACCGCTTTGAACCATACGTGAGACAGAAAGGCAACTCCAAATGGTTCTCAATGTTCAAGATTCCTTCCGGCAAATATACCATATCCGACAACGACACCGCAAGCAGGAAAGACAAAGCGTTAAGAAGGCTGAGTGAAAAGTCTATGATTTTCGATTCTATCCAAGCCACACAGACATGCAACGACCTTGCCGGAGCGATGCGCGACTTAGGTTATATACACGCCACAGCAGATTACAGACTTGACTTCGTCAAGAAAAAGCGTGTCAATGTCGTGTACAGTCTTCACAGCGGCAAGAGATACAATATCGGAGACGTCAGATATGACATAAAAGATGAAGGCATAGCACTGTTGATGAACAACAGCGGAATGATGAAAAACGGTTTAAGCAAAGGTAAACCCTTCCTTGTCAGAGACCTTGAATATGAGCGCAAAAGGATAACCACGTTTCTGAACAATAACGGATACTTCAATTTCAACCGAGATTTCATATCCTTTACGGCAGACACTTCCCGTAACAGCACCGATGTAGATCTCACTTTGCATATACAGAAATACAGGACCGGCAGCAACAAAGATGCAGTTAACCACAAGCAATATACCATAAGCAAGATAAGCTTTCACCCTATCGGCGACAACAAACGCATACCGTTGAGACAGCATGTCTTGGAAGAAAACACTCTAATTGAGGAGGGAAAGCTCTACAATGCAGCGGATTTGCAAAAGACATACAACAGATTCGGCAGACTGCCGTCAGTGAAATACACCAACATAAGATTTACGGAAAATGCCGAAAACAATACTCTGGCATGTGACATAGGAGTAAGTACAGGCAAGACACACAGCATTAGTTTCCAGCCGGAAGGCACAAACACAGCCGGAGACTTGGGAGCTGCGGCGTCTCTTACATACGAAAACAAAAATCTTTTCAGAGGTTCCGAAACGTTCAGTATAAAGTTGCGCGGTGCCTACGAAGCCATAACAGGACTTGAAGGATATCAAAACCAAGACTACGAAGAATACAATCTGGAAACAAAACTCGTTTTTCCACGCTTCATGTTCCCTTTCTTGTCTAAAAAATTCAGACAACAATCAACCGCATTCTCCGAATTGTCGGCAAGCTACAACCTGCAAAACCGTCCTGAATTCCACAGACGCGTCTTTACGGCAGCATGGAGATACCGCTGGAGTAACGCTTCGCAGAAGAAAAACTATAAAGTTGATGTCATTGATCTCAACTATATCTATATGCCGTGGATATCTGCCACGTTCAAAGAGAACTATCTTGACAATGCGAGCAACAGAAATTCCATATTGAGATACAACTATGAAGACCTGTTTATCATGAAACTTGGCTTCAGCATGTCTGCCAACAACAAGAACGAAGCATTTCGTATCAACGTCGAAAGTTCAGGCAATCTGCTCTCCGGAGTGGCAAGAGCTTTAGATCTGAAGCAGAACAAGGACAACCAATACACCTTATTTAATATAGCTTTTGCACAATATATAAAAGGAGACTTTGACTATACAAAGATATTACCAATAGACAAGAATAACAACATTGCGCTACACTGCGGTTTCGGCATTGCATATCCTTATGGCAACAGCAAGGTCCTGCCGTTTGAAAAGAGATATTTTTCAGGTGGAGCGAACTCTGTAAGAGGATGGAGCGTTAGGCAATTAGGACCCGGAAAATTCAAGGGGACAGACGGAAGTATTGACTTTATCAACCAGACAGGCGACATGAAGCTTGACCTGAACGTTGAATTAAGGTCATTCCTGTTTTGGAAAATTTACGGAGCAGCCTTTATCGATGCCGGAAATATATGGACTTTGAGATACTATGACGAGCAAGAAGGAGGTCAGTTTAACATCAAAGACTTTTACAAACAGATAGCCTTTGCCTACGGATTGGGCATAAGGCTTAATTTCGACTACTTCATACTACGTTTCGACATGGGAATGAAAGCCGTCAACCCCGCTTACGACACACAAAAAGAGCATTATGCCGTATTTCATCCTGACTTCAGTCGAGACTTCGCCTTTCATTTTGCGGTAGGCCTTCCATTCTGACAAGCCATTTATCTCCTTTGCGCACAAGCGTAAACAAGAAGTTTCCATCATCGGAAATATGGTGTTTTTCACACAAATCCTCGATATCCAGATAATTATCTACCTTGCATCTTACAACAGCAGTCGTATCAGACAAACGCTCCACATCTGTTATCTCAACCGAAACATCATCTTCCGATGCATTAACCATAGAGATGTCATCTGCTGCGATATTACTTGCATACAGCCGGAGCCATAGTTCCGAGTCGTAAGTAGCATACTTACGAGCCTCAACTACATTAAGTCCGAAATAGTTAGATGCAAACGAGTGCGCCACTTCAGCAATGTCCCTGTCCTCAGAATCCAAAGACACTTTCTTGCATGATGCCGTAAGGCACAACAAAACAATACAAACAATTAAGTTTTTATACATAGAGTTAATTTTCTACAAAGGTATTTGTTTTTTTTGTTACATAAATATTATCTTTATAAATTTGCAGCCAAAAACACAAAAATGCTGAAGTTCATATCTTTCGGCAGTGGAAGCTGCGGCAACTGCTATTACCTTTATACAGAGACATGCGGCTTGATTATAGACGTTGGCATTGGCATCAGAAGAATAAAAAAATATTTCATCGACTATGGTCTTAGCATGCAGAACATCAAAAACATTCTTATTACGCACGACCATGCTGACCACGTAAAAGCGGTCGGCGTGTTAAGCAACACGTTAGGAGTGCCAGTATATGCGACAAGACAGGTGCATGAAGGCATCAGAC
>JBJFGK010000116.1:0-47055 GCA_051892655.1 Prevotella sp. | reverse complement strand
ACACGACAACCTGAGGTGTGATGTATTGCTTTTTACCGTTTGTATATTTCATGTTTAACTGTAAATAAATAGGCGTGTACCATTCTTTCGCTTGCCTATATTCCGGTTACCGCCAAGTGACCTTTTCCTACAACAAGCACAGAATAGTCCACGCCATACCAGCGTGAACCTTCAGTCAACTTGTTCTCGTAGGATGAATATTTGGCGGTATTCGAATATAGAGAACAAGAGCCAAAAGCTCAAATATATTAATATGTCCTTTTCAAGTTATCAGAACGGAAACGCCGGGTTAATGATATTGAATTTAAATTTCATTGTTACTCTGTCAGGAAACGGCACGCTGTGCCATCCTACCCTGATGCGTTCCTGTTTTTATGTCTGTTTCTTAATATAAAAGTTTTAGTTTAAACCTTGTATTCTATCTATGTCCCCTTCGGGGCTACAGGAATGAATACGTGTTCCTGCTTTATATTCTATATATGTTATTGTCTCTTTTCAAGAAGCACGACGTTTTCCACGTGCGGCGTATGCGGGAACATGTCAACAGGCTGCACAGCTGTTACATGATAGAGACTGTCAAGCAACGAGAGGTCCCGTGCCTGTGTCGCGGGATTACAACTTACATACACGATACGCTGCGGAGCGGCACGCAAAATGGTATCTACGACATCCTGATGCATGCCGGCACGTGGCGGGTCTGTAATGATAACGTCGGGTTTGCCGTTGTTACTGATAAACTCGTCGGTCAATATGTCCTTCATATCACCGGCATAAAAGGTCGTATTGTCTATGCCGTTTATCTGAGAATTGACCTTCGCGTCTTCTATCGCCTCCGGAACGTACTCTATACCAACGACCTTACGGGCAAAACGTGACACGAAGTTGGCTATTGTTCCCGTTCCCGTATAGAGGTCATATACAAGTTCCTTACCCGTAAGTCCTGCCAACTCGCACGCTACGGAATACAGATGGAAAGCCTGTTCGGTATTTGTCTGATAGAAGCTCTTGGGCCCTACCTTGAATTTCAGGCCGTCCATGACTTCGTAAATATAATCGTTGCCCTTGAAGACTTGTATTTCCAAGTCGTTGAAAGTGTCGTTACATTTCTGGTTGTCCACATAGAGCAAGGATGAAATCTGCGGAAATTTGTCGGCTATATGTCGCATCAATGACATGGCACGTTGGTCGTCGCCTTCTTCATCGTAGTGGAATTGTACGAGCAACATCCATTCTCCGGTATCCGAATTGCGTATCATGAGGTCGCGCAACAGCCCGTGCTGCTCTCTGATATCGAAGAAAGTCATGCCGGTATTAATGGCATAATCGCGTATTTCGTTTCTTATTTCGTTATGGAAATCATCCATAAGACGGCACTTTTCTATGGGATATATTTTGTCAAATGCGCCAGTTATGTGAAATCCGACGGCGTTCATCTGCCCGAAATCTCCGCCTGTCGCTATTTCCTGTTTGGTAAGCCAGCGCTTGTTTGAGCATCCGAACTCCAATTTGTTCCTGTATCCGTATGTCTTGACAGAGCCCATTATGGGTCTGAATTCGGGCAGTTCAATTTTCCCGATGCGTGTAAGCTGGTCATAAACCTGCTTCTGTTTCATCTTGAGTTGCTCTTCGTATGGTACATTCTGCCATTTGCAACCGCCGCAAATACCGAAGTGCGAGCACGGAGGCTGCACTCTTATGTCACTCAGCTTGATGAAACGTATCACTTCGGCTTCGCAATAGCTGTGCTTTTTCTTTCTCACTTGCAGGTCAACGATATCTCCCGGCACGCAAAAAGGCACGAAAACCACCATGTCATCTACACGCGCAAGGGCCTTGCCCTCAGCGGCATAGTCGGTTATCGTGATATTTTCCAATATTGGTAACGGTTTCTTTTTTCTGCTCATTGCAAAGATTTGATTTTAATTGACATCACACTGTTCTTGAAATGACGTGACAAGAGTATCAGATGTTCTTTGTCTTTATCAGGTCAAACAGATAGGTCATCTTGATAACTATATTGCCGAAATTTGATTTTCCGAAATAATCCTTCTTTGAATCGCCATAGATATTGCCCAGACCGTAATAGTATCTTCCTTCCAATTGTATATGTCCCAAGCGGCGATTGGAGTATTCAAGTCCGAGACCGGCGGCGATGCCATAGTCAAACTTGTTTTCAACAGGCATGGAATATTGTTCTACGGTCTTGCTTGAACGGTCTTCCGTATTACAGTTCTCGGACGTAAACGAGGCTTCTGTGCTTTCGCTGAGATAAATGCCTATCTGCGGCCCTGCCTGAAAGAAGAACTGGAAGCCCTTTTGTTCCCTTCCCCAACCCAGATGGGCGAAGACGGGTATCTGTATGTAGTTTATCGTGCGGCTGTAAGTCTCTGCCACGCCGGTAACGGGATTGATGACAGGACCGTTGTCCATGTTGAGTATGTCTTCTTTCCATCCTATACTTGCATAGTTGACTTCCGCCTGCAAGGCACAAACGGTATTGAAGTATTTTTCACATACATATCTGAACGATATTCCTGCCGTCATTCCGCCGTGCATAGACTGGTTTACCTTAGGGTCAAAGCCCACATTGCTCAATATATATCCTCCGTTAAAGCCTATACTGAGATCATTTCTGTGAGAGCCTATCTGACCGTAAGAAGCGGTGACAAGCATCATCAATGACATTATGAATAAAACTCTACGCATCACTATTCTTTTTTTCGCTTTCGTGGCAGGCGGTTTGATTATCACAAGCCACACCGGCTGAATTTTCTGTTATATATATTGTTGCAACGAGCATTTGTACTTGCGACAGGAAACATGCTGTCTTTAATGTCCAAACATATTGTTTACATGTGACAAACATGCTGTTTCGGCAACGCAAACATATAGTTTGCATTATCCAAAGGACATGTCGCTATTTGCTGAGATTAATCAGAGAGATTGACTTGTTTACATTATAATGTACAAACATCAGTCCCTTGTTCTGATATCCTCCTGCCGCAGAGGCTCTCTTGAAGCAAAGATTGTTTTGCAAGAAGCCTTTGTTTTGAACGGAACCGTTGAACTTGTTCCCCTCATCGTATATTCCTTTAATAAAGAACATGGCATGATCATATCCCGTAACGGCAAATCGAGGCAGGTAATCCATCATGTCTGACTTGAACCAACCGTTATATCTCCCCTCAAGCTCCTTGATTTTGGAAGAATAGGAATTATAGTATGCCGAAGCTGGTATGCATGTATCATACTTGAAGAACTTGTCTTTATCATACTTCTCGTACATCAGCCACTCTGTATAGCCGAAAAGAGAGACCTTAAGTTGCGGACATGACAGCAAGAGATTGTCCAATTTGGATATTACTCTGTTCAGTTCCGGTGAGCGGGAAGTATTGAGCACCACGACATTTGGCTTGTTTAGGCTGAAAGCCCTTACAAAAATCTCCTGCCCGGAGTCTATGTTAGTGACATTACAAGATATGTTGCGTTCCTCCAAAGTCTTGCGCAAAGGGAACGTGAAGATACCCTTGTCGCTTGTCTTGTCGTTGCAGTCAATCACAACGACGTTATAGCCGCCGTAACGATAAGCGAAATGTGATATCACATCATTATAGAAAGACTCGTTAGACTGATATACCTGGAAGACGGACGGGTTTGTCAACACGTCAAAAGCGCTGATAGAAAACGGTATTACCAGTCTTTTGCCGTTGTTCCTGGCATAATCGGCAAGTGTCTTTACCTGCTTGGTATAAAGCGGGCCGAATATCACGTCACACTTTGACATTTCCGGTTTTGACAACAAGGTGTTGGCATCGTCGTCAATAGCCAGATTCCATGCGTAAACATCAACTGACACACCCTCTTTCTTCATGTCCTGGCATGCCATCAACATTCCGCGATAATACTCCAACATGCGACGGCCGTCTCCATCAATATTATGAAGAGGCAGGGCAATGCCCACCTTGACAGTCTTTACGGGAGATGCTACGGGCTGCGATGCGACTTTCACGTTCCGAACAAGCGGAATAACAACATAATCGCCCTTTTTCAGCTCGTAACCGGGCGTGTTCATTACCGGATTTGCCTTTATAAGATCAGTTATTGTCACACCATATTTCTTGGCAATGCCAAAAACCGTCTCGCTTTTCTTTACCTTATGACGAGTCAATGTCTGTCCGCTGTCTTGGGCAAAAGCCTCCGAAGACAAAAGCAACGCCGACAATAACATCATTAATCCTATAAAGTGCCGCATCTGTTTATACATATTTAGATTAATCGCCTGCAAAAATACAAAAAAAGAGTGGCTAAATCAACTTTATTAGTTATTTTTGCATAAATATCTAAATACATAATGAGAATAAGACAAATATTAGCGACGGTATGCCTGTCTGTATTTACCGCAACCGGTATGGCAGCCACTGACGACAGCGTACCAACAATAAATCCGACGGCAACATATACAGGAGACAACGGCGAAGAGGAAAGTACCGACATGTCGGGCAACGCTCCACTATACGGAGTATTCAAGGCCAATCCCGAAAACGTAGGTCAATACACCGCCCATTATGAATGGCGCTTTAGCCGCGAAGGAGAAACGGAACCATATCTCATAAGGTATGAAGAAAACACAGACTATACTTTCACCACCGCCGGCAGCCATAGCATAGTGCTGTATGCCACCTTTGTCAACGGCAACGACATTATTGAATACACCGCCGACTATTGGAACGAAATAGGACCGCTGAGAGTAACCATCAGCGAAAGCAAACTGGAAATGCCCAACGCCTTCTCGCCAAACGGCGACGGCATAAACGACATATACAAGGCAAAAGACGGATATCAGTCAATAATAGAGTTCAAGGCTATGATATTCAACCGATGGGGTGTCAAACTGTATGAATGGACAGACCCCGCCGGCGGTTGGGACGGAACATATAAGGGCAAGGAAGCCAAACAAGGCGTATATTTCGTTCTCGTAGAAGCAAAAGGCGCAGACGGCCGTACATTCACTATAAAACGGGACGTCAATCTGTTGAGGGGCTACACCGAGAGTTCGTCTGCGGAACAATGATTTATCAAGTTTCAACAGTCCCATGACAGAAAACGATAAATACAGAGATGTCGATACGAATCAAGACCATAAGGCACACCGTTCTAACATTATGAATCAAAGAGAAGACGAAAAGATAAATGTCTGGGGAGCCAGAGCGCATAATCTGAAAAACATAGACGTAGAGATACCACGCAACAGTCTTACCGTAATTACGGGACTTAGCGGTTCAGGAAAGTCCTCTTTGGCTTTTGACACCATATACGCAGAAGGGCAAAGAAGATATATCGAAACATTCTCAGCCTATGCCCGCAACTTTCTTGGCGGATTGGAACGACCCGACGTGGACAAGATTACGGGTCTCAGTCCGGTAATAAGCATTGAACAGAAGACCACAAACAAGAACCCACGCTCAACTGTTGGCACCACAACTGAAGTATATGACTACTTGCGTCTGCTATATGCAAGAGCCGGAGTCGCATACAGCTATGTCACAGGAGAGAAGATGGTAAAATACACAGAGGAAGACGTGCTTGCCATGATTAACGACAAGTATGCCGGAAAACCTATATACATACTCGCACCTCTGGTAAGAAACCGCAAAGGACACTATCGCGAACTGTTTGAGAGTATGCGCAAGAAGGGTTATCTCTATATAAGAGTTGACGGAGAGATAAAGGAGATAACTCGCGGAATGAAGACCGACCGCTATAAAAACCATAATATAGAAGTTGTCATCGACAAGCTGAAAGTCCAGAACAAAGACAACGAGCGACTGAAAAACAGTGTCAATATAGCCATGAAACAAGGAGACGGGTTGCTCATGATTATGGAAAAAGACACCAACGACGCCAAGTATTATAGCAAAAGGCTGATGTGTCCCACTACGGGCATGGCTTATAGCGACCCCGCACCTAACAAATTCTCATTCAATTCTCCTGAAGGGGCATGTCCGCATTGCAAAGGACTTGGAATAATCAACGAGATTGACATGGACAAGATTGTTCCCGATAGAAATCTCTCTATACGCAACGGGGCGATACTTCCGCTCGGGAAATACAAGAACCAAATGATTTTCTGGCAGATAGAGGCTATTCTTGAGAAACATGAAAACAATCTGGACACGCCGTTCTCGGAACTTTCCGACGATGCCGTAAATGAAATAATGTACGGCTCTATGGAAACAATAAAGATAAAGAAGGAGCTTGTACATACATCAAGTGACTATTTCATGGATTTTGAAGGCGTGGTAAAATATCTGCGCACCGTGATAGAGACCGACGAAAGTGCAAGCAGCAAGAAGTGGGCAGACCAGTTTCAAAGCGTATGTACATGTCCGGAATGTAACGGAATGCGTCTGAACAAAGAGTCGTTGTCATACCGGATATGGGACAAAAACATTTCCGAAGTATCACATCTCGACATAAAGGAGTTGAGGGATTGGCTCACAGAAGCGGAAAAACATCTTGACAACCGCCAACAGCATATAGCTAAGGAAATAATAAAGGAGATTATCACACGTATAGACTTTATGCTTGATGTCGGTCTTGATTATCTTTCGCTTGAAAGACAATCGGCTTCTCTGTCAGGAGGTGAAAGCCAAAGAATCAGACTTGCAACGCAAATAGGCTCACAACTCGTAAACGTGCTGTACATTCTTGACGAACCGAGCATCGGACTGCACCAACGTGACAACGACAAACTTATCCGGTCGCTAAAAGAACTGCGTGACATAGGCAACACTGTTATCGTTGTAGAGCACGACAAAGACATGATGCAAAATGCGGACTACATAATAGATATAGGTCCCAAAGCCGGGCGCAAAGGCGGAGAAGTAGTCTTTCAGGGCATACCGGAACAAATGCTTAAAGAGCATACCATTACAAGCCAATATCTCAACGGCGAACTAAACATTGACGTTCCTTCACAAAGAAGAAAAGGAAACGGCAAAACAATAAAGCTTTACGGCGCTTCCGGCAACAATCTGAAAAACGTCAACATAGAATTTCCATTAGGGAAACTGATTGTCATTACCGGAGTCAGCGGCAGCGGAAAATCCACTCTTATCAACGAGACACTGCAACCAATACTAAGCAAGCATTTTTACCGCTCACAAAAAGAGCCGATGCCATATAAAAAAATAGAAGGAATTGAAAACATTGACAAAGTCATTAACGTTGATCAGAGTCCTTTAGGACGTACGCCTCGCTCTAATCCGGCAACTTATACAGGGGTTTTCAGCGACATAAGGTCACTTTATGTCAATCTTCCGGAAGCAAAGATTCGCGGATATAAGCCGGGACGTTTCTCTTTCAACGTCAAGGGTGGCAGATGCGAAGCTTGTAACGGCAACGGATATAAGACAATTGAAATGAGATTCTTGCCAGACATAATGGTTCCATGCGAGATTTGTCACGGCAAAAGATATAACCGCGAGACTCTTGAAGTTAGATATAAAGGCAAAAGCATTGCGGATGTTCTTGACATGACAATAAATCAGGCTGTCGATTTCTTTGAAAACGTGCCCGACATATTACGCAAAATAAAAACGATTCAAGATGTCGGATTAGGATATATCAAGCTCGGACAACCGTCAACTACCCTAAGCGGAGGTGAAAGCCAACGTATAAAGCTTGCCACAGAACTGAGTAAGCGCGATACGGGAAAGACTCTTTACATACTTGATGAGCCTACTACGGGATTACATTTTGAAGATATTCGTATTTTAATGAATGTTTTGCAAAAGCTCGTTGACAAAGGCAATACTGTAATAATAATAGAACATAACCTTGATGTGATAAAACTCGCAGACCATATAATAGACATGGGTCCCGAAGGTGGTAGAAACGGAGGGCAAATAATAATAACAGGAACTCCCGAAGATGTCGTTAAAAGCAAGAAAGGATATACTTATAAATATCTCAAAGGCGAACTTAATATATAAGACCATTCTTCTGCCCATGCGTAAAGTGGACATTGCCCTTTACAAATTATTCTCCATAAAACTTTCATAGACCACAATATGTTTTGTAGAGAGCAAGTAAAGTCCACAAGAGATTTTTTACCCGTGATGGCAAAGATTGTTTCCGCATTGTAGAGAAAATCTCCTGTCGTTACTGAAAATAGGATTGACAGCGGTAAATTATTGAACTATATCGAATAAACAATATTCATATATAATATAAAAAGGATATATCGCTTTGATATATCCTTTTTAAAGAGGTACCTAGCAGAGTCGAACTGCTCTACACGGTTTTGCAGACCGTTACCTAACCGATCGGCCAAGGTACCATTTCTTATTTGCGAGTGCAAAGATAATACTATTTTTTATTCCTTGCAAATTTTACTTTCATTATTTGTTGAAATAGAACTCGCATCGAATCTTATATCATCTTATTCTGTCTGCAGCCCTCACAAGTGCCTCGTCTGCCAATATTGCTTTTCTTGCCATTATATACAAGATAATGGATATCAAGGGGAATATTGCAGTTAACGACGGTTTAAAAGCTCCCAAAGAATCTTTTAAGCCAAGAACATACATGACAAGAACCGCATGCCAGCCCAATAATAACAGAATATTAAAAAGACAATAACGGGATTGTACAATTCTATTATGATATGAGAATATGGCGACAACAGCTATTGCGCATGTTACGACCTGTATTCCGAAAAGAGCCCATACAGACCAATTATGCGCACCATCGGGAGAAACAATCCATAGATTGTATAAAATACTTTCTGCGCTTATCTCAGTATTGTTATTAAAAAATCCCAACGGCAAGCATAGACATACTATTGTTAATATGACGGCTGCCAAGATATAAAGAGTCTGCTTACGTTGAATCATTATCAGTCCTTTATATTATCTCTTACGGTGTCACGCCAATATATATCATTATCAATAAACTCTTGCGTTGCAAGAAGAGTCGGCTTTGGCAATTTCTCGTAATATCTTGATATTTCTATCTGTTCTCTGTTTTCAAAAACTTCTTCAAGGCTATCATTATAAGAGGCAAACTCTGCTAACTTCTTGCTAAGATCCTGTTTAATCTCCACAGAAATCTGATTTGCGCGCTTTGATATTATTGATACGCTCTCATAAATATTGCCTGTCTCCTCACAGAAGTCCATTATGTCTCTTGTTACTGTGTTTGTAGGTGCTTTTGATTTCTTATAATCCATATTTTTAATTGTTATTGTTTCTATTAATCAAATATTGTTTACAAATATAATATCAGACCATGAACCCGACTTGTCATTGATCCGAACATATTATCTTTATTCTCCGTCGTTTCCTGTAAATTTCTTACACGAAGCAATATATTTTTCCGCAAGTGACTTGTTCTTTGAATCAGGATATTCGTTTATAAAGCCGTAACACTCATCTTCCGCGTCTCTATAACGTTCTGACTTGCGTTCCTCTACACTTTGCCTTGCCAACTCATACTTGCTTTTCATTATGAGAAGAGAGAAATTCTCGCGTAGCGAACTGTAAGGATAGTCTTTTATGGCGTTTTGCGCTGTCACTATACAAGCCTCGTAATTACTTCCTCCACTTGTACAGTTTCCAAAATATGTACCGAGATTATAATATAACTGCGCCGAATATAATTCTTTCTTTACTAACTTATCCTGCAATTCAAAAAGTCTGTCATGGGCACCCACTTTCTTTTTCGCATCCGGATAAATATCCAAATACTCTTGAAAAGCCGCAATGGCATTTACCGTCTGCGACTGGTCCAAACGTGGCTCCGGTGTACTCATGTAAAGACTTTCACCTATATAATAGGAAGCCAATTCCGCATAAATTCCTTTGGGATAACTCTTATGATATTTTTTGAAAGTCATGGCAGCACTTTCATAATCACGGTCACAAAACTGAGACATAGCTAACATATACAAAGATTCCTCTGCACTGTCAGTTCCTTTCATCATTGTAACGACGTCTTCCAACAATGTTGTTGCCTGAGCATATTTCCCATTTGCAAAACACTCTTTTGCATATTCATACCTATATCTATAATCTTGGGATTTATAAACTTGGTTGAACTCATGGGCACAACTTGACAGTAACACTATTGCCAATACATAGATAAGTATCTTTGTTTTCATTTATACTTTCTGTGGTTTGAAGTGCAAAATTACTTAATAATATTATATAGTGCAAGGTTTTAAACTTATTTTTGATAAAAATAGATTTTTATTGTCTTTATTAAACACTTTATTTTGTAGTTTTGCACTACTCTATATGTAGTACATCTAATATTCGGCCAAAGGCTATATTACATTGATAAATATGAGCAAGTTCAAACTTACGTCATCTTACGAGCCTACAGGCGATCAACCGGAAGCCATAAAACAACTCACCGATGGCATAAACGCAGGAGAAAAAGCCCAAGTTCTTCTTGGAGTCACCGGCTCCGGAAAGACCTTTACCATTGCCAATGTAATAGCCAACGTAAACAAGCCGACACTTATTCTTAGTCACAACAAGACTCTTGCGGCACAACTCTATAGCGAAATGAAAACTTTTTTCCCTGATAACGCTATAGAATATTATGTTTCATATTATGACTACTACCAACCGGAGGCTTATTTACCGCAAACAGACACTTATATAGAAAAAGATCTTGCCATTAACGAAGAGATAGACCGCCTGCGACTCTCTGCCGTTTCGGCTTTGCTTTCCGGAAGAAGGGATGTTATCGTCGTGTCATCCGTATCTTGTATATACGGAATGGGCGGGCCTGTTGAAATGACCAAGAGTATTATTTCCATAAAAAGGGGACTCAAAGTAGACCGTAATGATTTTTTGCGTAAACTTGTTGCAGCTTTATATATAAGAAACGATATAGAGCTACGTCGCGGTTGCTTCCGGGTTAAAGGAGATACCATAGATATATTTATGGCATATAGTGAAAATGTGCTCAGAGTATCTTTTTGGGATGATGAGATAGACTCCATTGAAGAAATAGATTCAATGAATTTTCATCGCATTGCATCATTTGACGACTACAAAATATATCCTGCCAATATTTTTGTTACATCACAAGAACAGACTAATGCGGCAATACGCATGATACAAGACGATCTTGTGCAACAAATTTCTTTCTTTAACGAAATTGGAGATACCATTAAGGCACAGCGAATTAAAGAGCGTGTAGAATATGATATGGAGATGATAAAGGAACTCGGTCATTGTTCCGGTATAGAAAACTATTCCAGATATTTTGACGGACGTGAAGCCGGGCAAAAACCATATTGTTTGTTAGACTTTTTCCCTAAAGATTTCTTGCTCGTCATTGACGAAAGCCATGTCAGTGTACCGCAAATAAATGCCATGTACGGTGGCGATCGTGCCAGAAAAACAAATCTTGTAGAATATGGATTCCGCCTGCCTGCAGCATTCGACAACAGGCCTTTAAAGTTTGAAGAGTTTCAATCTATGGTCAATCAGGTCATATATGTCTCCGCTACACCGGCAGATTTTGAGTTGGAAGAAGCGGGCGGAGTAATCGTTGAACAGGTAATACGTCCTACAGGACTTTTGGATCCGGTAATTGATGTACGTCCAAGCGAGAACCAGATAGACAATCTTATGGAAGAAATCATCTTGCGTATGGAACGTAATGAACGTACATTGGTTACAACATTGACAAAAAGAATGGCTGAAGAACTTACAGAATATCTTCTCAATCATGGTGTCAAGGCCAATTATATCCATAGTGATGTGGCGACTCTTGACAGGGTAAAGATCATGAACGACCTTCGAGAAGGTATATTCGATGTCCTTGTGGGAGTCAATCTCCTTAGAGAGGGCCTTGATTTGCCGGAAGTTTCCCTTGTCGCCATTTTAGATGCAGACAAAGAAGGCTTTCTCAGGTCACACAGATCGCTTACACAGACTGCGGGACGTGCGGCCCGTAACGTCAATGGAATGGTTATTATGTATGCCGACAATATAACGGCAAGTATGCAAATGACGATAGAAGAGACTGCAAGAAGACGCCACAAACAGCTAAATTATAATGAAAAGCATCATATAACACCACGACAAATAACCAAAAACATCAGACGCGATGCCCTTACACAATCATATAATAATGAAAAAGATACTGATAAGGGCATGTATAAGGCATATATAGAACCTTCTACCGTAGCGTTTGCGGCAGACCCGATAATAGAACACATGAGTCATGAACAACTTGAAAAGAGTATTGCAAACACGCAACAATTAATGAAAAAAGCCGCTAAAGACCTCGATTTCATACAAGCGGCACAATACCGTGACGAGATTGTAAGGCTACAAGCAATACTTAATAACAAATAGACTATAATGTCTTTATAGTTATATAAAATATGTAATCAAACAAAATCATCTAAAACCTTTAAAATCATTGTGATATGAACAGAATAACAACATCTATCTTCTCCTTGCTTTTGGTATATGCAAGTGCTTTCGGACAGAAAACATACAATATTACCGTTGCTAACAACATGCAATGCAGCCGTTCTGCAGAACCGGTAGTAATCAATCTACATGACCTTTCCATTAAAGCCAATTCCGCCATCGTTACTTTCAACGGCTCAGAAGTACCATGCCAACTCGATGATATTAATGACGATGGTATTTATGATGAGTTATGCTTCATCACGGATATGGAGAAAAAGGAGAAAAAAACATTTAACGTAACCTTTTACTCTACCGGCAAGCCAAAGTCATACCCATCTCAGGTATATGTAGAAATGCTGCTTTCAAACAAGAAAATAAAGGAAAGCAACAAGCAAGACCTATACATATCACAGCTAACGGTAGATAATGGAGTAAACGCATATTGGTCTATACACCATCACGGAGCGGCTTTTGAAAATGAATTGGTAGCATATCGCATATATTTCGACCACAGACAGACTGTCGATATATATGGAAAATACAACAAAGGCCTTGAACTTAAAGAGACACAATTCTATCCTGACCAGACGCAAAAAGCCAACGGCTATGGAGACGACGTACTTTGGGTTGGCAGCACGTTAGGTCTTGGCGCATTGCGCGGTTGGGACGGTAAGCAGCCTGTTATGCTTACTGATGTCGAAAAAAGAAGCCAGCGCATTGTCGCACGCGGTCCTTTACGCACCATAGTAGAAGTTAAAGACAAGGGATGGACCATTCTTCCGGGCGAAAATCCTATAGATATGACCACTCTCTATACACTATATGCGGGACAAAGAGCCTGCGATGTAACCGCAACATTCAATCAAAGTGTAGAAAATCACGATTTTGCCACCGGCTTTATAAATGTAAAAAACTCCACCGAATATACTGACAACAAAGGAGTACGCGGTTGCTGGGGTACAGATTGGCCCGTCTCGGCAAAAGACAGCGTCGGGCACAAGCGCGAAACTGTTGGTTTAGGCATATTTATCCCTGAAAAATATATACGGAAAGAAGTACCTGCCGACAAACATAACTATGCTTATGTGGTCGGAACAAGCGGTCAGAGCCTTGACTATTCCATAACTTTCTGCAGCGATAATGAAACTTTCGGTTATCATAACGCAACCGAATGGTACAACTATCTTAAAGAATGGAAGCAGAAAAAGCTTCATCCTCTTAAGGTTACGATTAAAGAACTATAATACAGACATTACCATTTCCACCTCATCTGCAACTCAACATCAGTTGCAGATGAGTGGTTTATCTCCTGATAACTTGAACCTATCTTCGAACGGTCAAAATAGTTTGAAGTGCCAATCTTTGCCGTTAGCGTCACATTGCGTATTGCTTTGATGCCCAATACGGCACTATATCGTATTCCATTACCATAATACGACGGACAATAAAAAGAATAACTGAGACCGCGTTCATAAAAATAGACCCTGCTATTATAGTCATCCGTATCAAAATATCCTATATCGGCGGTTATATCTGCCACTTTCCCAATTTTCGCAGTCAATGTTTGTGAGACAATCCAACCGAAACTTTTATCCTTATAACAGAAACTTGACATCTCCGCCTGTGTTTTACAAGACCATGTATTAGCCGTATAACCTACCCCAAGACGCCCTCTATGTTCTGTCTGATATATCAAGGACGTCTTGTCTGAATTATCTTTCTCACGTTTCTTTAGCCTGTATCGCAACTGTATGTTCCATTGTGAGGGTGCGTAAACGACCTGTATGGAATTGTCAAACCCCATAGAACTGTCCGATGCCTGATATTTCGGCCATGCGAAATAAGCAATATCAGAATAAGCCATTATGGACAAATCGGTACGTGGCTTCCATGTTGCGCCCAAATATATGCCGCTTTCATTCTGCACAGCACCGCCTTCGCTGAACGAAGAAGCCATAATTGCATTATAACGAAACGAATAAAATCTTTGTACGGCAAGCAAAGACAACCGCTCGGTAGCCTCAAAGCGTAATGCGTTTATTGTCGCTATCGCATTACTATTGTCCGTTGCAGTCTCTCCGTTTATTGCAAAGCGCCTGTTAGTATAGCCATAATTGACACCGAAATTGCTGAATGACTTTCCCGTTGCATAGTGTCGTCTATACAAAACGCTCCTGTCTGGAGCGAGTCTGCGGTCTAAAGAGGTAAAAACCGCCGACAATCCGATATTGAAACCATATCTCCGCCACTCAACAGAACCACCGTAAGCAGTCTGTGAAGTATTGTTCTTTTTTGCCATTTCGGTTTTTGTGCGATGATATCCTGACGTTACAATACTTGAAATGGTGCTGTCCGCTTTATTTAGAGTGGCATCTATCTTCCTGCCGGAAACAAAAGCCGTAATGTCAAACCCCTTTGCCACATTAACTGTCGATGCCACTCCTTGCAGATAATTACCTGAAGAAGAAGAGGCGTGTGCCCTTATATCCGTTCCGTTTGAACCTAATGAAGACAACGCCGACAGCTTGCCGAAACTGTAATTGTTGTTCATTACAAGCCCCAAACCGAATTTCAACCTGTAACGTCCTACGGCAAGAGCCTTTATCCTTCCCATTTTCTTTATCAGCAAATAGTAGCTGTAGAAGTCGTATCCCATAGAGTTCCTGCCTGCAAAAAACGGTTCTCCGGCATCTTGCGAACCTATCAACCCTACCCTAACACGGTCGCCGTAACTGAAATCATACCTTATGGAATGTTTATATTTATATCCTTCATATCCCCGTTTGTCTCCTTTTCGGCTATATAAAGGTATTTTTGCTGAGGCGGTAAGGGAGTTCTTACCGTATTTCATTATTGTCCCGATGCCCGGAAATGCTTTTTCGCCGATGTCTCCGGCATAAGTAAAAAAGAAAAGCAGCTTGCGCTTATTATAATCCAAGCTGCTTATCATTACCAATTCGCCGAGAGTCTTCATGCCACCGTTCTTGTAGATATATTCGTTTATAGACTCTACGTCTTGAGAAGATAAGAACGGCAGGTTCTCCAAGTCCTCCCGAGTCGCTGTATTGATATTTATCGGATTGCTTTCAAGGTCACACAGACGGTCGTAATATGATTCCCAAAGAATGTTATCATACTCTTCATACTCCGTAAGTTGCATCAAATACTGTTCCCACTCCCTACCCTGTTCCTGTGCCGAGCATGACTGTGCATCGCCGATATCGGCAATCAAAGTTGCCGTCAGCATTGCCATCATTACAAGATACCGCCTTATCGCAATCATCTTTTCTCCTTTCCCACTGTGGAAGTATTGCTATAATGTGCGTCATCAGGTGCATGAGCAGAAGAAGAGTCATCCTGAGGGGTTTTCATATTGGCTCTTTTTCTCTTTTTATATATAGGTGAGCTGCGATAACCCTTGATTCCCAACAGGTCTCTAAGGGAATTGAAGTCCTTTTTCAATATAAATCCTATGCCTTGCGTATTGAGTGACGACTTGGTAAAATAGCGGTCATTGGTCTGATTATACACTTTCAGAGCCATGTTTCCATTTGGTTTAAGAAGATAACTGACATCAAAGTCACCTATAAACGACGTTGCAGCAGCCGGATTGTCCCTATATCCGAATTGTCCGTTAAGTATAAGGCGGTTGTTTAACAGCCTTCCTGAGAGCAAACCTTCATACTCGGCATTGTTGAAGCCTTCGTTACCGGTGCTTATGTTAGCTCCGAAAGTCCAATTCTCGTTCTTTACCAGATTTCCGAGCAATGTATTGACCTGCTGACTGATAGTTCCGCTAAGCAGACTTTGCATCGCAAGACTTGTCTGGCTGGGCTGGTCGGGTTGTCTTGTGGCATTATTGGCGTTCTGTATATAGAACCTGCCGACGCCAAGCAGATAGACAACCTGCTGATTCATCTCTTCTTCGCTGTTGATAAGCGTGCGTACCATCTGTGCGGCATCATTGCTGAGAGTCGGCAACTCTATATCGAAGTCCACTTTCGGCGTTTCCGGCGTGCCGCCGATATTCATTATACAGTCCACTCTCACGTTGTTTCCGGAGAAGCTGTTGCCTATCTGCAAGTCTGAAAGCGGCACTCCGTTTACCGTGTACATGGCTTTAAGCTGCAGAGCGGCGTCAAACGGGTCTCCTCCGAATACTATACTGCTGCCCGGCTGAAACTGAAAGAGTCTCTTCATTACGTTTTGCACGGTCAGTTTATATACTCCGTGATCTATCCGGTATGTACCGAACATGTTAAATCCTGCCTTGTTGAAATAAGTAGCCTTGATGTTTCCAACTCCGTTAAGTGCAATATAGTCTTCGGTATTCTTATCCATAAGCACCCTTAGTGTGGCTTCGGGTGTCAGATTGAATATGAAATTGATGCGCATGTCCGATGGAATGTCGTCGTCTTCATCATCTTCATCGTCTTCAGGTCCCATGCGCTCCTTGTCCGGAACGTCATCTTTGTTGTGCCATGTCACAAACTGCTGGTTGGAAACAGCTTCAGGGCTTGCCGCATTATACTCAATAAACGAGCCTTTCTGCGGTGTTACATCCACGTCAATGTCTATTCTTCCGCCACCACCTTTTATGGTACATGTTCCTGTTGTGTATGCCGTGCCGTAGAAAGTATTGTCACCGTAACCGTGAGTGTCAAAACAAAGAAGCCTTTCCGCCCTTATTCTCAGGTCATAACGCAGTCTTGTCAATGCCCTATGACGCAACACGCCTTCAACAATGCCTATATTGCCGTTGCGGTCTCTTACCGTGTCTGCCCTGAATATTATGTTATCCGGCTCAAAGCGTATGGAATCATTATTAAGAGAATAGGTAACATTGAGCGGCTTTATCCTTACATTGCCGTCGGCGACAAGCAATCCGGTAAGGTTAATGCTGCTCAACAGTCCGTGCAACCTTACTTCTCCGTTTGCCTTTGCCTTTACATCGCCCATGAAACTGCCGCACAGACTCTCAAGAAACTCTATGTTGGTGTTTGCCGCGCCTATTCTCAGGTCTATCGTATTTCTTGGTGGCGACACGTTACCATATATGTGGGTAATGCCGTCATCATCATCTCTTGCCAGAGCATCAATGTCTATTTGTTTGTCTGCGTCATTCCAATTAACTGTGGCTGCAAGTTTGCCCATGCGACCGTCCTCAAACTTAAAGTCATCAACCGTCAAAGCGGCATAGAACTTCGGTTCTTGGAACACCGATTTTACGCACGCAGTACCAGAAGCACGGCCTTTGAAATCTACCGAGTGGAAGTTTACGAGGTTGAGAATATAGTTTACGTCGATGTCACGCAGGTCAATGGTAATGGAATCCTCCTGACTTTTGGTCGCCTTGCCCGATATTCTGATGTGCTGTTTGTTGTGTTCAATGGCAAAGTTATTTACAATCAGGCTTCCTTCTTCGCTTGTTATATCCGCCGGTTTGACATGCCAGACGGTGTCATTTACCACTATTGACGATTGTTTCAGACGTATTCTGAAGTCGGGCATACCGCCGTTGCCGCTCAAAAGCTGGGTTTCCGCTCCTATCTCACCCATAAATACGCCCCGTTTGTTGTCTTTCCACTTCAAGTCAGCATATATTTTATCATCTGCGGCACGGGCATTGACGGCTATATCCACCCATCTTCGCCCCTCTTTCATCTTTCTCAAAGCTCCGCTAACGGCAAGAGTGTCTTGTCTTGTTATGCCTTTCAGCAATACGTTGCCGTATCTTTCGCCATCGTATTCCATGTCATCGGCGCTGCAAAGCATATCAAACGCACCTGTCGTTCCGTTAAACGAGGCATTCACAGATACGTCGCTGTTGAGTTTCAAAGGTATTCCGAGAAATGCCGCCGGCCACTCCGCATCTGTCAGATGTGCATCTATGGAGATGTCTCCGGTAGCCTTACCGTTATCGCTGCACAAAGAAGGCAGTCCGGAAGCAATGACTTTCTTAACGCAAGAAGCAAGATTTCCAATCGCATTGTGGCCTGTAATTACCGCATTACCAAAGTCTCCGTCTATGGAAATCCTCTCGTTTGACGTTGCTATGTTGAGGCTTTCAAGTAAGTAAGACCTTTCTTCGTCGGCCATAACAACGTTTTTAAACGACAGATTGCCGTTAAACACATTCGGATTCTTGTCAGAAACGATTCCGTCGGCAGCTATATTCAACCTGAAAGTACTGCCGTTCCAACGGTCAGAGAGCCTCAACGCCGACGGATTCAAGTTGTTTACCGTTATCTCGGCAAGGGTTTTCAGACCCGCTGACGTCTTGGTAACATTGCCTTTCGCCGCTATATCGGCATTGGAATCATTAATTTTCAACGTGGCGTCCATGCTTCCGTTGTCATACAATCCCGTTGCCGAGATGTCGTTATATCTGTATCCTTTGTATTCAAACGACGTTATGTCAGCCTTCAAGTCGGCTTGTCTGATGTCGTTACCGGCCATGCGGCACTTGGCGTCTATGCTTGCGGCAATCTTGCCGATGTTGTTGTCGGCCGTTATCTTTCCTAAATCGAATGTTGCGGTAAAGGCTTTCAGGGTGGCGGCATTGTCGTCGGCTGTCATGTCTATATTGATATCCCCTACTCCGGACATCACACAGCCTTTGGCTTCATGGTGTTTGCCGTCTGTATTTATAGTACCTTTATATCCCACAAAACCCGCTTTTTCCATTACGGGCAGCAGGTCTGCCATGTCTTTCCTTATGTTTTCGGGCAGCGAAGCAGCCAACGTGCCGGCGCAATACATGTCTTTCACGTTTGCTTTTAATGCCTGTTTGCCGAAGGGTCTTTGCATTTCCGCATTTGCATTGAGGCGTAATGCACCGTCGGGAGTGTGTATATCAAGATGCCTGATATGCATGACATCGTTGTCGCCGGCAATGTCCATTGCTGCCGAGAGGCTTATTTCCGAGTCCGACAATATCGGTACGAAGTTCGATATATCGCACAGAGACAGCCTGTCTATGTTCATTCTGCCCGTATAAGTCAGCGACGGCATGTGCAACTTGCCTTCACGCAAGGTGTAAACGGCTTTAATGTCTGTCAGAGACATGTCGCTATGAGGCAGTCTGATGCTAAGTTGCTCCACTTTTGTACCGTTTTTTCCGGCAGAAGCGTCAAGAGTGAGGTTAGAAAGCACAAAGCCCGACCGTTCCTTGAATGAAAGTTTCTTTACATTAACATCTATGCTGTCACTCGAATAATAAGGCACGGCAATGTGTGCGCTGATGTCTGTCAGCCCCAAGTGGTCTGTATTAAATCGTGAGGATGTATATGGGCGGTCGTAACGGTCATATTTCAGACTGCCGCGCCTTATCAAGAGAGAATTGACGCTAAGTTTCAGACGTGACGGAGTGTCGTCTTCAGATGCAAGAGAGTCAAGAACAAACTGGAAATTGGGCTTCGCTGCCTCGTCTTTCTTATAGAACACACCGTTGAAACCAAAGAGTTGCGCCGACGAAACAGCCACGTTTCCGGTTGTCAGCAGCGTATATACATCTATCTTTGCCGCCATTCGCGCGGCTTTTATCATGGCTGTATCGCTTTGATCATATATGGTTACATCGTCTATAACCACTCTGTTGAGCATGCCGAGATTGACTTTTCCAACCGTAACTTTGGTGCCGAGCTTCTCTCCGACCATGCCTGCAACCTCGTTTCCTATGGTTTTCTGAACGGCAGGTATGCGTATGACGACCAGCATCATGACGTATAGAGATATCAGGCTCCATATTACGGCCTTTAATATAGTTCTCGCCTTTTTCAATATAATGTGTTCTTGTTGCTTGATACAAGCAGGTTTGATGTAAAAACAATATTGTTTATGAAACCACAAAATTACATTTATTTTTCATTTCTTGCAAATTCCAAAGCCCCATTCTCCTTTATTAACTCCGGAAACCATATCTCAAACGACCTGTTAACTACTTATAAAGAAATAAAAAAAACGTATTTAATAAAATTGTTTTTATATTTTATCGTATTTTTAATGCAAAAATAGGACAAACAAGCTCTAAAGAAATGTGTATGAAAAATTATATTATATATTTGATATTATGTTCATTTCTATTTTCATGTAATAAGAACATCAGTAATAAATATCAAAATGATCAAGAAATTACACGTAAAAACTATACACAAAATGACAGTTTAAGTTACTTAGAAATTAGTCCTAAAAAGATAATTTTTTAGGTAATGTCAACAAGAAAAAGCATAATAATATTAAGAGGATTGTTGAATTTTCAAATAAAGGAAAGATTCCAATTGAAATTAATAATATAGATGTTTCTTGTGGATGTGTTAAAACAAAACTATCAAAAAATATAATTTTTCAAAATGAAACTGTAAAAATGGAAGTTAATATTAATTCAAAAAACAATAAAGGATATTTTAACAAAGCCATTTTCATTAAATCTACAGCAAGGAACGATCTTGATTTGATACGAATTCAAGCAAATTTTATTGATTAAGAACTGAAATTATTAATTTAAAAAGAAATCACTAATTATGAAGAAATTAAATCTTATCTTAATATTTTTAGTTAGTTTATGCTGGTCGTGTTCGGATAATGATACCGTATATAGTTGTGATGAAACAACGAACGATTGGGTCAAAGAGAATATCACTACGATACGAGTAATGTCAAGGGGGCAATGGAAAACTTTAAATCCAAATAAAAAGCTTGCTGCTTTCAGAGCTTTTTCACAAGAACAAAGGATTTCTTTTTGGAAAGACAAAATTGATGAAACATTGAAACTTAATTGGTCTAAGTCTGAAAAAGCTCATATCCTAAAACTATTTAAGTTTATTATAAGTAATCCAGATATGTTTAGTGACAATAAAATGTCTGATGAAATGCAAGATAAATACGATTTGTTTTTTTATGATTGGGTAGAAACCGCTAAAAACAATCTAAAATGGGATATGAGAACCATTATATCAATTGCTGCATCAGGAGATGAACTGATAAATAAAAATGGTATTAGTGCAAGCGTATTTGGCTTTGATGATTCTTCTGGTGATATGATTGATGTGTCTTGTCATTGTAATAGAACTTACGATTTTTGTAATGTTCCATTTACAAATGCAACTTGTATTGATACTAAATGCGAAGGTACGACTACCGGATGTGGTTGGCTTCTCATTAGTTCTTGCAACGGAAGATGTGATGATGTATTATAATAAATAATTATATTAATAACTTTTAAGCTTCAAAACCATTATGAAAGAATATGTTTTATCGTTTTTGACACCGGCAATTGCGTTATTTGCTTCTACTCTCGTATTTCTTTTGCACCTTGATATTGTATATACGCTGCCTTGTATCTTGCTCGCCGCTGTCGTATTGTGGCGTCTTTGCCATGTTAAGCGCAAAGGTTTGGACGAGCAACGTCATATCGCGGCAATCGCAGGTGGTGTATTCTTCTTTCTTATAGTAACATTCGCTCCTTACGGAGATGATATTTACAAGATGTATTCTCTGATTTTCGTATATGGTTGGTGTGCATCGGCACTTTTAGCATGTATGTTTCACAGATACAAGACTGTGACTGTGGGTATCACGGCACTTGTTTTGTGGCTCACATATATATGTTTTGCCGTTCCGGCATGGCACGCTTTCATCGGCTAAGAACATCAGTAAACAGAAGAAAACAAGCCGGTTAGTATGCCTTAACGGCTTACAGGCAACAAGCCGCGATATACTTGCCGACAACAACTATAACAGATAAAAAACATTACTATGGTATTTACGACCCGTAACTATGGTGTTTACGGGTCGTAACTATTATAGTTACAAGTCATAAACACTATTGTTATTAACGGCAACCTTTATGCTATGAAGCAATAAAGGGCGGAGATGTTACGTTAAATAATTATAGACACGACAAAAAGCAAAGGTATGAGAACTTCAAACTCTTGGTTTTCAAAGCTGGCATTGGCTGTTATTCTGCTGACAAGCGGCATAGAAGCGGCTGCGCAATACAACGTTATCTACGACAAAAACATAGCTACGTTGCAGGTAATTGCCGGTAATGACTTCATGAACATGCCTGTTGTGAGGCTCGGAAGCCACAGCATAAAAGACCGGATAAACATAAGCTTTGATGATTTCACGCATCAATACAACCGCTATACATACAAGATAGAACATTGCGAAGCTGACTGGAGCGTGTCTGACCAACTGTTTGAGAGTGACTACATAAGCGGTTTTTATGACGGAAACACCATTGACGACTATGCCGAATCCATTGGTACCTATGCCCAATATACAAACTACCGCCTGACAATCCCCAACGAAAGATGCAGCATAAAGATGAGCGGCAACTACAAACTGACAGTTTACAACGAGAACGACAATGACCGCAAGGTGCTTGAAGCATGTTTCATGGTCTTAGAGCCAATGACAAAAGTGGCGGTCAGCGTATCTTCAAACACCGACATAGATATAAACAAGCAACACCAACAGGTTTCTGTGGCGTTAGATTACGGAGTTCTGAATGTCACAGACCCTGCCGAACAGATTAAAACAGCGGTGTTGCAGAACGGATGTTGGCCTACTGCTGTCAGAAACGCCAAGCCTCAAATCAACACAGGCAGCGGTTTGAGGTGGAAACATTGCAGACAACTGATATTCCCTGCGGGAAATGAATACCGTAAATATGAAGTTCTTGACGTGTCACACCCTACAATGGGCATCGAACGCATAGACTGGGACGGCACAACTTACCAAGTCTATCCTTTCATCAGCGAGCCCCGACCCAACTATGTATATGACGAAGATGCCGACGGAGCATTCTATATAAGGAACAGCGACAATATTGACAACGACATAGCATGTGAATATGTGACCGTAAACTACACACTTAAATGTCCCCAACCCGTAAACGGCGATGTCTATATCAACGGCAGGTGGACATACGACAGGGCTTTACCCGAATATAAAATGGCTTATGACCCTATAGAACATTGTTATAAGGCTTCCGTAAGGCAGAAGCAGGGCTACTATTCATACAGATACGTGATGATAGACACCGCTGGCAGATGGCGTACAATGCCGACTGAAGGTGACTATTGGCAGACAGAGAACCGCTATCAGGCACTTGTCTATTACAAAGGTATAGGAGAGAGAGCCGACAGACTTGTAGGTTACGGGGTGGTAATGAGCAACTGACAGCAGCCACAAGCATACTTAAAGACAAGAACCATTAAGATTGGGCTGCCTGACAGGCTGAACGGCAAGTCTGTTTTCAGTCATGCCACAGGCTCTTGACCTTGTTGTGAACAGCAAACACGTTGACACAAGAGACCAGAACAAACAGTCCGACACCTAATAATACCATTGGCAAGACCGCGACTTCGGGCATATCGGGGAACAAAGTAACGATAATGTCCATATAACTGCCGCGCACAAGAAGCGTTGTCACTATCGCCACGACAAGCACCAATGCGTTTAGCCCGACAGTAAGAAGTATGTAAGGACTCGAAACCTTCAACGGGCTGTAACCTATAAGCAACAGATTTTGCAATTTGTAGGCGTTTTTCTGGACAAGCAGATATATGCTTAGCATCAGTATATAGAAACTTAACAGGCTTATAATCACGCCTACTGACATGACAATAATGACAAGCATACGCAGGAACCATGCCGTTTTCTCTCCCTGAAGCTTATCATCGTCAACCTCATAACCGTTGTCTTCGAGATAGGCAGCCACGTTTTCGTCCGCCGGATTACCCACTTCAACAAGCATGCGCGTAGGCTCCGAGACAGGAGAAGACGCATATCGCGCATTGCTCCAATCCATAAACGACTGCGGAACCAATATAGTATTGAGTCGTCCGGAAAAGCCTATGACCTTGCCTTTAAATTCATCGCGCAAGCCGTTGCCGTGAATGAAGATGCGGAAGTCTATCATTCCGACAAGTCCGTCGCTTATTTTGGGCAGAGAACGTTGGCCCGCAAAGCCGAAATTATACATGTTTATGTATGTTCGCGGAAGTATTACGGGCACCTCACGGGCACCTTTCTCATACTTCCAATCGTCAAGCGGCACATCAATAAACTCATCCGGGACACTCTCGAAAAACAGTTCCGAACTTAGAACAGGCTTACCGTTGATGCCCATATCGGCATCTACCTTGTACTCGGCAGAGGTAAAACGACCCGCTTTCCTTACAAACGGACGTGACGAAAGCTCTGTCTGCTCATCAGGACTGAATGTGTTTGCCCTGCCGGAAAGCCCTCCGGCAACTCCTATCTTCTTGCTTATGATAAGGTAATCGGCCTTCATGAAACTGTCATGTGACGTAAACAGAGGCATCACATCACAATAAAACTGATAGCCGAGAAGTATTATCAACACGCCAAACAAGTCTGCGAGGGCAAAGCCGATAAACTGCGGAACGCTTATATGCTGTCTTAACAATTTCCAAATCAATGTCATAATCTGAATATCTTTTCGTATTCCAACTCAATATGCTTGCCGATACTTGTCACAATGATGCCTGCGCCTTGCGCACGAGCCTCTTCCAGCATTATCCGACCCATTATTTCGGAGTTGCAATCATCAAGGTGGCTTATCGGTTCATCGGCCAACAGAAAGTCAAAAGGCTGTACCAGCGCACGCATCATGGCTACTCGCTGCTGCTGACCGAATGACATGCGACCGACTTTCACGTCACGCTTGTCGGCAATTCCGAGCATTTCAAACCACCGGTATATACTTTCCTTTGTCTTAAAACCCGTAAGACGGTTCTTAACCTCAACATTTTCATAAGCCGTAAGCTCCGGAAAGAGGCGCAATTCCTGAAAGAGACAACTGATATGTCTCTGACGTATAGTTACCCAATCGGCTGTTTTGAAGGTGGAAATATCATCATTGTCAAAACTAATCCTGCCCGTATAGTCACGGCGATAGCCAAGTATATAGCTGCAAAACGTGCTCTTGCCTTTGCCGCTTGCGGCTTCTACAAGATAGAGACTGCCTTTTTGGAACGTGGCATCGGCATCCCAAATATCAGACTCATGATTGTCGGCGGAAGCAAACACCTCCGGAACGACTTGCTTAAAAGATATATTGTTCATAATTATCTACTGCCCGTTATCTGTAATGACGATATATTTAACATCTCCCGATAAGGAAGGCGTCAAGTCGGAAGCAAAGGAAGAGGTAATTGCCGATATATTTGCAACCACACAGAAGCGATGTCCTTTGATGAAAGACAGGACTTCACGGGACAGAGGTCGCGCGGATGCGGCTACTGACTGCCGGGCTTCCGACTGCGTACTGCCGGAGTAATATTTCATATCCGGCGTAACACCGAAATAATACTTGAATCCATTGCCCTCGTAACAATAGAAGTCACGACCGCAATCTGTAATAGAGGAACCTTGCGGACATGATTTTTTCCAATAAGGAACATCCGCAAGGAAAGTCTTGTCCTTCAACTCTCCGGCAATCGACAAAGACACTTGGGAGTCGGAAACAGGCTCTTCTGTACTGAAAGATGTCATCATTCGGGGCAGCATAACAGCTATTTCGCCGTTCATGCAGCCCAATATCTTATCCATATCTACTGCCATGTTCATTCCGGTAAGCAAAGTCTGGAACGTCGGGTCTTTATGTAACAGGTCAATAAAATCATGTCCGTCAACATTAACAAACAGCCCCAATGCCGCATCGGCAGACATAGAAGAACAAAACACACCATTAAGCGGTCGGAACTTGCCGCTTGATTTTTCCAGGCAACTGTTTATTTGTTCGTTAGGAGAAGAAGTAGAGATACCAACGTTGATATATCCGTCGGCTATGTCGGCTCCAACGGATGCCTCAACAATGATTTGGGAGGGGTCAGTACCTTCCGGAGCACCCATAACAAAAAGAGACTGTAACTTATCGGACAGAGATGACGCACGTGCGACCATAGTTACGCTGCCCTGCAAGGCTGACAGGCGCTCGAAAAGAGGTGAAGTCTTGATGCTTTTTTCCTTGTTTTGCTCAAGAAGACGACTTGTTCGGCGCATCATAACAGTATGTTGTACAGGCAAGGAAGGCCCCATGACAACAAGAACATCTGATGTATAGCCAAGCACCCATTTGTCTTTGACAACCGAAAACCACTTGTTTTTTTTCTTTTTCGGCTTTGTTGCATTACCCTTTTGCGCCAAACGGCTCAACATATCATGCAATTCTTCATCGTCAGACACCTTTGCTGCCAAACCCAAACTGCCGTCTGCCGTCTCGAAAAGATAAATGCGATCGGTCAAATCTATGCCGCTTCGGGACAGATCGTCAGTTTCCAGCAGACGCTGCAACGCTTCTTTAAACCTGTTACCTTTGGTTATGGCAGAGCAATCAACGGCAACTATCGCCGTGCTGTTGCCGGGTATGACATTGACATAATCGTCTGTGCAGGAGGTAAAAGACAATATTGCCGAAATTAACAATAAAGATATGATATTGCTTCTCATCTGTTTATCCTTATAATTACACTCTTCTTACCAATTGAGACATCATCGTTGCAGCAAGGGCTGCCGTCTCTGTGCGCAACCGGCAAGTACCCAAGCTAACGGAAACATAGCCGTGAGAGACTGCATCCTTAACCTCTTCTATTGAAAAATCACCCTCCGGACCTATCATAACAGTTACATCTTCACTCTCGCCGGGCTGTAAAGGAACGTTAAGTTTCTGAAAAAGATCTCTGCGCTCTATTTCTTCATAACAGTGAGCTATATAACGACGTCCCTGAAAAGGCATTTTGATAAAGTCGGAAAAGTCAGTCAAAGGATTTACTTGCGGTTTCCACGATTTGCGACTCTGCTTCATGGCAGAGACAACAATCTTCTCTATGCGGTCTGTACGCAATGCTTTGCGCTCTGAAAACTTGCTGTTGAGAAAAGTAAATGTGTCTATTCCTATTTCTGTGGCTTTCTCACAGAACCACTCGGTACGGTCAATCATCTTGGTAGGTGCCATTGCTATATGTATGTTTCCCCGCCATTCCTTGTCCTGAGGCAGTGTTTCAAGAATTTCATAACCACAATGACGTTGGGCAGCCAACGTAACGGCAGCTCTGTAAAATGTTCCGCAGCCGTCCATAAGATATATCTCATCACCACTGACAAGCCTTAACACACGTACGGCATGAATGGTTTCTTCCTGCGGCAACTCATTTTGCAACGCCGCATCAGGCACATAAAAATATCTTACCTCTTTCATTTCTTTTTGCGTCTGTTTATTTCGTCACGCACATACGACGCCATTTCATAGTTCTCATCCTTGATTGCCTGTTCAAGAGCCGTATTCAGCATGTCCTCACTCAGCGAGTTTATTGGTATGGATATGCCTCTGTGAGATGAATTGAACGGCACAGACTGTCTGAGAAGAAGTGATTGGTCTATGTATAATGGAATGTCTGATATCACAGACAACAATATTGCGTCTGAAGCGCGAAGCTGATCAGAACGTCCGGAAGCGGTATTTGCAAGACGCATGATATACTGACCGTCGTTGATCCCATCGATGTGTATTTCGTATGAAGACATTTCATCCATGCGAAGCAGCCTGCACAAGACTTCCGGAAGCATGATTGAAGTAATGGGAACAGACTTTACCCTGAGTTCAATCTGCACAGCCATAGCCTTGTCGCATACTATCGACAACTGTCGCATACGGCTTTCATCAGATAAAATGATAAGAGCTATGTCACTCCCGCCTACTATTTCTGACACTCCACTAAAATACAATCTTACCTTAGGCATACTATTCAGTCTTTTTCTTTACCCTGAAAAACAAAACAAACAATATTGCCACCACAAGCGAAAAGGCTGCAAAGAGCAACCATGTAGTGCGCCAATCACCTATAAGATAGCCTCCCTGCCAACTGCAATAATGCTCTACGACAGCACCGGCAGCCAATGTACCGACAGAAGCACCTATACCGTTGGTCATAAGCATGAAGAGTCCTTGTGCCGAAGCCTGTATTGACGCATCGGTTTCCTGCTCGACAAAAAGAGCGCCTGAAACGTTGAAGAAGTCAAACGCCACTCCGTAAACTATCATTGACAATACAAACATCCAAAGACCACTACCCGGATTGCCCAAACCAAATAGGCCGAACCTTAAAACCCATGCTGTCATGGACATCAACATTACTGTTTTTATGCCGAAACGCTTGAGGAAGAAAGGTATCATAAGTATACATAATGCCTCTGAAATCTGAGATAACGATGTGAGAAGCGTGGCATTGCGTGCACCGAAGGTATCAGCATATTCCGCTATACCGCTGAAACTTGTAATGAAAGGTGTGGCATAACCGTTGGTAACCTGCAAAGACATTCCCAACAACATAGAAAATATAAAGAAGAGAGCCATACGTTTCTGACCGAAAAGCTTGAAAGCATTGAGTCCGAAAGATTCTGCCAAAGACTTCTTTTCACCGCCTTTCTGTATCGGGCATTGTGGCAAAGTGAGAGTGTACAGCGCAAGTATGATGCCCAAAAGGCCAGATACCAAGAACTGCATATATGTATATTGGAAGCGATTGTCACCGGTCATGCCTAAGAAGAAACCTTCTTCTTCACTGTAACCGGCACAATTTACAAACCACATCAGCACGATAAAGCCCACAGTACCAAGCACTCTGATAGGCGGAAAATCCTTAATGGTATCAAAACCTCCATGCTTTAACGCTGAGAAAGCCACTGTATTGGAAAGGGCAATGGTAGGCATATAGAACGCAACGCTTAATGTATAGAATGTCACGAACAATGCCCTATTCTCTATATGATTACCCATACCGGTCTGCCAGCCGATGTACCAACATCCGAGAATAAAGATTCCTGCAATGAAATGGCATATACCGAGCATTCGTTGCGGCTGTATAACCCTGTCGGCAAGAATACCTATAAGTGTAGGCATAAATAAAGAGACAAGTCCCTGAATAGAATAGAACCAAGGAATAAGATCGCCAAGTCCGGCAGAGCCAAGATAATTACTCATACATGTGAGATATGCACCCCATACGGCGAACTCCAGAAAGTTCATCAATGCCAAACGTGTCTTCAAGTTCATAGATTTACAGATTTAATAGATTAAATTTTCAGACGCAAACTATAGTGTTAACAATATACGGAAAGATAGTTACATCCCTTGACATATTATGTTTTTACATTATGCAAATATAGTAAAACTGATATAAACAGCAAATATTTTGACTTATTAAAGTGTTTCGCACTCTCTAATCCACATTGCCGCAGACGCGTCACTCGGCATGCGCCAGTCGCCGCGAGGGCTCAGACTGACACTTCCGACCTTTGGGCCGTCCGGCATACATGAACGTTTGAACTGCTGACTGAAGAAACGGCGACAGAAAACCGTGAGCCAATGCTTGATAGTATCATCGTTATAGACTCCGGCAGACGGATTGTGACCGTCAAAAGCATGTTTTGCCAACATATAAATGCGTGACGGGCGATAACCATAGCGTAACATATAGAAAAGGAAAAAGTCATGCAGTTCATACGGGCCTACAAGATCTTCGGTCTTCTGACTTATATTGCCGTCTTCATCTGCAGGAATCAATTCCGGACTTATTGGAGTATCAATGACATCAAGCAAGATTGCTTTGGATTTTTCATCGCCTATCGTGTCGGCAACATGATTAACAAGATAACGAATGAGTGTCTTGGGCACTCCTGCATTTACTCCATACATGCTCATATGGTCACCATTATATGTAGCCCAACCTAATGCCAGCTCTGACAAATCGCCCGTTCCGATGACCGGAGCACCTAATTGGTTAGCAAGATCCATAAGTATCTGCGTGCGTTCTCTTGCTTGCGAGTTCTCATATGTAACATCATGAACATTGATATCATGCCCTATGTCACTGAAATGTTGCTCAACGGCAGCCCTTATTGATATTTCTTTAATAGTAACACCGAGACTGCGCATAAGAGAAATGGCATTGTTGTAAGTGCGGTCTGTGGTTCCGAATCCCGGCATTGTAACTCCTACTACCCCTTCACGCGGTAATCCGAGTTTGTCAAAAGTCCTTACACACACCAGAAGTGCCAAAGTGCTGTCAAGCCCACCGCTAATTCCTAACACCACAGTATTGCTGTTTGTATGCGTAAGGCGCTTGGCAAGACCTGCAACTTGTATGGAAAAAATCTCGTCACATGCTGCTGTCATATCCTCACTTTGGGGAATAAAGGGATGGGGATTGACTGTTCTTATTAGCTCGAAGTCTTTTGAAGATATACCATGAGCTTCAATAATACGGACATCTTTAATGTTTGCAGCACTTCTGAACGTTGTATTGAACATGCGTTCCTTTTCCAACATCTCGACATCTATCTGACTTATTACCAGCTGAGAAGACAAACAGAAGCGTTCTCCTTCTGCAACGGAACGCCCGTTCTCATATATCATGGCATTACCACCGTAAACTACATCCTGTGTACTCTCTCCAAAGCCACAGCAACTATATACATAAGCGGAGATAGTTCGTGCACTCTGCTGAGAAACGAGAGAAGTTAAATATGCGTGTTTACCTATTAGCTCATCACTTGCTGATAGATTGAAGATGATTTTGGCACCTGCCAATGTCAAAACATTACTGGGTGGTACGGGAGACCATAAGTCTTCGCATATCTCAATGCCGAAATCAACACCGCCGTATGTCCTGAACAGCGTCGGCTGATTGGAAACTGTTATCTTGCGACCGGCAATTCTAACTTCCGTAGGGCATATATCTGCCGATGAATCAAACCAACGTTTCTCATAGAATTCTCCATAGTTGGGAAGGAATTGTTTGGGGATAATACCAAGCAAATCCCCCTTCTGTATTACCGCAGCGCAATTTAACAACTTGTCACCAACCTTGACAGGCATCCCGACTATGCTTATGATATCAAGCTGACGCGTAAAATCCAGCAGTTTCAATAGTGCAGTCTCTGTCTGTTCTACAAGTATAGACTGACAAAACAGGTCTTGGCAAGAATATCCTGTAACGGATAACTCCGGAAACACTATTATTTCGACACCTTTACCTTCTGCCTGTGCTATCAGCGACTCTATCTGCTGGATGTTATAATCACAATCTGCGACTCTTACCGACGGTACGGCTGACGCAACCTTAATATATCCGTTTTGCATACTTGATAGTTTTTCTTTTTTTACTTTATCGTGACTTGAGTAGCTCCATAACCATACTCTCTAAAAGAGGCATCTTGGTAGGTGCAATTCTTATAACGATAGTTTAGTTCATGAATAATTGTATGTCTCAACACACCCTCTCCCTTGCCATGAATAAATATGATTTTTGTGCCTTTATGCCCTTTATGCTGTTCCATTGTCTTACGGAACGTGTCAATTTGATATTTAAGAATATCCGCCGATGTCATTCCTGATGTTGTATCAAGCAAAGATGAGGCATGCAAGTCTATCACTAAAGGACTGTTTTTATCTTTTTTGCCGGACTCAACCACTGTGCTTGTCTTCACAGTATCAGTCTTAATTTTCCCTACAAGTTCACTTTTCAATCGCTCTGCATCAACAACGAGAGTTCTAACAGGGCGGTCTTGCTCAACAATAGGATATATCAGCGCATCCTGTTCAAAGAAATCATTCTCGCGGAATGTATGTAATTTGTAGAATTTCACCGTGTCTATCCTCATCGTAACATCTATCGCCGGCTTGAGAAGAAATGGTTTGTCACGCTTGTAAGCTATAATTTGGACTGACACACGCTCAAGTTCGCTTAGCTGTTCACGATCAAACTCCTCTATAAACAACTTCGTATTGGGTTCCACTTCTGCCGTATGACGCAAATGCCAAGCATTGCCTTCTGCTGAAAAATAGGCATATCTGACATAGAAATTGCTATCATTGACCATATATGCTTCAAACCTTGTACGGGTAAGTTCCTTGATATCCATAGGAACAAATGCGAGATAGACGGACAAAACATCACCACCGCGACGCTCTTCCGGAGCCGCCTTAAACGTAATCGGCATATCTGCAGGTTCTATCTCCTTTTTTTCTGCGTCTGTATTTTGTTTGCCGTAATCGGGAGTGATATCATAATCATCGCCGCCGTCAACAACAACATCCTTTATTGATGTAGGTATCTGGAAGCCATCTTCATCTTCTACGAGTACAACATCCTTACCTTGAAATCCGGCAATAACACCTCCGCCTGTCTCACTAAGGAATCTAACCTTATCTCCTATCTTCATAATTATATTATCGTTGTTAAATAGAATCAATTATATAAATATATAACGTTTTAAAATGCCACTTATTACGACCGTTACCTACCTTTTATGGAATAATAAGCGAGCTGTCTCCATAACTTAAGAATCTGAATTCGTGGTTCAGAGCATAATTATAAATTGTCTTCCAATCGCCTTTTACGAATGCACTGACAAGCAAAAGCAGAGTACTCTTTGGCTGATGAAAGTTAGTAACAAGCATTTTTACAATCTTATAATCATATCCCGGAGCTATAATGATGCGTGTACTGCCATGAAAAGTATTGAGAGAATTACGGTTCATATAGTCCATGATGTTTTTCAAAGCCTCTGCCGGCGTTATCGTACAAGGTGTTTCGTAAGGCTCCCATTGCTCTATGCGTAACTCATCTTCGCTTGCATCAGGATTATCTGCCAGACGTAAGCCTACATAATAGAGACTTTCGAGTGTCCGGACACTTGTTGTTCCTACCGCTATAGCCTCTGCACCATGCTCAATAAGGTTTTTTACTGTAGATTTTTTCACACTGAAATACTCCACATGCATACTATGTCCTGATATATCTTCACTCTTCACAGGCTTGAAAGTACCGGCTCCGACATGTAAAGTGAGTTCTTCACGGTCAACACCATGCCCATCTATATGCGCCAATACTTCATCGGTAAAATGCAGTCCGGCAGTTGGTGCCGCCACGCTGCCCTTTATTTTGGAATAAACTGTCTGATAGGTTTCCTTATCACTGTCTTGAGTATCACGATTAAGGTATGGAGGTATAGGCAACTCGCCTACTGCGTCTATTATCTCTGCAAACGAGACCGAATTATCTGTCCACATAAACTTAACAAGATGGCTCGTTCCATGTTCCGAAACTTTCTCGGCAATAATGTCAACAGGCTTTCCGGCAATGGTAATGGTACGTGTCAGCACCCCTTCTTTCCATTTTTTCAAGTTGCCGACCATGCAAAGCCAAGAACATTCGCCCCTTGTTTGGAACATCAATTCATAATCAGAAGGACATGCCGGTTCCAACAAAAAGACTTCAATCAATGCACCTGTTGTTTTACGGAAGTGTATTCTGGCCTGTATAACACGTGTATTGTTGAAGACCATGAGGGCATTTGTAGGAAGATAATCGGGCAGATTGTAGAACATATCCTCAGACACCTGTCCCTTATTATATATCAGCAATTTGCTATGATCCCTTTTTGTGACAGGAAATTTTGCAATACGGCTGTCAGGTAAATCATAGTTATAATCACTGATATGTATATGTTTTGTATCTATCATTTCTTTTATATAATTAATGCTCGTATGATACAATACAGCAAAGACATAATAAAGACAACCAAAACCAAATCTATGTCATTGCGATTGTAGCCTGTTTTTGTATATTGTGATGATATATAATTAAATCCGGGATACATTTTGAGGTATGCTCTGAAATATACAATGTATGCACATACGCCTGTAAAAAGCCCCCAAAGCATGCCTGCCAATATATCAGTAGGATAATGGACACCAAGATACAGACGAGTCCAGCAGTTTATTAACGACCATACAAACATCGTAATGACCAGACGACGGTCTCTCATCAAAAGAGATACAAACATGGCAATGGACATTGTGTTTGATGCATGTGCGGAAAAGAAGCTGTATCCTGAGCCGCGCATGTCATTAACAATCTTGACTGAATACTTTATTGCATGGTCATAAGAGGGACGTTCTCGTGCAACCAAAGGCTTTACTATAAAGTCTGCGACTCCGTCTGATAATATTATGCATAATATAACACATGCCAGAACAAGCATTATCTGCTTCATTGTGTCATTGTTTTTTATTATGACATAAAGCAAAGACACATATATCGGTATCCAAGTAATACCGGAAGTAAGCAGCAATGCCAAATTGTCAACGAACAGCGAATCGCTTCCGTTGAGCAAAAACAACAAGTCATGGTCTATATTATTCGGGAATGGCATCTGTAAATACTATCTTTTGTAATCGTAAACACTATGTTTCTGTATCCTAAACACCATGTTTTTATATCTTAAACACTATGTTTTTGTGATAAAAGTATATAGTTTTTAAATCCTTTCTATTTGAGACGTCTGCAGCCAACCTTCTCTGCCGTCTTCAAGCTGCACCTGTTTCCAGTCCTTCATTGTATCGTCTTTAATCGTAACACGTGTACCTTCATGTATAATTGTAGTCTGATCGCTTGACGCAACCGGTGTTTTTTTCAATGCTACTGATGAAGAAACGACAACTGCTCCCGAGCGATTGGTCAAAATAGCCTTCTGTTCATTGGCGAAAACTATACTCAATATGAACACCAGCATAAAGAAACAACCTCCAAAGAAGCCTGTCTTACGCAACATAAGACTGTTTCCAAAAAGATAACATAGGGTTAATATCAATGCAAGAGATATGCTTATAACAGATAACCTTGCCCATCCGTCAATACTTGTAATATTGACAACAGCTTTATACCATGTAACAAAAAACATTTCTGGCTGTGGAGAGATCTTGTCTATAGTCTTTGAACGAGCCATTTGTAAGTTAAACCTTATGTCATCATCACCGGGAGAAAGCAGCAAAGCCCTCTCGTAGTTAAGCACAGCCCGTGTTATATTGTCGGTCCGATAATATGCATTGCCCAAATTATAATATAATTTTACGCTGGCACCCTTTTTCAGCAGTTCTTCATATTCCTTTATCGCCTGCTGGTAATTACCTTTTTTGTATTCGCTGTCTGCGCTCTGTTTTGTTGCTGCTGTAACACATAACGGAACCAAAAGGATCATTAACATCAACATTCTTGCTGTCGATGTTCTTTTACTACTATGTTTGAGAGTATTTTCAATCTCCACAATAGCTGTAATGGCTGCTTTAAATGTCTGACTCATATTTCCTCCGATATCTCCGGGAGCATATCTGTTATACTCACATTCATCAATAGCATTGATAAACATATCTGTCGTTTCCTCATCAACATTGCGTAATGACAGTTTCTCCGATATATTTTCACGATTAAGTTGTTCTACAGGTATTCTAAGTTTGTCACCTACATATCCCCAAAGAGCTCTTAACACCTCGTCGTAGAACTTGTCACGCTGATTGGATGCCATTAATCGGGATGCCACTTTCAGACGTTTACGTGCCACTCTGTTTGCTTTCTTGACCTTAAGACTTGCAATATCGGCATTCTGAACGGCTCTTTTACGGAATACGACAAGAAGTATGACAAAAGAAACAAACAACAGCGTTAATACAGTAACATAGGACGCCGAACCAAAGAATGTGTTGTCTGTATCTATAACAGATGCTTTGCCCTCTTTTATAGGTCTGATATCTTTGTTCTCCAACGATGTGGTTTCAGCGGTAGAGCTGTTTCCGCTTCCTTTTTCCACATCAAGCGTAAACGACTGAGTCTTTATCGTCTTATAAGTATTGGCAGACGAGTCATAATATGTCATTTCCACAGGTGGTATCTCATATTTTCCTTGATTTCTCGGTACAACAAGAAAGTCGTAAATCATATTACCTTCCACTCCGTTTGATGTAAGTCTTGTCTTGTCAGTTATCTTGGCATCATATTTATCAAAGTCTTTTGGCAACTTTAACTGTGGCTGTTTCAGCAGTTTAAGATTACCGATACCACTTACAACGACTCTGACCGTTACAGGGTCATTGGCCTTGACTTCCTTTTTATTTATCTGCGCGCTTATATCAAACTTACCTACTCCACCTGAAAAATTAGCCGGACGAGTTGGTAAAGGTTTGACATCGATGCTTAGTCCCGGTGCCTGTATCTTGCGTTTTACCTCCACATAACCCGCGCCACCGTTAAGTATTGCCTCAAAAGGGTCTATATTGCGGTTCTGCTGAACCACAGTTCCGGTAAAAGTGATACTTGGAATTTCCAATTTTCCCGTCTTTTGAGGATACATGGCATATTGTTTCCATGTTACACATCTGTATGGCTTACCGTTAACACGTTCTATATGAAACGATTTTTGTTGTGGCAAAGGTATCTCCTGAGTATAAAAGCCTGTCAGATCCGGCATATTGCCTTCAAGATATGTAAGATCTACAAGAGAATAAACTTTATATGTAAGAATGATAACTTCTTGTTCGTGTATTGTCTTTTTATTTGCACTAACCTTTATAAACAGGTCATTGCCTGTTATCGGCGAGCCTGCATTTCTCATGTGTGGCTCATTGTCATACTCATCATGCATACGTGGTGCACTTGAACTTTGATGTGCATGACCTGAAACCTTTATCTTTGCCGGTTTTGAATATATTTTTTTCCCGGCAACAACGACATAAGCAGAAGGTATTGTATATGTACCGCTCTTACCTGCATATAGTATATAGGTAAATGTTTTGGAAGAAGTGCTGCTCGTATGTCCGTTAATCATCCTGTAACTTGACTGTGATGACACATACGGTCCCGTTATCATTTCAAGTTCTTCAGGTATGTTTCCTATGACAAAATCTTCTACATTCTGAGTATCAATCGTGTAAGATAGTCTTACATTTTCTCCTGCCGCAACATTAGGAACAACATTTACAGTGAGATGTTGTGCAGTTGCCGTTGTGACTACAATAAATATATAAAAAAGGAACAATATATATCTTCTCATGATATTTGCACTTTTATGACATCAACTTACCAATTCTTTTGCAAACGTTTTGATGAAGAAGGCTTTCTCATTGCCTGTTTCATGCGTTGCTGCGTCATTCTTTCATTCTGAATTGCAGCATTGAGCAATTGTTCGGCATTATCCTTGCTCATCTGCTGTTGGTTTTCTTTGCTCTTTTGGTCGTTCTTGTCTTTATTCTTGTCTTTATTTTGATTTTTGTTATTGTTCTTATTGTCTTTATCGTTCTTATTATCTTGTTTTTTGTCGTTTTTGTTCTTGTTCAACTTCTTACATAACACGAGGTTATATCTCGTCTCATTATCTCCGGGATTGTTACGCAATGCTTGCTCATACGCTTTAATTGCTTCGGCATACATCTTATGATTCTGGCATATAACTCCTATATTATGATATGATTTATAGAGTCTTTGCTTGTTTTTCTCTATTTTGGCAACATTCTGAAATTGCTCTACCGCTGCCGAATCCTTATTCTGCATCATCAACGCACAGCCAAGATTATAGATTGCTTGTGCATTGTAGGGATTATCTGCAATAGCCTTACGATACATTGTTTCAGCCTTTGCAAAATCACGTCCATGATACAGACGATTGCCATCTCGTATGTATTTTCTGTCGGTCTGCGCCTGAGCGACAAAGACACAACATAATAACATTATAGTTGATATAAGATTCTTCACTTCTGTTTCTATATAAATATCTTCATAAGTCTATATCAAGACTCTGTTGTTTTTATATCCGTATTTCTGTTACATATAATATCATCTTTTACGTGGTTTGAAGAGCTTAAGTCTTTTCAACAACGGATTGCGACTTTCCATTATCAAAGCTTCGGCAATAAGCAGCAACAAGACTAATAATGCCACTGCTTGGAACTGTTCGGCATATTCGTTATATACGACAGTTTCAAGGTCTCCTTTCTGCAAACGTGCAAGTTCGCTATCAAGTTTCTTTTGCGCACTATTACTGTTATCGACATGAATATATGCACCACCGCCCGACGATGCTATCTGTCGGCACATGTCTTCATTAAGACCTGACATAACCTCATTACCCGTATTGTCTTTCAAATATCCGCCATTGCCGTCGGGAATGGGAGACCCCTTAGAAGAGCCAACACCAAGCACAAACACATGCATGCCGTTCTTCTTTGCATCTTTTGCAGCCTCTATTGCACCACCTTCGTGATCTTCGCCATCTGTAATAAGAACTATTGCTCTGCCAATATCTTTCTGTTGCGTAAAACTCTTCATACTTACAGAAATCGCACCTGCAATATCCGTACCTTGAGTAGTTATCAATGATGGTGTTATATTCTGAAGAAACATTTTGGCAGACACATAATCGCTTGTTATCGGCAATTGTACAAAAGCGTCACCTGCAAAAACAACCAGACCGACTTTATCATCACTGAAATGTTCTACCATATTCTCAAGCAACATCTTACTCCTGTCAAGCCTTGAAGGTAATACATCTTCTGCCAGCATTGAGTTACTGATATCCATTGCAACTATAACCTCAATACCGCTACGCTCATCCTGACTGATCTTTGTTCCCATCTGCGGACGTGCCAACATCACTATGGTCAAGGCTAATGCCGACATCAGTATCCAGAACTTCAAAGTCCTCCTAAAACTGGACACATCCGGCATCATATTTCTGACAAGTGTAGTTTTACCAAAAGACTTCAAACGCTTCTTGCGCTGTCTTAAGGTTGCAAGCCTTATCAGAAAAAACAACGGTATAAGAACCAACAGATATAAATATGTACTATCTTCAAATCTGAACATGGCTTTTCTTTTTTATGGTATACGACGGAAAACCGTGAGTCTCAGTATTATTTCCAACAACAACATGATTAACGCAGCCACTGCAAAGGGCTGATATGCATCATAGTGCTTGGAGAATTTCTTGACATTGAGTTTGGATTTCTCCAATTTGTCTATATCACTATATATCTTTTTCAATTCTTCGGTATTGGTTGCCCGATAGAATTGTCCATCCGCGATAGATGCTATCTCACTAAGAGTCTTGACATCTACATCAGCTTTCATGTTTACATACTGCACAGTCCCCCCTACGTTCATAGGATATGGAGCAAGAGTCTTGCTTCCCACTGCTATGGTGTAGACTCTTATACCCATGCTTTTGGCAATATTGGCAGCTGTAAGAGGAGATATGTCACCCATATTGTTGCTGCCATCGGTTAGCAATATTATTACTTTGCTTTTTGTCTTACTATCTTTCAGACGACTAACGGCACTTGCAAGTCCCATACCAATGGCTGTTCCGTCATTGATAAGTCCTCTTGCTGCTATATCAGCCCTTACATTGTTCAATAGATTGACAAGCGACGAATGGTCTGTCGTCATCGGACATTGTGTAAAGGCCTCTCCTGCAAATATCGTAAGACCAATATTGTCATCAGGACGTCCTGAAATGAACTCTGTCGCCACACTTTTTGCCGCTTCTATTCTGTTTGGTTTCAAATCTTCTGCAAGCATACTTGTCGAGACATCCACCGCAAGCATTATATCTATACCTTCAACCTGCCTGTTTCCCCAACTGCTCTTGGTCTGCGGACGTGCGAGTATTATAACCAATAATATAAATATGAGCACATGCAATATTGTCGGAAGTCCTATAAGACGTATTTTCCAACTCTGCGGAGCATATCTGTAAGCAAGAGTGTCACTCATCAACATTGTGGGTTCACTCTTCTTTCTATATAGCAAATACCAAATAATATAAGGTATCAGCAATAACAGTAGCAGGAAATATTCTTTATTGACAAATTCCATATCTGACACACCTTTATCTAAAACAATAAATAAATTTCATAAACCACCCATGCCAAAAGTGCAAATATCGCAATTGCAAGCAAAAGCATCGTTGTTTTCAACGACTTTCGTGAGCGAATGTTCTTCTTTTCATTATCGGAAAGGGTTGATTTAATTTCTTCTACTATTGTTTTTTCTTCACGTTTTGTTGTATTAATAAAATCAATGGCATTGACCAAATTGGCATCACTTTCATTTACAAGAGCCGAATATTTGGCGAATTTTACCAAATCTGCCGTTGTAAACAGTTCTTTTAGTTCGTCTATCATACCTTTGTCTTTCTCGTTTTGAAGGCGCAGAATTATTTCCGTGCTGGTCATCTCCATTGCGTTAAAGCCAAATCTCTCTCTGATATAGTTTCTCAAGACATCTGTCAGACGGGTATAATATTCTTTTTGATTGTCATTGATGATACCGGCATTGTTTTTCAGTTGTTCTATTTCTGTCAAAGCCTTCTGATGAGGAGGCACATGTTTGACAAACCTTACCTTTTCTATTACGGGCTTGTTCTGTTTCAACCTTGTCCATAGATAATACAATGTTACCGAAAGTATCATGATTACCACACTCAACCAGAACAGAGAAGACCATTCATCCCATTCAAAGGGATTGTCTTGGACATCTTTGGGAGGGAAGAACTTCTCAGGGTGAAGTGTGTCAACCGGTATAGACAACACTTTTAACGCAAGATTGGATGTTTTATATTTCTTGCCGTTGACTGAAACAGTTAAGGATGGTATATAATACAGATTTTCATCAAACGATGTAAGTGTATATTTGCGTGTTACAGCTACTTTGTCATTATCGAGAACCGTTGTGTCTCCTTTAGTACAATCCAATACTTCCAGTCCGGAAGTAATATATTGTGAGGGCTGAAAAACAGGAAACGTTATACGTGCTTGTTTAGGTGCCTTAACTGTAACTACGAGATCTGTCTGTTCGCCTACAAGTATCTGCAATGAGTCTATACAAGCTTCGACAGAAACTTGACCGTTTACCGGTAACACACTGATTATAAGCATAATTATAAAGAGCATACTATAGTACGAACCGCCTACCGGATTAGCCAATGAAAACATATTTCTTTTTATTGAGAAATAAGAATTCACTTTCAAAAAAACATTAATGACCGATTTAAATATATTGTTCATCACTACATTATTCATTATAACCGTTGCACTCATCTATATTCACTACATAATTGCCGGATATGTTTATCGTCTCATGGCAAATAGTTGCATCAACGCTTTAACATAGTCTTGATTTGTGGCGATAGAGACATTATCAACATTGGAGTTGTTAAATATATCAGTCAACATCTTCTGACGGCTTTTCCAATAATTGGCGTGAGCCGCCCTTAGCTTTCTGTCGCTCGTATCTATATACATCTCGTGCCCTGATTCAGCATCTTTCACTTTCATTAGTCCTATGTCGGGCAATTCCACATCTCTATGGTCATACACCTGCAATGCCACCAAATCGTGTTTTCTGTTACAGATAGTAAGCGATTTTTCAAATTCTCCTTGAGCGTAGAAATCACTCATCAGGAATGCAGTGCATTTTCTCTTCATCACACCTGTAAGGAATTCCACAGCCTGTCTAATATCTGTCTTACGGCTTTGAGGCTTGAAATCAAGCATTTCTCTAATTATAAAGAGTATATGTTTGCGTCCTTTTTTCGGCGGAATGTATTTCTCAATCTTGTCCGAGAAGAATATCACGCCTATCTTGTCGTTATTCTGTATTGCGCTGAACGCAAGTGTGGCTGCCACTTCTGTAACGACATCTCTTTTAACCGACTTTACGGTACCGAAATCCAGCGAACCACTGACATCAACAAGCAACATGACGGTGAGTTCCCTTTCCTCTTCAAACACTTTAACATAAGGCTTGTGGAAACGGGCGGAGACATTCCAGTCTATATCGCGTATGTCATCACCATACTGGTATTCTCTAACCTCGCTGAAAGCCATTCCCCTACCCTTGAAAGCAGAGTGATACTGACCTGCAAAAATATTATTGCTAAGTCCGCGAGCCTTTATCTCTATGGTTCTTACCTTTTTGAGAATTTCACCGGTATCCATGTCCAATAATTAAGAATGTTTGAAAAGTCTATGGCAATATCGTTTTCATGCCTTGTTTTTGTTATCAAGGCACTTCCACCTTGTTTAGTATATTGCTTACAAGTTGTTCACTCGTAACGTTGGTTGCCTCAGCCTCGTATGAGAGACCTACTCTATGTCTGAGCACATCATGCGCCACTGCTCTCACATCTTCAGGTATCACATAGCCTCTTCTCTTTATGAAAGCGTATGCTCTTGCCGCTTTAGCAAGGCTGATGCTGGCTCTTGGACTTCCTCCAAAGGTTATGAGGTTCTTCAATTCAGGCAAGCCATACTTCTCCGGATATCTTGTTGCAAACACGATATCGGCTATATACTGTTCAATTTTCTCATCAATATATACCTGTCTAACCACTTCTCTGGCATTTATAATGTCTTCCGCACCGATGACCGGAGTAACTTTAGGCAGAGATTCTTGTAAATTCTCTCTCATGATGAGTTTTTCTTCTTCCAGCGTAGGATAGTCTATTACAACTTTCAACATAAACCTGTCCACCTGTGCCTCAGGCAGCGGATATGTACCTTCTTGCTCAATAGGATTCTGGGTTGCCATGACAAGGAACGGCTCCGGCAGTCTGAAAGTCTCACTTCCTATAGTTACTTGATGCTCTTGCATGGCTTCGAGCAATGCACTTTGCACTTTTGCCGGTGCTCTGTTTATTTCATCAGCAAGCACAAAGTTAGCAAACACAGGACCTTTCTTCACTTGGAACTTTTCATCTTTCTGCGAATATATCATAGTTCCCACAACATCGGCAGGCAACAAGTCCGGTGTGAACTGTATTCTGCTGTATTCCGAATCGATAAGCTGCGACAATGTCTTTATGGCAAGTGTCTTTGCCAAACCCGGCACACCTTCCAAGAGTATATGTCCGTCGCTTAGCAGACCGATGAGTAAGGTGTCCACCAAATGTTTCTGCCCAATAATAACGCGGTTCATACCCATCGTAAGGTTTGAGACAAATGCGCTTTTCTGTTCTATCAGAACATTAAGTTCTCTTATGTCTATAGCTTCAGCCATAATCAAATATTTTTTAGTTGTCAAAAATTTAAACGCAAAATTACAACTTTATGTATTTATGGGCGAATAAATGTATCTAAATAATATTAAAGAACGTTGTCATTAAGTGAAATTGGATATAATCAAATGCAAATCAGTCTGTAGATTTTCTGACATATAGCTTAATAATTTGTGATTAAAAGATGAGTTTCTTTCTTATCGTTTCTATTCACAAAACTTACGAGATACTCCTTGTTAAAAGTACGAATATTAATACCTTCTTTGTTGTAAAGGTTATAAATAAATTCAGTGTTTTTAATAATCATCATCCACTTCGCCTTGCACTCATAAATCATATAATTTGCTAATCTTTCTTGATCAACACGTGTAAATGCATTTTGAGCATATGTACTGAATTCACTATCATAAGGCGGATCCAAAAACACAAAATCATCTTCAGAAGGATTTGTTTCTCGCAAAAAATCTTCAAAATCAAGATTATATATTTTTGTATTAGCAAAATGTTTCAACAATAGCTTTGACCGATAATAATCCAACTTTTTGTCATCAATTTGCGATTATATGCAATACCACCATAAGGGACATTAAATTCTCCCTTACTACTATATCTAAACATTCCACTATATGCGTAGTTTCTAATAAAGAAAAACAATGCTGCATTACATTCCGCATTGTTTCACAAAAGGCTCACCCAAATAATTTGGACTCTATTCTGTTCGCCTTTGCTGTGACTTCGTATAGATTTGTTATATCATCGTAATCTATGAAAGTGAAACGGTTTCTTATGTCTTTATAGATTTCAAGATTAAGAGTTCTGTCAAATTTATCATGGTGTTTCTCAGGAGCTACGATGTAGAACTGAGTATTAATATTCTGTAGTTGAGCACATCTATTAAATGCTCCGTTTAGTGTACCAACACTATCAACGATTTCAAATGCTTTTTGTGGAAAAATTAGACCATTGCTATTAAACCATAAAACATCAATGTTTCTTACCTCATTAACTATTAGAGAATAAGTAAAAGAAGGCACCTCCTTAAGAGAAGTAAAGTCATTCAGACTTAAATTATCACGATATATGGCAGAAGGGTCTGCTGTATATGTTTTATATTTCTTGAAATTTCCAAGTTCAACGCAAATTCCTTCTATATAAGAATGCATTCTTATCTTTTCTTTAGGAACACTTTCTTCTTTATAGTTGCTTAGGGCATATATACTTATTCCAATCTTCTTGAAACGACTACCTCTATTCAATTCCCTGTATAGAACGCCACGTATTCCAGCTGCCCAATCTTGGGAAACTTTAGCAGCTGGATAATACTTTTCTATTTCGTCATATATTAAACTAAGACTGGCAGCCCCACCATGAGACTTCATTACTTGTTCTATCGCATCAACTTTTGTCATATTGTAGTCAAATTAAGCTGATTCAATATTCAGATGCCAATAAAGACTCGGACAATCAAAAGGAGAATACTTCATATATGTGTTTGTTCTATTTATTCCCATATATGCCTCATTGATATAATGAGCATTTTTCTTATATTCGTCAATCACAATATCATAGCCTCTTTCTGACTTGCAAACGAGGTTCCAAAAATCACGACTGATACAAAGTTCTTCTTGACAGAAGAATTGGCGAACACGTCCTTGAGTCCAAGGCTTACCTTCTCCATAACGATTGTATGCTGTAGCGAACAATACTTTTACATTTTCTTCACCAAGTTTGTTTGTGAGAATGCAGTATTGCTCAAGAAGAGCTTCTTTTTCTGAACGCGCTTTTTTATTATCAAGGTCTCCGCCAATTTTCAGTTCAATCAAGTAATGCATACCAGTTTCATTATCAATCAGGTAGTAATCACTCTCATGGCGTTTTGTCTCAGCGGTACCAGTTTTTCTTGAAATACCTTTATAATCGGACAGTTTTGGGATTCTACGATTGTTGCTTCGTTTATATTGTTCTAACAGCTCTGCAATATAGTCTGTTTGTCCTTATACAGAGTGCCTTCTACATGCTGGCTTACTTCATAATTTAGTTCAGCAATACTTATTGCCATGCTCTCAAGCATATTCCCCAACGAACTATCAAGAGATCGGGCAAGTGCAGAATAATATTGGATCTCCGGACCCAATGCAGCAATGAAAACATTGTGTATCTTCATGTTGATTACTCCATTCTCATCATCTACTTCTGCAAGATGACGAGTAGAGAAGCCGTTAGCATACGATTTGACCGAACTACTTATTATACTACGAATGGCTCTTTCTTTATCAATAATTTCTGCCATATTACTATTATTTGGAATTATTAACATGTTCTTTTGCCAACATCAAGAATGTCGACAACCCGTTCAAGAGTATATCTATCAGGCTACGTTGTATTACTACAAATTTTACAAAGAGTATGTAGACTTTCTTTCAGCAAGACATTTTCATACCTTTTCTTGCTCTGCAAAAACAATCCTTAGCCATTTGATCTTGACCGTAATTCTCGAATCTGTTTAATTTATATGCAAATATACATGAATTTTCTGAATTATATGATAGTTGAGATTAAAACTAATATAATATTCGTTTGACTAAAGGTGTCAATGAGTAGGATACAAGCCGACTGAAACTCGTTGCTGCTGAGAGTAAGTGATATCTTACAGATTGTCTGTCACAAAATAAAATTCTTTGTTTGATAAAATAAACTCAAAACAAATACGCATCGGCATGAGTTTGTTTTATGTTTAGTGAAGATCTTCTGTTTCCTATGTATCTTTTAACTACCATTATTACCGGTGTGAAATAAGGCTTGTCTATACAGATCTCTTTCACGTGTGTGACATTTATGCAGGCTTATATTATCCTCTCTCTAAAATAAAAAGTTTAAAAACATCTGTCACTGTCACCGATATTTTATATTTTTCTATATATCAATATGTTATAACCTTTTGACTGTGACAGTAGTTAAAAAACACGCGATTTAGCCCCATGAAAAGTGCGTTTTTTTATAAAGATTAGGGGATTTTTTCGTGCATATTATTTATAAAAATATGGAAATATTTGTATCTTTGAAAGAAAAAAACATCAAGATTATGGATAATATTGAATTGATTAAAAACATGGGTACAAACATTACAATGTGTTTCCTTGAAGGATGCCCAAAGTCAGACAAATGTGTCAGACATTTAGCTTACGAAATATTAGGAAGTCAAAATGCTTGCGGAAGCACCGTGATGCCTTCGTCGCTCAAAGCTAATGGAGAGTGCAACATGTATTCCGAAGCCAAAATAAAGTGCTTTGCCAAAGGAGCAAGACATCTTTTTGACGAGATCAGGATGAAACACTACGAGACAATAAAAGACAAAGTGATGCAAATTCTTGGCGGACGTAACAACTTCTACCGCAGTCTGAGGGGTGAGAGACTTATTTCAGGGGAACAGCAAAAACTAATAGCTGACCTGTTTAAACTGTATGGCTATGAAACAAACAACCTTTACGATGAATATGTTTATAGTTTTTGAGGAGAGCAAACATTTAATTGACACAGTTGTGTCTTTGCATTGAACAGTTGTTCAAACGCAAGAAACAGTTGTGTCAAGAGCTATGACACAAGTGTGTCAAGACTTTTTATTAACTTTGATTTAGGATAACAGAAACACAAATAGTAAATTATCATATATATAACAATTATGAGCAAGAAA
>JBJFGK010000115.1:0-2929 GCA_051892655.1 Prevotella sp. | reverse complement strand
GTATTTACAGCAGCGATAGCCGTTTCAACAGCAGAGACTTCTGTTGCACATGAAGTTATCTCGGCTCCGTCCAAACGCGTCTTTATAGCATCAAGACGTTTTTGTACTGATTCTTCTTCTGTATTAACAGCTGCTACAGCAGCGTCATATGCATTTTTAATAGAGGTATAGCTACCTGTATATTTAGTGTTGATATTATTAATTGCGCCTTCAATAGCTGAAAGAGCCGCTATATTATTGTCTTTTTTCGCAGCTGCATCAGAAGCCGGTATACCATCAGAACCAATGCTATTATCTATTTCAAGTATCTTATTATATTGGCCCTTGAGTTCTGTTTGCGCCCCAGTCAATAAATCCTTATATTCGTCTCCCTCTACAGTTGAAATAAGACCTTGGAGTATACTATTATATAATGTTGTTACATCTACTACTTTTGATTTAACAGCATCATAAGCATCCTTGTTAGAGTCGGCATTACTAATGTTTGTTGACAAAGTTGATATCTGAGTGCTTAAGCTGTTAACCGTTTCATCAATAGATGCAGCCGGATAATCAGTTGCAGCAGACTTATTTTCATAAGATGTATCAACAGCGTCCTTCAAATCGTTTATTGTTGTTGCTAGGGTTGTTACTTGCTCTGCATATAATCCTTTTGCATAATCAGAAGCACTATTCAATGCTGATTGCAAATTTGAAAGCGGAGTAGCAAGTTCATCAATCTTATCTTTCGCATGATCTTTTGCTGTTTTGTTGGCAACAGCTTTATCAACTTCACCTGCAAAAGCTGCTATATCCTTTCCTAATTGTGAATTATTAAGGTCAGCTTCATAAAGTTGTTCGTTCTTATATACTTCGTAAGAATCGCCTTTTACCGCCTCTATTCTTGCAGCCAAACCTGTTGTTGCATTATATTCTTTCTGCAATTCAAGATACCAGAAATCATCATTATCATTGAGTTTTACATAAGCAGCAATAAGAGGTTTATTCAACGTTGTATATGCCTGCGTGAAATCAAACACGAGTTCAAGTGTAAAATCACCAATGCTAAACTGTTGTCCGTTTGTACTTTCTGCCATTATCGTAACAGAAGTCTCACCGTCAAGTTCGAAATCACCGTTTGCAGCAAGTTCAATACCGTTTACATAAAGTTTTACATTTGTTGTTTTCGTGCCAACAGCGAGGTTGTACTTACCTTTTACAAGAGTACCGATTGTCTGTTGTACCGGTGTTCCTGTAGAAACAAGAATACCACTCTCAACAGTTAGTCCCTCACCGTTACCCCAATCTGCAGGAGTTTCAACCTTGATGTTGCCGCTTAAGTCAGCATTGGCGTATGCCGCCATTGAAGCCGATGTCATTGCGACAAGAGAAAGCATTACCTTTTTTCCCATAATTTTTCAGTTTTGTATAGTTTTAATCATAAAGTTTCATTTGCGTTACACCTATATATTATATATGTATAAACCACTGTTTGTAAGTCTTGTTTGTGGCTACGCGAAAATATATTACGTGCAAAAATATCAAGTTTAGCCAATAGGCAGATGTGGAGTTTCAGTGCTTTTCGTGAAACATGCCATTCTTTTCGTGAAATGAAAATCGTTACGATTACCAGTTATACAAATTACATTGTCTGTTGATATCCTTCAATGGTCTTCATGAGTGTGTGAAGTACCGGTTTCGGCAAATGAAGCGCAGTAATGGAACCATGATCATCAGAAAGTTGAAGTATCTGTTTGACCGAGTTTACATGAAACACTTTATGCAGATTGACAATATACTTACGTCCGAGACGAATCAAGAATCTGTTATCCTTGACTTTTTCATTTACGGCGACCTCAACTTTGGACAAGCCGAAAGGCACGAGAAAGTGAGTACCCGAAGAGTAATAAATATGGGTATAATGGTCATCAGCCTGCATATACATTACATTATCCAAATAGATAACATACATCTCACCATAAACGCTTAAGCACAATTTCTCATTCATACGTCGTTCTGCTCGGATTTGTTCCGACTGCTGTGCCTTAGTCTCCTATTCAGGCAAAATAAAAAAATAAAGGATAGCAATACATAAGATATACAAAAAGCGTGGAAACCTCACGTTGCCCGTCCCAGCACTGAGGCTCTCGCATTGCCCATACCACAGAACGAGCAACAGCATAGCCCCACGCCGATATATACAATCATAGCATACCATATAACACGCACAAAAAATCTGCACGTATAACATGAAAATGGCTATGAACAAAATTGTACATATCCCGGGCATCTACTGTTGCTAAGTTCTTAGTGATACATTGCGAATTTGCGAGATTCCAGTGCATAAGAACAAAGCGTTACGCAAACGCCTTCATAAAATTATGTACACCCCGACCTACCCTATTCACATCATTATCCGAAACCGATGTAACAGACAACAATGTAACGGCGTTGAGTTAAGCAAATGCAAATACAGTTCGCTTCTTACCCTCAATCAATAATGACGAGGTGTATTTGCAAAGATAATATAAAGAAAGTGAAGTGCAAAATAATAACTATAAAACCGAATCTAAAACAAGCAAAAAATGTTCTAAATGCCTTATCGCTTAACGGTCATTATGTATAAAATTCCATATTTTACCATATAAAATAGAATAATTAATAGAAAAACAACGTCCCCAATACGCTAAAACGATCTACAACAGTTCAGGCAACTGGTACAAACGGGTGGAGTTGCTGCCCTTGACAAGTATGCACTTGCCTGTCGGACGACAATGTTCTATCTCGCATTTCACCTCATCAACATCCGCAAACTTACGATATCGGCTGTCTGTATCAGCAAAAGCATGACCAACAAGCCATACATCGGAGAAGCCGCACTCTTCAAGAAGAGATATTATCTTGCTATGCTCTGCAGCCGTAGCAGCCCCCAGTTCTCCCATATCACCAA
>JBJFGK010000114.1:0-11942 GCA_051892655.1 Prevotella sp. | reverse complement strand
TGCCTTCTTTCCTTAAAAAGGCTCTTTATCGCATGACAGAGAAAACAGTGGGTGATATATTTCACAAGAATGATTTCACAGATGCAGGTGTCATGAAAACAATAGTTGCGATACGCAATTATGATAAGCGTTTGGGATTTAGTGAGAAGTGGATTACGGATTTTGTATATCAGATAGTGCTACTTGCTAAGAAAGAACCAAAGCCGAAAGAAGATAAGTAAGTTAAATCATTCAATTTCATTTGGTTTCAAAAAATCATTAGATTACTTTGCAATCTGATGAAAAACATTTATCTTTGTAGGCAAAATCTCTGAAAATGGTTGAAAATGATAATGTACTCACGCTCTTTACTACACGTATAAGGCAGATGATTCTCCAATATGATAAGTTAAAGAAGGAGAATGATGAACTTTATGCGATGGTAGATTCCCGTGAAGAGGAAATAAAAGGGCTTGAGGCAAGATTGAAGCAACTTCAGAGAGATTATGAAAGCCTCAAGATGGCCAAGATGATAGAGATATGTGATGCTGATATAGATGCGGCAAAGCATAGAATCGCAGGCCTGATTAGGGAAGTAAATAAATGTATTACGCTACTAAGCGACAAGGAATAGCGCGTGGTGTGATGGCTGAAGAGAAGAAAAAAATACATATAAGATTGCACGTATACGATACGGATATCCCGGTAAATGTTTTGCCGGATGATGAACCGTATTGTCGTAACGCAGCAAAACTTATCACGGATAAGGTTAATAAGCTTTCAGAGCTATATAAGCATAGCCGTAGTGAAAAAGATATTCTTTATATGGCAATGCTTGATATAGCAATCAACCTTGAGATAGAGAAAGCAAAAAATGATACCCAGCCTTATAATGATATTCTCAAAAAGCTCACTGCCGAAATTGAAAAGTCGTTAGGGTAGTTTGTTTGATTTTTAATGGAGAATATTAACATAACACCAAATTAAAATGATTATAAATGTTATTGTAGCCATCGTCAGTCTTATTGTGGGCGGATGTGTCGGCTATTGTATTGTACGATTTGTTATAACAGGTAAATACAAGTCAATGATAAGTGCAGCTCAAAAAGAAGCTGAGGTTATTAAAGAGAAAAAGATGCTTGAAGTTAAGGAAAAATTCCTTAATAAAAAGGCAGAATTGGAAAAAGAAGTCCAAGCTCGCAATCAAAAGATACAGCAAGGAGAGAACAGATTGAAGCAACGCGAATTGTCTCTAAACCAACGTCAAGAAGAATTAGGACGAAAGAAACAAGACGTGGAACAACAACAGCAGCGTGTTGACAATGAAAAAAAGATTCTTCGAATTAAACAGGAAGAGCTGGAAAAGATGCAACAGCAAGAGCGCGCAAAGCTTGAAGAACTGTCCGGTCTTAGTGCAGAAGAAGCAAAAAACCGTCTTGTTGAGAGTCTTAAGGATGAGGCTCGTACAGATGCGGCAAGCTATATAAATGAGATAATGGATGAAGCGAAACTCAATGCTAATGCTCAAGCCAAGAAAATAGTCATACAGACAATACAGCGAGTAGCAACAGAGACGGCTATAGAGAATTCTGTCAGTGTATTCCATATAGAAAATGACGAGGTAAAAGGCCGTATTATTGGTCGTGAAGGACGTAATATTCGTGCTCTTGAAGCGGCGACAGGCGTTGAAATAGTGGTTGATGATACACCCGAAGCTATTGTTATTTCTGCTTTTGACCCGATACGCCGCGAGGTTTGTAGGCTTGCTTTGCATCAGTTGGTAACAGACGGACGTATCCATCCTGCGCGTATTGAGGAAGTTGTTGCAAAGGTTAAGAAGCAATTAGACAATGAAGTGATAGAAACAGGTAAACGTACTGCGATAGATCTTGGTATTCATGGTTTACATCCCGAGTTGGTGCGCATAGTAGGAAAGATGAAATATCGTTCCAGCTATGGACAAAATCTTTTACAACATGCTCGTGAAACAGCCAATTTGTGTGCAGTAATGGCTTCAGAATTAGGACTTAACCCTAAAAAGGCAAAACGTGCAGGTCTGTTGCATGATATTGGCAAGGTTCCGGATGAGGAAAGTGAGTTGCCGCATGCGCTTTATGGAGCCAAGATAGCAGAGAAATACAAGGAGAAACCTGATATAGTAAATGCTATCGGTGCCCACCATGACGAGATGGAGATGAACACTCTTCTTGCGCCAATCGTACAGGTTTGTGATGCAATTAGTGGTGCGCGTCCCGGTGCAAGACGTGAAATTGTTGAGGCATATATAAAACGTCTAAATGATCTTGAGGCTATAGCAATGAGCTATCCGGGTGTTACAAAGACTTATGCCATACAGGCAGGACGTGAATTGCGTGTTATTGTCGGTGCAGACAAGATAGATGATAAGAGTACTGAACAATTATCAGGTGAAATAGCAACAAAGATACAGAATGAAATGACGTATCCCGGTCAGGTTAAGATAACGGTAATCCGTGAAACAAGGAGTGTTGCATATGCAAAGTGATGTAAAAATCATATAATTAATAAAACAAGGCGATGTGTATATAACACGTTGCCTTTTTTTTAGAAAGTTATTGAAGCCCCTATTAATGTTCAACATATGATTATATTTCAGAGTGCAGACAAATGACTATCTATGCTTATAGCCAAAATAAGTTCTGGTTTATGGAGTTTGGTTTGTAGTTGGCCATATCTACATACACAAAGAAGGTGATATATCATATTTACATTTCGCTTGTTGCCCCACGTGTATTATTTGTTTATATTAATGTACCTATTCTTGCCATGTCAATATTTAAGCAAGTTTATTATTGTTAATTTGGCATATTGAAAACATTTGTTTGGAAGTGACGTTCCCTTCCTCTTTCTTGCAATGCATAGCTCAAAAAAGTATGGTTATACTCTTGCTATTCTCTCTGTCTTACGTCTGGGATAATTTATGCAATCAGATTTCATATCTTGCTAAATATAACATAGGCAAAGGTTTCATTTAATCTCTATTTTGTTTAATAATAAGAACAGTGTATGTGATATAGTTTATTGTTGGTCAGATGACACACGTTTTATGATACGCAGGGAACCGGAGCCCTACGCAAGCACAAATATATATACCATATTATATATGTTTAGTGTCAAAATCAATGTTGTTATGTTTTATTGTTTTTTGCTTCGCGATCATTCATTATGGCGGCGAAATTGTCTATGGCCCATTGTATCATGGGGCGGCAGACTTCAATGAAAGAATAGGCACGTGGTGTGAGTGAGTATTCTGTTCGTGGCGGAACTTCTGCATAGACGGTGCGTATTAGGAATCCGTCAGCCTCAAGATCTCTCAACGTTGTTGTCAATACTTTTTGTGAAATGTCCGGAATAGATCTGCGCAGTTCTGAAAAGCGTAGTGGCGACTTGTGGCTGAGCAGCGTGTGCATAACTAACAAAGACCATTTGTCGCCTATTCTTGATAGAATGTTGCGTACCGGACAATCGGGGAACAATGTTTCTTTTATCATTATAAATTTCTCTCTGTTCTTAATGAGATAAAAACGAGATAAATGTTTGTTTATTGTCTTATATTTTGCTATATAAACTATTGTTCTACGACTCCGTCTGTCATAGTGTATTGTTCTAAAGATTTTGCTTTGCCTTGAATACATATATATATTAAAGGTGTATTGCCCGTGTTCCGGGTGTTTCGACTTACTTCCGGAGCTATTCTTACTATGCTGCCTGATGAGACCGTTTCTTCATTTCCGTCAAGGTAAAATATACCTGTGCCACTTAAGATTATATACACTTCTTCGTTTTGTTTGTGATGATGAAAGAACGGAACAGACTCGCCCGGTGCGAGAGTCCCCAAAGACAGCTCGATGGCAGTTGTGCCTAAAGTCTCTTTCAAGAATGTTTTGCCTTCGAAAGTGGAAAGGTCTCCGACGGTAGCTATGCTATAGCCGACGGTTGATTTTTGTAGTTTTGCTTTGTCCATAATGTTTTTCTGTTTGTTGTTAATATTTTTGTTTATGTGTTGCAAAATTATATGATTTCTTTTATCTGCAGAACAAGGCGTGAGAATGACACTTAGTAACCTTTAAGTTACGATTGTTGATTGTCAGATGAAAGGGAAACACATGTTTATGATTTTTTATGATTTATGTGACTGATGAGTTTTGACGGCAATAAATAGGTGCCTGTATTTCTTGCTATTACTTATTATTAGGTATCAAGTTGCCATGCCCGTTGGAGTATCGGCTGTTATAGATCTATGTTGAGTAGGGAGGTGGGGCCTGTATGCTGTCTCTGGAACTCGTAAAGTGACGAGAAAGATGGTGCTAAAGGTATATGTGTCTGACGGAAAAAGAGGCATTAATCATTTTTAGGTATTGCAGGAAACAGATAATTTTTGTTATTTTGCAAAGAAAGTTGTCTTATTCAAAAAACCATAGTCTATACATAGAAGATAAAAACATCATGTTTTTATGATTTGAGAACTTGTGGCGTAGGTAAATAGAAAACGGTACTAATTATGAAATATAACAAACTATACGAGGCTGATGACAAGATGATTACTCTCATCTCTGATAATTATAACATATTGCAGAGTCTTGGCCGGTTTGGAATTAGTCTTGGCTTTGGTGACAAGACCGTGAGAGAAGTTTGTGAAGAGCAGAATGTCGATACTTTTACCTTTTTGGCCATTGTCAATTATACCATAAACGGTTATCGCAGTGTTGACTCTGAAGAACGCTTTTCTGTACCGACATTGCTTCATTATCTTAAGGCCTCACATGAATATTATCTGAATTTTCAGTTGCCAGCTATAAGGTTTCAATTGCAAGAGGCGCTCGATATGAAAGACAATCTTGCTCATCTCATCATGAAACTATACGATGGATATGCTCAAGAGATACGCCGCCACATGCAGTATGAGGAAAAAACGGTATTCCCTTATGTTGTTGACTTGCTGAATAATAAGGTAAATAACAGTTATGATATCGATACATTCTCAAAGCATCACGGTCAAGTAGACCTACGTTTGAAGGAGCTGAAGAATATCATAATTAAATATCTTCCTACGGACATACGTCATAACAACCAGCTGACATCCACCTTATATAATTTATATAATAATGAAGAATGGCTGGCTAACCATTCGCAGGTGGAGGAGGAGATATTCATTCCTGCCATAAGAAATCTGGAACATCGTACCAAACAAAGCGGTATAAACGCCAATATTTCCCGGATGATAAACAGCCAATCGGCGACTGTGGAGTCTTTAAGCGATAGAGAGAAGGAAGTTGTTGTAAGTTTGGTGCAAGGTATGAGCAATAAAGAAATAGCCGAACACCTGTATATATCTACTAATACCGTGATTACCCATCGCCGCAATATTGCCCGTAAATTACAAATACACAGTCCTGCCGGTTTGACCATTTATGCAATAGTGAACAATCTTATAGATATTTCTGCGGTTAAGCTTTAAAGGCTTGCGCCGGAGAAATTATTGACATGAAAATTCCACTATTGTGAGAAAGCCAATATAATCGTTCACAAATCTTACTATGCTGTTTAGAGGTCGTAAATAGTATGTTTAGCATGTCTAAAACGTACAGTTACGACTCGTAAAACGATGGTTTGCGAGTCATGTTATATATGTCGGCGCAAAGAGTTTGCAGAAACGTGAAATCCGGATGATATTAATAATAAGTAGAATGATAAGCCGTATATATGTGTAAACTAAATGATTCGGTTTTTATCGTTGAATTTTTTGATTGTTTCCATGTTTTTAAACACTCAAAAAAATACAAATAAAAATAGATTATTTATTTTGATGTTAATAATGTTTGCGCTATCTTTGCATCCGAAAGTTGTAAAAAATGGAAAACTTTTTTGATTTTGAAAGATGAAAAGTTTTCCAAAAAAGAAAACTTTAAATAATAAATACTTGATAAAACTTTCCTAAAAACAATATATAAAGATGAAAAATTTTACCATAACAAAAAGAGATGGCAGTATCGTACGCTTTAGTTTAGACAAGATAATGAATGCCATTATCAAGGCTTTTGAGTCAATAGACGAGCCGGCGGATTTAGGTTGTATATCTCAGATAATCAGTCATCTGGATATACATGAGGGTATTAAGGTTGAAGATATACAGAATCAAGTTGAGGTAGCTCTGATGAAAGAAGGCTATTATAGCGTTGCAAAGAGTTTCATGCTGTATAGACAACGTCATACGGAAGACCGTGAGACAATGGAAAAGTTGAAATTTTTGGCAGACTACTGTGATGCAGCCAATGCGGCAACCGGTTCCAAATATGACGCCAATGCCAACGTTGAACATAAAAATATTGCAACTCTCATAGGCGAATTGCCAAAGTCTAACTTCATAAGACTCAACCGCCGCCTTCTGACAGACAGGATAAAGAAAATGTATGGTAAAGATTTGGCAGATAAATATATTGCTTTGCTGAACGGACACTTTATATATAAGAATGACGAAACGAGTCTTGCCAATTATTGCGCATCAATAACCATGTACCCATGGCTTATAGGAGGCACCACCTCTATAGGAGGAAACTCTACCGCACCTACAAATTTGAAATCGTTTTGCGGCGGTTTCGTCAATATGGTGTTTATGGTTTCAAGCATGTTGAGCGGTGCATGTGCTACTCCGGAGTTCTTGATGTATCTCAATTACTTTATTGGTATGGAGTACGGCAAGGATTATTGGAAAGAGCCGGATAAAGTTGTAGACCTATCGTTGAAGCAACGAACGGTGGACAAAATGATAACCGACTGTTTTGAACAGATAGTTTATTCAATTAACCAGCCTACCGGAGCCAGAAACTATCAGGCTGTATTCTGGAATATAGCATATTACGACAAGCCATACTTCGAAAGTCTGTTCGGGGATTTCTATTTCCCTGATGGCAGTAAGCCTGATTGGGACGGTCTTAGCTGGCTGCAGAAGCGTTTCATGAAATGGTTTAACGCGGAACGGACAAAGGCTGTGCTTACGTTCCCCGTAGAGACAATGGCCCTGCTTGCCAAAGACGGCGATGTCATAGACAAGGAATGGGGTGACTTTACCGCTGAAATGTATTCGGAAGGACATTCATTCTTTACTTATATGAGTGACAATGCGGATTCTCTAAGCTCTTGTTGCCGTCTGAGAAATGAGATTCAGGACAATGGATTCAGCTATACACTTGGAGCCGGTGGAGTGTCAACAGGTTCGAAAAGCGTACTCACAATAAATCTTAACCGCTGTATCCAATATGCTGTCAATCATAAAATGGATTATAAAGAATACCTGTCGGAGGTTATTGATCTGACACATAAGGTCCAGCTTGCCTACAATGAAAATCTGAAGGAACTGCAATGTCATGGAATGTTGCCCCTTTTTGACGCCGGATATATAAATATAGGTAGACAATATCTTACAATAGGTATCAACGGTCTTGTAGAAGCGGCAGAGTTTATGGGGCTTAAGATAACAGACAATCCTGATTATTTGTCTTTCGTACAAGGTGTATTAGGACTTGTAGAAAAGTATAACAAGCAATATCGTACAAAAGATGTGTTGTTTAATTGTGAAATGATACCGGCAGAAAACGTGGGAGTCAAACATGCCAAATGGGATAGAGAAGACGGCTATTTTGTGCCACGTGACTGCTATAACAGTTATTTTTACATCGTGGAAGACGACACTCTCAATGTCATAGACAAGTTTAAGTTGCATGGAGCTCCATATATACAACATCTTACCGGAGGCTCGGCATTGCACATGAATCTTGATGAACATTTGTCAAAAGCTCAATACCGCCAATTGCTTAAGGTAGCAGCTAAAGAAGGATGCAACTATTTCACGTTCAATATACCTAATACAATCTGTAATGACTGCGGTACCATAGACAAACGTTATCTTAAGGAGTGCCCACATTGCCATAGTAAGAACATAGATTATATGACACGTATAATAGGATATCTGAAACGTGTAAGCAATTTCTCCGCTCCGCGCCAGGAAGAGGCTCAACGTAGATATTATGCCACACAGGACAAGATGTAAAAAGATGATGTAGCCATGCTGAAATATGTAAATACGGGTGTCGTCTTTCAGGAAATTCCTGATGAGGTAACGCTTTCCATTAATATCTCAAACTGTCCCTGCCATTGCCCGGGCTGTCATAGCCGGTATCTTTGGCAGGATATAGGAGATCCGCTGACGCCTATAACGTTGGCTAAAATAATACATGATTATGGCACGGATATAACATGCGTATGCTTCATGGGTGGAGATGCAGAACCGGAATATATCAATACACTTGCAAGATTTGTACACGGAGAGTATCCCGGACTGAAAGTTGCATGGTATAGTGGCAGGCAGAGAGTCCCGTCAATCGTATGCAAATCAGATTTTGATTACTTGAAATTAGGACCTTATATAGAACATCTCGGCTGTCTGAAAAGCAGAACGACCAATCAGCGTCTGTATAAACGGGCGTCCGGCGATGATTTTCAGGACATTACAAACCGTTTCTGGAGAGGTACGAAATAAAGGTATTTTTTGCTCGTGTTAGGAAAATATATTAACTTTGCACGCAGTTTTGTATATATTTAATACGTTTAATTAATCATAATAAGATATGAAAGCATTTGTTTTTCCCGGACAGGGAGCGCAGTTTACAGGTATGGGTAAGGACCTTTACGATAACCACCCATTGGCAAAAGAACTTTTTGAAAAGGCTAATGATATTCTCGGATTTCGTATTACAGACATTATGTTTAATGGTACGGATGAAGAACTTAAGCAAACAAAGGTAACTCAGCCTGCTGTATTCCTTCATAGTGTAATCAGTGCATTGTGTTTGGGGGACGATTTTAAGCCTGAAATGGTTGCAGGACACTCGTTAGGAGAATTTTCGGCACTTGTTTCTGCGGGTGCATTAAGTTTTGAAGACGGTCTAAAACTTGTTTACGCACGTGCTATGGCAATGCAGAAGGCATGCGAAGCCGCACCTTCTACTATGGCCGCAATTATCGGTCTGGCAGATGAAAAGGTAGAAGAAATATGCGCAGAAGTAAACAAAGCCGGACATGTTTGTGTGCCTGCAAACTTTAATTGTCCCGGACAACTTGTTATAAGTGGTAACATAGAGGCAATAAACGAAGCTTGCGAAAAACTGAAAGCTGCAGGCGCAAAACGTGCATTGCCGTTAAAGGTGGGCGGAGCATTCCATTCTCCGTTGATGCAACCGGCAAAAGATGAACTGCAAGTGGCTATTGAAAATACCCAGTTCAACACTCCGCGATGCCCCGTATATCAGAACGTAGACGGAAAGCCTTATACAGAACCTGCAGATATCAAAGCAAATCTAATTGCTCAGCTGACAAGTGCCGTTAGATGGACATCTTGTGTTCAGAATATGGTGGCAGATGGAGCTGACGATTTTACAGAATGTGGACCGGGTAAGGTGCTTCAAGGTATGATACCACGTATCGCCAAGAATGTCACAGCTCATGGTATCGCCTAAAATTATGGCGATGGACGATAAAAAGATAATAATATATCAAGTTTTCACACGCCTGTTTGGCAATCGTTCTACTGCTTGTAAAGAGAATGGAACGCTTGCCGACAATGGCTGTGGAAAGATGAGTTTTTTTGACAACACCACATTAGGTCGTATAAAAAAACTTGGTGTATCTCATATATGGTACACAGGCGTAATACGCCATGCCTCAAAAACAGATTATTCTTCTTATGGAATACCTAAACAACATCCGGCTGTAGTAAAAGGGAATGCCGGTTCTCCATATGCCATCTCAGACTATTATGATATAGATCCTGACATCGCAGATGATGTAAACGATAGAATGGGAGAGTTTGAGGCTCTTGTTGAACGAACTCATAAAGCCGGATTAAAAGTAATAATAGATTTTGTTCCTAATCATGTTGCGCGACAATATAAGTCCGTATGTAAGCCAGATCATATAAAAGATCTTGGTGAAACGGATGATGTGGAAATGGGGTTCTCGCCACGTAACAATTTTTATTATTGTACGGGAAGCCCTTTTGAGCCATATTTTGATGTAAAAGCCGAAAGCGATAAAGCATATGTGGAATTTCCGGCAAAGGCAACGGGCAACGACCATTTTGACAATCATCCCGGAATATGTGACTGGTATGAAACAGTAAAACTCAATTATGGCATAGACTATTGTGATGCCGGAGGGCGTTCATGTCACTATTCTCCAATACCCGATACATGGAATAAAATGACAGATATAATGTTGTTTTGGGCTTCTAAGGGGATAGATGGATTTCGTTGTGATATGGCAGAAATGGTTCCTGTGGAATTCTGGCAATGGAGTGTAGATAAGGTTAAATATTCATATCCAAATATTGTATTCATTGGAGAAGTATATAATCCAATGTTATATCGTTCTTATATCAACGGAGGGTTTGATTATCTGTATGATAAAGTGGGTATGTATGATTGCCTTTGCAGTGTAATGCGTGGAAAATCTCCTGCTGTTGCGATATCCTCTCAATGGCAGTGTGTGGATGATATAAAAGCACATATGCTTTATTTCCTTGAAAATCATGACGAACAACGTCTCGCAAGTGATTTTCTTGTTGGAAATGCTAAAAAGGCAGTCCCTGCATTAATGGTAAGTGCGTTGCTGGATAAAAACCCGTTTATGGTATATGCGGGACAAGAATTTGGCGAACGTGGAATGGATAGGGAAGGTTTCAGCGGAATAGATGGAAGAACAACAATCTTTGACTATTGGACAGTTGGCTCTTTATATCGTGGTTATATAAACAGAAGGAAATTAACCGCAGAGGAAAAGAGGATGGAGAGAATCTATACTCGTATATTGTCTATAGCAGCTAATGAACCGGTAATATCCAAAGGGACATTCTTTGATTTGATGTATGCAAACCCGGACAGTGAAAACTTCGATTCAGGAAAGTTGTATGCGTTTATGCGTAAATATGAAGATACGCTAATGCTGGTTATTGCCAATTTCTCGGAATGTAGCATTAATTGCAGTGTGAATATACCGGAACATGCGTTTGAATGTATGAATATTCTTGATGGTTATTATGAAGCGGAAGATCTGATGACAGGAGAGAAAACATCATTTTATCTTTTACGTAATGGTTCTGTTCCGGCTACAATAAGTGAATATAGCGGAAGGATATATAAAATAACCTTAAATAAGGATAATATGGAGAATGATTATATTTTAAATCCGCATAACAAAGAAGAGTTTCCGCCGGCACATACCGCCGAACATTTACTCAACCAAACAATGATACGTTTGTTTGGCTGTGAAAGATCGAATAATGCACATGTTGAAAGGAAGAAAAGCAAAATAAGTTATATATTAGACCATAAGCCGGACAGAAAGGAAGAAAAAGAAATAGAGCGTCGTATGAACGAACTTATCAAAGCGGACTTGCCTGTCACTTATGAATATGTAACAAGAGATAATTTGCCGGAAGGTATATCAATAGACAAACTTCCTGTTGGAGCATCGGAAACACTGCGTCTTGTACGTATTGGAGACTATGATGTTTGTCCTTGTATAGGAAAACACGTACGTACTACATCACAGATAGGGCGTTTTGAACTTCTTGGTACAAATTGGGATGAAAGTAGCCATTCTTTCAGAATACGTTTTAAAATAGTACAATAATTTGTACTAACATATTAAATAAGCCTATGTGTAAATGATATTTGTTTTAAATGTTTTTATTCTTAGGCTTATTTGAATATATGAAGAGTGTTTTATTCTACTGTTTGTTAATGTTTTAAACTATTCGCAATTAAAAATAGCAGAAAAGTTTTGGTCGTTATATAAAAAAAACGTATCTTTGCACCGCATTTAGAGAAATGCACTCTTGTTAGAGTTCTTATAAGCGGAAATAGCTCAGT
>JBJFGK010000113.1:0-2940 GCA_051892655.1 Prevotella sp. | reverse complement strand
ATGATATGGAAGGCTGCTTACATGTTCTGAAAAACTCCTATATGAAAGCGTCCGCAAGAGAATTCATCCGTATGTTGGGGTTGTCTTCCGTGATGCGAAATTTATGCCTTACGGTATTGCGCGGATAATCAGTACATTTTCTTTTGTGCATTGGAAAATCTTCAAAGAGACATAAATTTGGATATTTTTATGCAATTATTAGGCGGTCTGAAAATTTATTCTTACTATTTCATACAAAGAGTGTTTGAAAGTAAAGAGCAGCAAAATACTTAAATTAAAACCATTGTCAAGTCATTACCTAAAAAATGAATATCTCCATTAATCTTTCTTTATAGAATACCTGCGAATGATTATCTGTTTTTATACAAAAATCCGCTTTAATTCATGAAATCAGGTATCATCCTTATTATGTCGTTCACATATTGTTTAGCAACAAGATGAAAGACTATATCAGTAGACAACAATTCTTAAGCGGTTCAAGAAGAACGTAGAGAATATCAGACTGAAAAGTGATGATCTTTCTGTCCCGACTGTGAAGTAAATAATGTGTTACTAAGAGTGCTCTCCTACATGCTAATGTAAATGGCTTTGGTGTTTGGGGACAATAAAATCAGTCATAAATTGTGGCGACGATGTTGCGATTACCGCCATAGTTTCTGAATTCACAGAGATATATACCTTGCCAAGTGCCGAGATTAAGTCTGCCGTTTGTTATCGGAATTGTTATGCTAATACCGAATAAAGAACATTTAGCATGTGCCGGCATGTCATCCGAGCCTTCCAATGTGTGGTCATAGTATGGTTGGTCTTCTTTTACCAGTCTGTCCATTATCTTTTCCATGTCGCTTCTTACATCAGGGTCTGCATTTTCATTTATCGTTAATGCGCATGACGTGTGTTTTATGAATAGATTTAACAGACCTGTCTTTGGTAGCGGATTTGGAAGTTGGCAGACGATTTCACGTGTTACCAAATGACATCCGCGCGGTCTTGCTTTCAATTGAATTTCTATTTGTTGTATCATGATATAATTTATATACAATTGTCGTTCTCAAGAATATTAATGTTTTCAGCTTCTTTAATGCGTTTGGGCAATTTTTTAACCACTTCATTATAGCTGTGGCATATCAGATGACATATCATTTTGTCACTTATAGAACCATAAATGTTTATTTGATTCCAATATTTTTTATTCATGTGCCATGCCCCTGATATTTCCTGAAATTTTTCACGTAAATCAAGAGCATATTCAGGCTCGCATTTCAATACGAACCACTCAGTGTCTTCAATATCAATCATTGCAAATATTTTACCTGCTATACGAAAAACCAATGTTGTTTTATCAAAAGGAAAGTCTTCTGTAACATAAGGTAAAGAAAGACAATAGTCTCTTAAACTTTCGATATTCATAAGGTTTAATATTATATAATGATAAGATTGTGCAAATGAAAACAAATAACGTGTCTTAAATTTGCCGAGTGCAAACTATCTTTTGCAAAGATAATAAATATCTTCCATTTTTTTGAACCGTATTATTATTTTTAGTTCAGTTCTCTTTTTTTTATTTTCATAGTGTAAAGATATAAACCGGATTGCCTTACTATAGCCTTGCACTCAAACTTTGCTCCATTATGAGTTGCATGGTAGAATTTAAAAGGTTCCGTGTGGTCTATACGATCTTCCACTTTTATGAAAGTAGTTAGTCTTTATGTGCGTGGCAGCTGTAGCTGCTCTTGCTGCGGTCGTTTCTTTCCCGAGGCGGAGCTTGAGGTTCATCATGTGGTCCCATTGTCTGAGCGTCCCGACCTTGTGTCGCGGAAGAGTAACCTGCGTCTTCTTTGCCGGGAGTGTCATGCTTCTTTGCATGGAAAATGACATTGTAATGAAAAAAATCCGCTGCTTATTGATTGAGTAACGGATTTTTTCGTATCTTTGCAGCACGGGGAGGCATTTCGGATGATCCTCGTTTCATTCGGATGTGGCTTTCGAGTTGCAGCCGTCTTATTTTATACATCGTATATTTTTATTTCCTTTTCGCCCTTAATAACGCAATACACATGCTTTACAAATTTTTCAGTTAGTGTGCCGTCGTTTTCACGGTGGTATCTAAAGAATTTTAATGAACGCTGTATCTTTTTCTCGTTGAATAAATTTGGATCTTCAAAATAAAGACACACGCAATCTGATTTTTCTGTAATGTCTGTACGCGCATTGAATTTGCGTAATTGTTTGTTTTTTTGATAGAATGGCCCATGAATAGTTCCCAGTTCCTGTTATAGAACGAATATCCATCAATTTACCGTCAAGACGTAAATCAAGTGCTGTATATTTACTACCATCAGGCTTTCGTTTGCTTTCATCACACAGAATTGCAGAATGCCCCGTTTTATAAAGGGTGTATTGGCAGTTATTTTCCAAATCGGTAGAAGTAAGCCCCCCAAAGAAAACTTCTTCATTATCGGACGAGTGCTTTATGTGTCCAATATGGGTAGCCATTACTCCTCCTGACTTTTTATCATACTTTACTTCTTCATAATCTGAATCCTTTTGAAGTTCCTGGTATAATCTTTTATGTTCTTTCAGAATGTGCTGCTTATCATCGACACATTGGTGTAAGCGCTTGCACGCAGCACATAGTTCGTTTTTAGGAATGAAAGCCAAGCTAAGTTTCCCTTTAGCAATATCGCAATCTCGGCATCGACGGATGGTGTATGGATTGTAGTCTGGGAATGTCTTTTGCTCTATTCCCGGGTTAAAGTGGAATATTCCCTTTGTGTCGTTGCCTGTGGCTTCCTCGCCGAGTGCCATTGCCTCGTCGTGTGGCGTTGTGGGGTATTTAGACTTTCGGACCTGTACGACGGTGGAGACATCAAAAATGAAGCCTATTTTATGTTTCATCTGCCATAATTGTTAAGGATTATAATATAATTATGGTAATAG
>JBJFGK010000112.1:0-11981 GCA_051892655.1 Prevotella sp. | reverse complement strand
ATACATACTAAATAATAATGGACAGTAACAACACATTTGATCAAGACAGAATAATCAAAATTAATATTGAAGAGGAAATGAAATCCTCATACATTGATTATTCTATGTCTGTAATAGTAGCCCGTGCGTTGCCTGATGTCAGGGATGGATTTAAACCTGTACACCGTAGAATATTATATGGAATGATGGGCATAGGAAATACAAGTTCTAACCCATATAAGAAATGTGCCCGCGTTGTGGGTGAAGTTCTCGGTAAGTATCATCCTCATGGTGACAGTTCAGTATATGGTGCTCTTGTAAGAATGGCACAAGATTGGAATATGAGATACACTCTTGTTGATGGTCAAGGAAACTTTGGAAGTGTCGATGGTGATTCTGCGGCCGCCATGCGATATACAGAGTGCCGTCTGTCAAAGATGGGTGAGCATATCATGGATGATCTTGATAAAGATACTGTGGATATGATGAGTAACTTTGACGATTCTTTGGTAGAACCGTCAGTTATGCCGACAAAGATACCGAACCTTTTGGTAAATGGAGGGAATGGTATTGCTGTAGGTATGGCAACCAATATTCCAACACATAATCTTGGTGAAGTTATAGACGGATGTTGTGCATATATAGACAATCCGGATATTGACGTTGAAGGCCTAATGCAATATATCAAAGCACCTGATTTCCCGACACGTGCTTGCATTTATGGTATACAAGGCGTAAAAGATGCTTATGAAACGGGTAGGGGACGTATTGTTTTACGTGCAAAGGCTGAGATCGAAAGTACAGAGAGCCATGATAAGATTGTTATTACAGAAATACCTTATGGCGTAAATAAAGCACAACTTATTGAATATATCGCAGATCTTGTTAAAGAAGGCAAACTTGACGGAATCAGTAATGCCAATGATGAATCTGGCAGACAGGGAATGCGTATAGTTATAGATGTTAAGAAAGACGCTAATGCCAATGTCATATTGAACAAACTTTTCAAGATGACAGCCTTGCAGAGTTCTTTCTCTGTAAACTGTATAGCACTTGTAAACGGACGTCCGCGATTGCTTACACTTAAAGACTGTGTTAAATACTTTGTTGAACACAGACATGAAGTTACAATACGCCGTACAAAATATGACCTTAAAAAAGCGCAAGAACGTGCACATATATTAAAAGGTCTAATTATTGCATGTGACAATATTGATGAAGTTGTACATATAATACGTGCATCCAAGACACCTTCTGAGGCACAACGTAATCTTGAACAACGTTTTGACTTAGACGAATTGCAGTCAAAAGCTATTGTAGATATGCGTCTCAGCCAATTGACAGGCTTACGCATGGATCAGTTGCATGCTGAATATGAAGAGCTGGAAAAACTGATAGCTTATTTGCAGTCAATACTTGATGATCCTGAATTGTGTAAGAAGGTAATGAAAGATGAACTTATAGAAGTCAAGGAGAAATACGGGGATGTCCGTCGTACGGAAATTAAGTATTCAAGCGAAGAGTTTAATCCGGAAGATTTCTATCCTAATGACCCTGTAGTTATAACTATCAGTCATCTCGGATATATTAAACGCACTCCATTATCAGAGTTTCGTGAGCAGGCTCGTGGTGGTGTTGGTAGCAAGGGCGCACAAAGTCGTGAGCAGGATTTCACCGAATATATATATCCGGCCACTATGCATAACACGATGATGTTCTTTACCAAGAAAGGACGTTGCTATTGGCTCAAATGCTATGAAATACCGGAAGGGGCAAAGAACTCTAAGGGACGTGCTATTCAGAACCTTCTTAATATAGAAAATGATGATAGTATAAATGCTTTCCTGCGCTTGAGAGGACTTGATGATCAAGACTTTATAAACAGCCATTATGTTGTATTCGCAACCAAGAAAGGTCTTATCAAGAAGACATTGCTTGAGGCTTATAGTCGTCCGAGAGCCAATGGCGTAATAGCAATAAATATTCTGGAAGGTGATGAAGTAGTAGGGGTAAGACTGACCAACGGAAACAATGAACTTGTTTTAGCTGATAGGAACGGTCGTGCTGTACGTTTCCATGAGAGTACTGTAAGAGCTATGGGACGTGTGTCTACCGGTGTTAGAGGAATGCGCCTTGACGAGGGTGACGATGAGGTAGTTGGAATGGTTGTTGTTAATAAACCGGATCAAGAGACCATTATGGTTGTAAGTGAGAATGGTTATGGCAAGCGTAGCTCTGTGGAAGACTATCGTGTTACAAATCGTGGCGGTAAGGGTGTAAAGACTCTAAGTATTACAGAAAAGACGGGTCGTCTTGTTGCTATTAAAGTCGTAACAGACGACAATGACCTCATGATCATAAACAAGAGTGGCATACTTATCAGACTTAAAGTATCAGAATGTCGTGTCATGGGACGTGCCACACAAGGTGTAAGACTTATCAATCTTTCAAAGAAGAATGATGTCATTTCGAGCGTTTGTAAGGTAATGAGTTCTGATCTTGAAGCTATTGTAGAGGCTGAAAGCAGAAAGAATTGGGCGCAGACGAGCGAAGCTATCAGAAAAGATAATATTTCTGACGTGTCGGTTGAGGATATCCCGTCTGAAAACACTGACATAGAGGATGAAGTGCAAGATAATGACGATATTATAGAAACAGAAAACTAATTACCTATTATTATGAAAAAATTAGCAATTTTGGCTGTCGCTTCAGTATTCAGCCTATCTGCTATGGCACAAGATGTGTTTAAGCAGATTTCAAAGACTAAAGATTATAATGAAGCATATAATCTTTTGAAGACTAATTTGGGTACACTTTCTGCTGAGCAGAAGGCAAAATGTTACAATGCTCTTGTTGATTTGGATTATGCAAAGGTTGTAAAAGAGCAAGGAACCATTACCAGCAATCAGATGGCGGAGCAGTTTAAGACTAAGATAGAGCCTTATGACACTATCGGACTATACACTTCGGCACTTCGTGCATTAGAAAATGGCGTGCTTTGTGATGAGTTTGACAATCAGCCAAACGACAAGGGAAAGGTAAAACCTAAGTACCATAAGGCAAATGCTGACCGTCTTTATGCTATACGTTTTCATCTTATAAATGCAGGAATATATTATCAAAGCATCAATGAAGCTTTGGCTTATAAAAATCTTGCAACATATGTAGAGAGCTCAGAATATCCGCTTTTTGCAGAGTGCGACAAGTCAAAAGACGCAAGTCTTACGCAGATGGCATATTATGCAGCGCGTTTTGCTTATTTTGCACAGGAATATGGTAAGGCCGAGAAATATGCAGACATTGCCATGTCTGATGAAACTATGGCAAAAGATGCCCTCCAGATTAAACTTGCTGTTATGCAGGCACAGCTTAAATCCCATGAAGATTCTCTTGCTTATGTTGATAAGTTGAAAGGAATATATGCAAAGGACGAGAGCAATGATATGATTTTCAGCACGATTTGTGCCATGTATATTTCTTTTAACGACCAACAGGCACTTAAAGATATTATTGCTGCCAAACTTGCAAAGGATCCTGAGAACTTCACAGCATTGGCAATGAGTGGTCAAGCCGATATGAATGAACATAAGTGGGATAGCGCAATAGAATCTCTTGAGAAAGCTGCCAAAGTTCAACCGGATAATGTAGCGGTGTTGGCTTCTATCGGTAACTGTTATATGTATAAGGCTCAAGAGGCAGCAGAGCGTGCAAGTGCAAAGGGGAATATTGCTCCTGCAGCAGAAAAGGTTATAATTGATGTTTACAAACAGGCTATTTCTTATCTTGAAAAGGCTCGCGATCTTGACAAGACAATGCAGTATAAGCAAGTTTGGGCTTATTCTTTATACACATGCTGTTATAGAATTTACGGTGAGGATGCAGCAGAAACAAAGGATGCTGAACTCCTGACAAAATAATACGTAAGTATTGTTAGGCTGTAGAGTTATCATCCGTAGCGGATGATAACTCTACATTTGATTTTCAGATGTGATAATCTTAGGATTATAAACAGGTTTTTTGAGGTGTTATTTATAGTGTGATAGAATAAAGTCTGTGACTTTAAATACAGACTGATATTTTATAAAAAATAATATAATAGGTATGCGTCTAATTCTATTTATAGTATTCTTTTTGATGACATGTGTTTCTTTTGCGCAGAAGAAAGAGATTGCACAGGCAAAAGACAACATCAAGAGCCGTTCTAATCTTGAAAAGTCGGAGAAAACACTTCGTTCAATTCTTTCAGACTCTATACATAATACTGACATCAAGCTTTTTCAGACATTGGCAGACGTAATGAGAACGCAATATGAAGTGGCAAATGAAAAGTTTTATTTGAAAGAAAAGGTTGACACATCATCGTTCTTTAATGTTACCCGTAGGATGTTTTTGGCATATGAAAGCCTTGACAGCATTGAGTCTTTACCCGATGACAAGGGACGGATAAAGATAAAATCACGTAAGAAAAACGCTTCTTATTTATCTGCCATAAGGCGTAACTTGTATAACGGAGGTTTGTTTTTTATTGGTCGTGGCGATTATATGTCCGCATATAGTATGATGGATACATATCTTGATTGCAATAGGCAACCGTTATTTTCTGATATCTATAATTCAAGTACTATTGATACGACATCCGATAATGCCGCTTTCTGGACTCTGTTTTGCGGATATATGCTTAACAGACCCGACAGCGCGCTGAAATATAAGCAGCTGGCGTTGGCTGACAAGGCTCAGCAAGCCAAGACATTACGTTATCTTTCAGAGGTTTATATGCTTAAACGTGATACTGCAAACTATGTTGATATGTTGCTGACCGGTTTTGAAGAAGGATCAGAATCCGAATATTTCTTTACCCGTCTTATGGATTATTATAACGATTCAAACAAACTCGACTCGGCAATGATTGTCATTAATAAGGGTCTGGCACGTGACAAGGATAACGGTCTTTATCTGTTTGCCAAAAGTAATGTACTACTTAACGAAGGGCATTATCAGGAATGTATAGAGTTGAGTGATATGTTGTTGGCACGTAATGACAGTATTGCTGATGTTTATTATAACGCAGGAGTTTCGTATATCAACATGGCGTTGTCGTTAGAATCCGTTTCCAAATCACACAAAAAGACGGATACGAAGGTAATTGACTACTACAGAAAGGCTCTGCCTTATTTGGAGAAGTATCGCAGCCTTGTTCCCGACAACCCTGAAAAATGGGCGCAGTCTCTATATAATGTCTATTATAAGCTGAATATGGGTCGTCAGTTCGAGGAAATGAGCAAGATATTGATGAATATGAGGAAGTAGGGCATTGCCCGAAAGCATGGTTGTTGAATTAAAACTATATAGTTGTGTTTAATAAGTATTATAGTTACGCATGAAAAACTATATAGTTGCGTTTGACAATCAATATGGTTTCAAATTAAAACAATATTTATGAACGGACTTTATACCATTATTCTATTGGTGATGAGCAATGTTTTCATGACACTGGCATGGTACGGACATCTTAAATTGCAGGCATCGGGTGTGGCTGCGAAGTGGCCTTTGATGCTGATAATATTATTTTCGTGGGGCATAGCTTTCTTTGAATATTGTTGTCAAGTGCCTGCAAACCGCATCGGATTTCAGGAAAACGGAGGTCCTTTTACGCTTATCCAGCTCAAGGTTATACAAGAATGTATCAGTCTGGGCGTTTTTGCTGTCATAGCCAACATACTTTTTCAAGGTCAGAATCTGCATTGGAATCATATTCTTGCATTTCTTCTCATTATCTGTGCCGTATATCTGGTGTTCATGAAGTGAAGTTCTTGAAATACTGAACAATTTTATGTAACATTCAGCAAGTGTGTCTGACTGTTTGTTTTACCGCTAAATAAATATGAAAACATGCCATTGCCAACTGAGAAACAAAAGCTTGAGAGAAAAATAATAAGTCGCTTTAATAAAGCTATTTATGATTACCAACTTATAACTGACGGAGACAAGGTTCTGATCGGACTTTCCGGAGGTAAGGATTCGTTGTGTCTTCTTGATCTTTTGGCATGGCGTAGCCGTATCAGCAAGCCGTCTTTCAAGGTGGAGGCTGCTCATATTCGTATGTCAAACATCAAATATGAGTCTGACATTACCTATCTTAAAGAGTTCGCCGAATCTCGCGGAGTCACGCTGCATGTTATAACAGCCGGTTTCAATCCTGATACTGACAAGCGTAAATCTCCATGTTTCTTATGTTCATGGAACCGACGCAAGCAGATGTTTGTCCTTGCTCAGCAGCTTGGATGTAACAAGATAGCACTCGGACATCACATGGATGACATCATACATACGGCAATGCTGAACATGTTTTTTCAAGGAAGTTTCTCAACAATGCCCGTTCGGCTGACCATGAGAAAGATGCCGCTTACGATTATCCGCCCTCTGTGTCTGGAGCAGGAAGCAGACTTGCGTCGGCTTGCATTGATAAAAGGATTTCGCAAACAGGTAAAACTTTGCCCTTATGAAAAGGAATCCCACCGCTCAACAATGGCAGATGTTTTTGAAAAAATAGAGAACATGAACGATGAAGCCCGTTATTCGGTGTGGAAAGCTCTTGAAAGAGAAGGCAAGTTGATAGAATAACGGCTGTAGAAACAAATTAAAGTTAAATTTGTTCGCCGTCCTGACAAATTGTTATCCGCAAGTGTCGTTTATATGGATAATAATTTTATCTTTGCAATTATCAATTTTTGCACGTGGAAAACATTGCCACTGCTAATCAATCTATAATTCCATGAAATTGTCAAGACTGTTTTTTTACATACTATTATCGCTTTTATCAGTCAATACATTTGCTCAATCGAACCGGAAGAAGCCCGGAGCCAAGCAGTCAAAGCAGCAAAAGACGGTTGTCGCAGAACCTGAAAAAAGTGGAGCAGACATTCTTTTTGAAGACATGTTGCCCGTAACGGCACGGCTGACTGTTGTCGATAGCACCGTCACGGACTTTGCCACGTTTATGACAAGCATGCCTCTCAACCGTGAGTCGGGTAGAATAGGACATCCTTCTGACTTCGGACTGACGGGAAGTGACAAATCTGCAACCGCCCACATTAATGAATTTGGTAACAAAGCGTTTTTTACACGCATGGGTAAAGATAGTCTGCAATATCTGTATATGGCAGATAAGCTGGGCGGCAAGTGGACTAACGAGCGTAAAATAGATTTTGGTCCGGCTTACAAGGATATTCGCTACCCGTTTATGATGTCAGATGGAGTGACACTCTACTTTTCTGCAATCAGTGACGAGGGGCTCGGCGGTCATGATCTCTATGTTACCATGTATGATACAGACTCGGCACGATTCTATAAACCTGAAAATTTAGGTCTTCCCTATAATTCTAAAGCCGATGACTATTGCTGTTTGGTCGATGATTATGACAGATTGGCATGGCTCGTAACGACACGCGGACAGTCGGCAGGTAAGGTTTGCATATATACATTTGTACCGTCAGAATCTCGCGAGGTATATGATATATCATCTCTTGGCGAAAATAAATTGCGAAATCTTGCAAATTTGTCGAGTATAAAAGATACATGGCATGACCCAAAGTCGGTGTCAGAAGCCAAGAAACGCATAGCTGAGCTAAAACAACGTATGCAGACAGCAGAGCGCAATGGCATCCGCTTTGTCGTAAACGATAAAGTTGTCTATACTGATATAGCGGATTTTAAATCGCCGACCAACAGAGACAAGTACGTGAGTCTTGTCGAGATGCGCGAGCAACACGCATTGCAAAGCAAGAAACTTGATGACATGAGACAAGAATACATGGCTGCAAGCCTTGCTGACAAGCGCACTCTCGGGACTTCGATACAGCAACTGGAAAAACGTCTGCAAGAAGAGGATATCAAAATCAAGGCGTTTGAGAAAGAAATAAGAAACGCTGAAAATCTAATGTATAACAAGTAATACAAAACACTATGAAAAACAATACGTCAAATTATGGTGATAATGGTAAACAAGCAAGATATTTTGCGGAGTCAGAACTTATCATAAATGAAGATGGAAGTGTTTTCCATTTGCATGTAAAACCGGAACACTTGGCTGACAAGATAATACTTGTAGGCGATCCCGGACGTGTTTCGCTTGTCGCTTCACATTTCGAAACATGCGAATGTGAGGTTGAAAGCCGCGAATTTCGCACCGTTACAGGTACTTACAAAGATAAACGTATTACTGTAACATCTACAGGCATAGGCTGTGACAACATAGATATCGTTATGAATGAGATAGATGCGATGGCTAATATTGATTTCAAGACACGTCGTGAAAAAGCTGAGTTCCGTCAATTGGAGATAGTCCGTATCGGTACTTGCGGTGGTTTGCAGCCCAATACACCTGTTGGAACATTCATTTGTTCAAGAAAATCGATCGGTTTTGACGGACTTCTTAACTTTTATGAAGGGCGTAATGCTGTTTGCGATCTGCCAATGGAGCGTGCATTGCTTAATCATCTTGGTTGGACAGGCAATATGTGTGCCCCTGCGCCTTATGTCATAGATGCCGACGAAGAGCTTGTTGACCGCATTGCAGCCGATGATATGGTGCGTGGAGTGACTGTAGCGTGCGGTGGATTCTTCGGTCCGCAAGGACGTAGGCTGCGTGTTCCACTTGCCGATCCTCATCAAAACGAGAAGATAGAAAGTTTTGAGTATGACGGAATGAGAATTACCAACTTTGAAATGGAGAGTTCCGCACTTGCCGGATTGTCACGTTTGATGGGACATAAAGCAACAACGTGTTGCATGGTAATAGCCAACCGCGTGGCGCATGAAGCCAATACGGGCTACAAAAACCAGATAGACGATTTGATAAGAGTCGTTTTGGACAGGATTTAGCGGTTGTCAGGTTGTTTAAGACTTATTTATAATAGTCGTGGCGCTTGTTTTAACCCAAATCGCTCATTAGATTTCATCAGCGTTTGGCTCTTATCTTTGAATATGATAGTCTGCACTTGGCAAATAAATTCTCTTGTTTCGATCTGATGAACGATTTTGATTAGTGTATTGGAGACCCGATATTTATTTTGATATTTGCCCAACTTGACGTATCTTTGCATACGGATACAGTGTCCCGGTCTGTCGCTGGTGCCTTGCACGAGAGGAAAGTCCGGGCAGCAAAGGACGCTCCGCTTCTGAAAGTAGAAGCTGCCGGTGACGGTGGGAGATGCAGAAGAAAACAACCGCCATGCTTATATGGTAAGGGTGAGAAGGTGGTGTAAGAGACCACCGGTCGTCAGGTGACTGGCGAGCCGTGCTATCCGGAGGCTGCAAGTTCGCGTATACCGTCGGTTGAGGGTTGTCCGCCCGACATGTAAATGCCGACGGAGGGTAGAACGCTTGAGTTACGGGGTGACCTGTAAATTAGATAAATGACAGACAGTGATTGTCGCGAGAGTGTCATTCATGTACAGAACCCGGCTTACAGGGGCACTGTTTCCTTTTTTATTAACCGTTATTACATATATCAGACGTGAAGAAGCGTATTAGAGACATCATCAATTTCTTAAAGATTGACATTTGGCATGTCATGCGTGAGGATGTTTCGCCTATACGTTTCTTTATATATAATGTCATCAAAAAGCTTGCCCTTGCCATAGAACGCTTTACGGCAAAAGGCATGATTAACTCGGCTTCGGCTCTTACTTATTCCACTTTGTTGGCTATAGTGCCTATTCTTGCAGTTGTTTTTGCCGTAGCACGAGGTTTCGGATTCAACAAATATATCGAGATATGGTTTAGAGACACTTTCTCAAGCCAGCCTCAGGCAGCTGAAGTGATTATTGGCTTTGTCAATTCTTATCTTGTTCACACCAAACGCGGACTGTTTCTCGGAATAGGTCTTGTGTTTATGTTGTGGACAGTTATAATGCTTATCAGTAATATCGAGCAGACATTCAACAATATATGGCAGGTAAAGAAACCGCGCAGCATGTTCCGCACGATAACGGATTATGTTTCGATGATATTGCTTGTACCGATAATCATAGTCGTTACTTCAGGTTTTTCAATCTTTGTCACTACACTATCCGGACAGTTGGACGACTTTATCGTCTTGGCTCCCATTATGCGCTTTTTCATAGACCTCATACCTTTTATCATCATGTCGGCGGTTTTTATATCGCTGTATGTGTTTATGCCCAACACAAAGGTCAAATTCTCATGCGCCATAGTGCCTGGCATACTCGCCGGTGTTGCTATGCAGGGACTCCAGATGTTCTATATACACTCACAGATATGGGTAAGCAGCTATAATGCCATCTATGGTTCGTTTGCGGCATTGCCACTTTTTATGTTGTGGGTACAGATATCGTGGACTATATGTCTGTTTTGCGCAGAGCTGTGTTACTCAAACCAGAACTTGGAAGACTATGCTTTCAAGGCACAAACAGAAGACATAAGCCACCGTTATCACCTTATGTTGAGCGTGATACTTGCTTCACATATATGCAAACGCTTTGATGCCGGAGAGAAACCATATACAGCCCTTGATCTCAAACTCATTACAGGCATACCTATACGCATAGTCAACGATTTGCTATATGAATTGACGCATGTGAATATTATCACAGAGGTTATGGTCGAAGATAAAGGGGAGGATAGACGTTATCAGCCTGCCGAATCGACAGAACGCCTTAGTGTTGGTATAGTTATTGATCGTTTGGAGTCGCAAGGCAAGTGGACTGTTGATTTGGATTTGCATAATATGGGTGCAAAAAAATGGCGTGAGGTTATTAAGGCTAGAAACGAGTACCTTGACAAACAACGTTTGCAATTGCTCAAAGACTTATAATTCTGATGTCTGTACCTTGTCGGCAACTTTGCATCCTTGTGTTATGTTGTGTGCTTTCATATAGTTTACAAGCCTGTCGGTAAACTCGTGATTCTTTATTCCCCAATATGGTGCCACCAATAACTCTTTTGGCGACTGCGAAACAAAGCGGTCGATAATAAGATTGCTGCGTAATCTTGCCACATATTCAGCCATAAGACATATATATTCATCAACATCATATAGATGAAAAGGCTTATCTGCATATTCTTGTTCTAATCTTGTGCCTTTTATAATCTGCAGTTGGTGTATTTTTAGAATATCAAGTTGCATGTCGGATATTGTTTCCGCCTGTCTGAGATTTTCATCTTTATTTTCACCCGGCAGACCTATTATGATATGACCGCCGGTCATAATACCTCTTTGAGACGTTTCCGATACCGCTCTTTTTGAACATTCGAAGTCGTGTCCGCGATTAATGCGCTTTAAAGTAATGTCGTTTGCAGACTCGATTCCGTATTCAACACATAGAAACGTCTGTCTGTTAAGACTCTCAAAATAGTCAAGAAGATTGCTGTCAACGCAGTCCGGACGCGTGCCGATTACTATACCGACCACGTCTTCGGTATTAAGGGCCTCCTCATATATTGATTTTAGTTTATCTAAAGATGCGTATGTGTTGGTATAAGCTTGAAAATAAGCAAGATATTTCATGTCCTTATACTTCCTGTTGAAGAAAGATTTTCCGTCTTCAAGCTGCTTCCTTACAGTGTTACTGCTATCACAATAAGACGGATTGAATGTGGCGTTGTTGCAGAATATGCATCCTCCGACGCCAAGTCTGCCGTCACGGTTAGGACATGTGAACCCTGCATTGACAGATATCTTCTGTATCTTTGCTCCGAAACGGGATCTTATCCATGTCCCAAAATCATTATATGGCAGTTGCATAAGTGTTAATATTAATCTTGTATTTTCATTGCAAAGGTAACAATTTGTTTTAATAGAACTCGTATTGTGATGCTTTAATATCTTTTAATCCTATATTAATCTGTTAATGCGAGTAAAATAAGTATCTTTGCAATGTTTATAGGGATTTTGAAAATATTAAATATGGATATGAAATTAATTTATCGTTTGTTGTTTATAGTGTCTTTCATGTTATCAGTATCCTTTGATGTTTGCAGTG